>JAQVZB010000034.1 GCA_029004695.1 Bacilli bacterium | reverse complement strand
CCAGACACCCAGCGAACCACCATAAAATAAGGCCGAGAACCCCAAGACACAACGGAAAAATTGAAAGAAGTTCACAGAAGTGATAATGAAAGATTTTACAATTATCTTAAATTTTACTCTTTGAATGATTTAAGATATCAAGCAAAATTATATTTAAAAAGATCAAATAATATCCCTATGGCAGTTTTAAATTATAAAACACCACTTGAACATAAAAAAAAATTAGAATTAAAATATAGCAATTAAAAAATAACTCAATATAAAATCGAATTATTTCTTTATCTTTATTGTTTCACATCATTTACAAATATACACAATAAAAAAGTTTTAATATTTTTTAGATTTTATTAAAACTTTTTTATTTATATCTTCATTTTTTAATCTCATAACATCTACTTTACCAATTGGGGTAAGTGGAAAAGAATCTTTGATTTTATAATCAACGGGCAAAAAATATTCAGGTAATCTTGATTCACATATGTTTTTAATATCAGCTAAAATTTTGGATTCTATTTCGACATATTCTGGTTTTAATTTAATATATGCCATTGGTAATTCACCTTGATCATAATTACAATCAATAATGCCAACCACTTTAGAATTTTCTACTGCATAATGGGAATTGATTACTTCTTCTATCTTACTCGGATATAATTTAAATCCATCAAATCTTACGATTACATTTTTTATTCTATCAGTAATCCAAACAAAACCATCTTCGTCTATATATCCCAAATCTCCTGTATGTACCCAAGTCTTACCATCATTGTGGATTTTTAATACCTTTTCTGTTTCAGCTTCATTTTCATAATAACCTATCATTTGAGTAGGAGTATTTATACATATTTGACCTATCTCATTAAAACCAAGTTCATTATTATTTTCATCAAAAATTCCGACATTTGCTCCTGGCACAGGAAATCCTGCACTTCCATATTTAACATTTTCATTAACACAAACACTAAATATTGAATTAACTTCCGAAAGTGCATATCCAGAACTAACTCCATTTTTAGCTCCCCTATTTATTAAAAATTCATTGGCTTTTTGATGATTTTGACAAGTTATTCCATCACCGCCAGATGCTGCTGTTATTATATAAGATAAATCTTTATTATTTAATAATTTACTTTTTGTTAAATTCATCATATGGTTTGGAACTCCAGCAAAATGATTAGGTTTATATTTATGAATTAATTGATCAAATTTATTAGCATCAAATAATGGCACTAAAACCACTTTCATCCCTATAACAAAAGGCATATGAAACATATCTGAACCATAAGCTAAAAATGGTGGCATCATATTCATAAAACTATGATGTGCTTGTAAATTAATCCCTGAATATTTATATTGCCATGCCATTGCATTATATCCGTCATGAGATAATAATACTCCTTTAGGAACACCTGTGGTTCCTCCAGTATGAACTATTGTTAAAGGCAAATCTTCTTTATAATTATAATCATACAAACTATTATCAATATTTCCTTCTTTTTTTAAATAGTCTTCAAAATCAATATGATGTTCGTCTCGATATTGTAATTCTTTTTTTATATCAGTTAATATGCTGATTAAAGAAACTTTAAACGGTAATTTTTTGGCTGAATTTCTTAATGAAACATTTATTATTTCATTAACATTAGAATCTTTTGTAATTTCTTTTAATTTATCATTAAATAAATTGATTACCAATAATTTACTAGAATCTGCTTCTTTAATATAATCAAGAATACCTTGATAACTTGTTCGAGGATCTATCATATTAGTTATTGCGTGAAGTTCACCTAAAGCATAAAATAAATAAATTAGTTCAGGCGTATTAAGTGAAGCTACTGTTATTATTTCACCAGGTTTAACTTTGTTTTTTAATGATTCTTTTACTTCTTCAACTTTATCAAAAAATTGACCATAACAAATATCATTATCTCCATAAGAAATAGCAATACTATCCTTATTATTCTTATTTATATCATATACTAAATTATATACTGTCGTTTTAGGAAATTCTATATTTTTAGCTTCCTCATTATAATATTTTTTCCAAACCATCATTTCAGAAGGCTTATTTTTAATCATAGCTCTTTTCCCCCATTCAATGCTACTATTATACATATTTTTTTCCATTATGCAAGTAATTTTGCATTGCGTACAATAAAAATATTCCATTTCATGATTTTTTTATGGCTTAATTATTTCTTTTCCTCCCATATAAGGCCTTAAAGCTATAGGAATATTAATACTACCATCTTCATTTATATTGTTTTCTAAAAAGGCAATTAATCCTCTTGGAGTAGCTAAAAGTGTATTATTAAGAGTGTAAACATATTTTGTACCTTGATCAGTTTTTGTTCTAATTCCCAGTCTTCTTGCTTGAGCATCGCCCAAAGTTGAACATGAACCTACTTCAAAATATTTTTGTTGTCTTGGACTCCACGCTTCAACATCACATGATTTTACTTTTAAATCAGCTAAATCACCAGAACAACATTCTAAAGTTCTAACGGGAACATCTAAGCTTCTAAAAAACTCAACTGTATAAGACCACATCTTGTTATACCAATCAAAATGATTTTCTTCTTTACAAAGAACTACCATTTCTTGTTTTTCAAATTGATGGACTCGATATATTCCTCTTTCTTCTATCCCATGAGCTCCTACTTCTTTTCTAAAACATGGTGAATATGAAGTAATTGTTATCGGAAGACTCTCTTCTTTAATTATTTGATCTTTATATCTTCCTATGACTGAGTGTTCACTAGTACCAATTAAATATAAATCTTCATTTGCTATTTTATACATCATATTTTCCATTTCCGTAAATGACATAACTCCAGTTACGACATCAGAACGAATCATAAAAGGAGGAATACAATAAGTAAATCCTTTATCAATCATAAAATCTCTAGCATAACTAAGCATAGCCGAATGTAATCTAGCTGCATCACCAATTAAATAATAAAATCCTGATCCGCTAGTTCGACCTGATGATTCTTTATCAAGTCCCGAAATACTTTCTAAAATATCTGCATGATGAGGTACTTCATATTTAGGTATTATAGGTTCTCCAAATCTTTCAATTTCAACATTTTCCGTATCATCTTTACCTAACGGAACTGAGTCATGAATTATTTGCGGAATTAACATCATTTTATTTCTAATATCTTGTTCTAATTTTATTTCTTCTTTTTCTAATGATGCTATTTCATCATTATAATTTTGAACCAGATCTTTTAATTTATTTGCTTCTTCAATTTTTTTATCACGCATATAAGAACCAATTTTATCACTAGTTTTATTTTTATCACTTCTTAAATTATCAGCTTTTTGTTTAATCTCACGATATTTTAAATCTAAATTATATATTTCATCTACTAAAGATAATTTATCATTTTGGAATTTCTTCTTGATATTTTCTTTGACCTTATCTTTATTTTCTCTTATTAATTTTATATCGATCATTTTTTCATCTTCTTTCTTTTTTTTTCTTTAATTTGTTTAAAAAGACCTTGGACTTTCTAAACATTATTATATCATTAATTATTTTCATTATAAATCCTTTCTAACAAAAAAAGATGGTATAGGAGTGCAAATGCACGGTACCATCCTTTATTTCACTTTTTTTTATAACGATCTTAAGACCGGAAGATTTTAACTTCACTAATAGGTAGATTCATTAATCCTATTAATTAACTTTCACCAAATGTTAACTCTCTAAATAAATAGGTTATTAATTATAGTCCTATATCATTGCTTTCTTTCCCAATAATATTAACATATTTCTTATTTATTATCAATTGCTTTTTTTAAAGCTTCATAAGGAAGTGTTGCACAGGTTTTTCGATTTTCTTGTTTATAAATTTCATCATAGACTAGAGCTTCTTTTAAGATATCTTTATTATATTCTTTTTCATAAATCATATTCTCAAAATTAGTAATGTATTCTTTTACATTATTAATATTTTTATTAATAATATTTTTAAGCATTATTGATGTACTAGATGTGCTTATTGCACATGCTTCACCATCAAAATAAGCATCAACAATAATATCATTTTCAATTTTTAAATATAAATTTATATCATCAATACAAGAAATATTATTTCCATTTGATTTAATATAATCTTGTCCTTTAGTTTCTTTATGAAAAGGATTAGAATAATTTTCTAACATTATTTGTCTCTTTAATTCAGTATTCACTATATCATTTCCTTTAATATTTTTTCTTTATTTGTTAATAATTCAATTAAAGAATCTATTTCTTCATAAGTATTGTAAAAATATAAACTAACCCTAACCGTATTTTTTACTCCAGTGACACTTTTTAGAATTTTAGCGCAGTGATTACCAGCTCTTACACAAATATTATATTTATTCAAATAATAAGCTACATCTTGACTAAATATTCCATCAATATTAAATGCTATTATACCACTTCCGGCTTCTTCATTGATAATTTTTATATGTTCTATTTCCAATAATTTTGATCCTAAATAATCTTTTAATTTTTGTTCATATATATTTATATTATCCATGCCAATATTTTCTAAATAATCTATCGCTGCACCTAGTCCAATTGCTCCAGCTATATTAGGAGTTCCAGCTTCTAGCCTTTGAGGTATTTCTTTCAAATAGATTTCTTTTTCACTATCGAAAGATTCATTCATTCCTCCGCCTAATATTAAAGGATCAATTGCTTCTAATAATTCTTTTTTACCATATAAGACCCCAATACCAGTAGGACCACACATTTTATGACCAGAAAATACTAAAAAATCGACATCACTTGTCTTTACATCCGTTTTTTTATGAGGTACACTTTGAGCACCATCAACAACTACAAAGATATTATTTTTATGAGCATACTCACAGATTTCTTTAATAGGTCTTACATCTCCGACAACATTTGTTATTTCTGCTAAAGCAATTACTTTAGTATTAGGAGTAATAACACTTTTAATTCCTTCTAAAGTAATATGTAAATTTGTATCCAGTGGAGCATAAACAATTTTTAAATTATGTTTATTAGCTAATCTAAACCATGGTAAAACATTACTGGCATGTTCACTTTTGCTAATAATAATTTCATCGCCTAGTTCAAGCAAATTATCAAAAAAACCAGATACGATAGTATTTAATCCTTCAGTTGCTCCACTATTAAATACTATTTCATTTATATCAGCGTTAATAAATTCAGCAACTTTTTTTCTTGCTTCTTCGTATTCAAGATCAACTTTATAACTAATTGAATAATCTCCTCGATGAGCGTTTGCTGAATAATTACAATAATAATCATTAATAGCATCGATAACCATTTGGGGTTTAAATGTTGTCGCACCATTATCTAAATAAATATAATCTTGTTTAAACATTGGGAAATCTTCTCTATGCATTATTTCACCTCCAATTAATTATTTCTTTCATTTTGGTTGTAAATTCTTTATCTTTAAATAAGTTAATCAAGAAACCAGTTAATATTAAATTTTTAGCTTCAGATTTACTTATCCCTTTACTCATTAAGTAAGATAATTCATCTTCCGAAACAGTTCCGATAGTTGCATTATGACTAGCGATTATCTTACTAATTTCTACTAAAATATTAGGTATTATTATTCCCTTGCCATTATTTATATTAATTAGTCTTATATTCTCAATTAAAATATTATTTTTTTTATCACTCATATTACCATTCACACTTGTTGTATTAGAACCATTATCATTTATACCATGGATATTTAATATAATTTCTGACTCTTCACTTTTATAAGTAGTATTAATATTTAATTCATATTTATTTTTATTAATAAATGAATGATTATATATTAAGCTTGATTGATTATTTGTTTTTATTTCAATATTAGTCTCTTCTTTATCTATTATCCTAAAATCATTTATTATAACTTTACAATTACTTTTTACTTCAATATTTAAAGTTTTTAAACTATGATTAATAATAGTAAATATAGAATCCTTGGAAACTACTATATTATTATTTTCATCATTTATTATACTATTATTCATATTTAGTTTATTCATTTTTTTCATTCTCGCTTACTAAATATGCCTTATTATATTTCTTATACCCTTCTTTTCCAACTTTTAAAGCTAAATTAAAGTCACCTGATTCAATTATTTTTCCTTCATTTAAAATATGAACATAAGATGCATTTAATAATTTTAATAATTTAGGTCCATGAGTTATTATTAATATACTTACTTTATGATCATTATAATATTCTTTAAGATTATCACATACTACTTTAATACTATCAATATCTAAACCACTATCTATTTCATCTAAAATAATTAATTTAGGTTCTAACATCCAAAGATGAAGAAGTTCATTTTTCTTCCTTTCTCCCCCACTCATTCCTTCATTAATACCTCGATGGATAAAACTTCTAGGAATTGATAATTTATCACAAGTTTCTTCTAATTTTTTATTAAATTCATAGATATTTACAACTTCTCCGGTTTTTTCAGCAAGTGCAATTCTTAACATTTCGGCATTTGTAACCCCCGGTATCTCAATCGGATTTTGAGTAATTAAATAGATTCCTTCTTTAGCTCTTTTAGTAATATTTAATTTAAGTAAATCTTTTGAATTAAAAGTAATCCTTCCTTTAGTAACTAAATAATTAGAATCACCTATTATTGTTTTACATATTGTACTTTTACCGATACCATTTGGCCCCATTATTCCGTGAATTTCACCTAATTTTATATCTAAATTAAAATCATTTAAGATTTTTTTATTATTTATTTCTACATATAAATTATCAATTTTAAGCATTATTAACCACCGAAATAATTTTATCATTCCCACATAGAAAAAGCAAACTAACCATTTGCTTTTTGTTATTTTTCTGATTTATCTAAAGCCATTAAAACTTCTCTAGGTTTTGAGCCATTAGCAGGTCCTATAATTCCTCTTTCTTCTAACAAATCAATTATGCGAGCAGCACGATTATATCCTACTCTAAATCTTCTTTGAAGTAATGATGCACTTATTTTACCTGCTTCTAAAGCAAACTGGACTACTTCATTATAGATTGGATCTTCATATTCTTCTTGTTCATACCCTTCTCCTGCTGCCATATGATTAGGTTCGGCAATAAGGATTGAATTATCATAATTAGCCATTTGTTCTTTAGATACATATTCAATTAATCTACCTATTTCATCATCACTAATAAATGTTCCTTGAATTCTTTGAGGATGATTTTCACCCATTGGTAAGTATAACATATCCCCACGACCTAATAATTTTTCAGCTCCTGTTGTATCTAAAATAGTTCTTGAATCAATATAAGAAGCAACTGTAAATGATATCCTTGAAGGAATATTTGCTTTTACGATTCCAGTTATAATATCAGTTGATGGCCTTTGAGTTGCAACTATTAAATGAATACCCGCTGCTCTAGCCATTTGCGTAATTCTCATTATTGAATCTTCGACTTCTTTAGCTGCAACTAACATTAAATCAGCTAACTCATCGATTATTACTACTATATAAGGTAAAAGTGATAAACTGGTATCATTTCGTTTATTTTGTTTCGTAATCATTTCATTATATACTAATATATTTTTAACCCCTTTATCTTCAAAAATACCATATCTTCGATCCATTTCAGAAACTATTTTTTGAAGAGCAATATTAGCCTTTTTAGGGTCTGTTACGACTGGACAAAGTAAATGAGGCACACCATTATAATTAGATAATTCAACTTTTTTTGGATCTACTAAGACTAATTTTACTTCATCAGGTCTTTTATACATTAAAATTGAAGCAATAAAACTATTAATGCATACTGATTTTCCTGAACCAGTAGCTCCAGCTACTAATAAATGGGGCATATTATATAAATCTGCACAACAAGTACGACCCTTTATATCTTTTCCTAAGGCTATTAAAATTTGAGCATTTTGCATATTTTTAGGAATTGTTGCAAATATTTCCCTTATTGGTACAGTTGCTATTTGTTTATTTGGAATTTCAATTCCGACTGTACTTTTACCAGGAATAGGAGCTTCAATTCTAACATCTTTAGCAGCTAAAGCTAAAGCTATCTCACGATGGATACTAGTTATTCTATTTAGTTTTGTTGCGGCTTTAATTTCAATTTCATATTGCGTAACTGCAGGGCCTTCATGAATATCAACCACTTTACCAGTAATTTGAAAATCATTAAGAACTCTTTCAAGAGCTACTTTATTAGCGTTTATAAATTCAGCCGAGTTAACTCTACCTGATTTTTTTACCGGATCAAGAATATTTATTGAAGGTAATTTATAATTACCATTAGTAGAATTTTCGAGTTTATAATTTTCACCTGGGGAATAATTAAGATGTATATTTTTAATATCTTCAGCACTTGAGACAATTATTTTATCAGAAACATCATCATCATCATTATCTTCATCATTAGGCATTTTAAATAATCTGCTATCTTTAGCATTTTCTTTAATACTACTTAGTATTTTTTTGATTTTATTAAAGACATCAGCAAAACTTATATCTAATAACATTATTAGACCAAAAACCGCTGAAACTATTAATACAATATAAGTTCCCTTTATATCAATAGCAAGCACTAATAACCAAGCAAATGCTGCGCCAATAATTCCTCCACCCATATTTTTTAAATTAAAATAATTATCACTTTTGATGGTATTTAAAAAATTATCTACGGTTTCTTTAAAAATTGAATTGATCATTATATTTGGATTATTTTTAATATATTCCATATGCGATAAAGTTAAAAGGGCAATTAATAAGATATAAAAACCAATTAATCTTGTCGTAAAAAATTTAGGTAAAGTTCTTTTTAATATCATATATGTTCCCAAAACTAAAAATAATACAATTAATATTGCCCACCAAGCACCCATGACAAAAATAGTGAAATCTTTTATTAAATCTCCAACAGGACCAAAAGAACCAATTCCTATTACACTAATTAAAATTAATATTAAACCGGTTAACTCAGTACTAAATTTTACTTTATTATTATCTTCTTTTCTTTTTTTCTTCTTAGCCATTAGCCTCACACCTTAAAATTATTATATCTTAAACATATAGTATTTGCAAAGAAAACCAGCATTAATGTAAAATAAAAAGTTAAATTATTTTAACTATTTATTTTATTTTTATAATCATCAATTAATTCTTTTAAACTATTAGGACTTAAAAATAATAAAACCACATTATTATATTTTAATAAATCATCAGCATTGTTTTTATTAATATAAAATCCTTTATTTAATTTAGATATTATTAATTTGGAATTAATATTAGGAAAGTCTTCTGGCTTTTCTCTTGATGGATGAATATCTAATACATAGGTCATATCACTTTTATTCAATACTTCAATAAATTCATTAATAAACATCTTAGTTCTCGAAAAGGTATGTGGTTGAAAGATTGTTATTATTTTTTTATGAGAATATTTTAACTTAGCTGCTTCAATTGTTGCTTCAATTTCTTTAGGATGGTGAGCATAATCATCAATTATGATATTACTGTTTACTTTTTCTTCAGAAAATCTTCTTTTAGCGCCAAGAAAAGTACTTAATTCATGTTTTACTTTATTTTTATCCATCTTTTCTAAATAACATAAACTTATAACAGCCAAGGAATTTAAAACCATATGTTGCCCAGTAAATTTAATAAAAAATTTATTATAAAATTTATTATTAATATCGACATCAAATGTCGTGCCTTTAGAATCATATTTGATATTTTTAGCTATTACATCATTATTTTTTTCTAATCCATAAAATAAGATATCTTTATTAACATTTAATTTTCTTGTATAGGGGTCATCTCCATAAGCTATAATAGTTTTCTCTGTATTAGATGCAAAACTTCGATAAGCATCAATAACATCATTAATATCTTTATAATAATCAATATGGTCTAAATCAATATTTGTAATAATTGCATATTTTTGCTTATAAGCTAAAAAATGTCTTTTATATTCACAGGCTTCAAGGACAAAGGTTTTATTTTCTTTATTTGCATAACCTGTGCCATCTCCAATTAAATAATTAGTGCCAGAAATGTTTTTAAGAACATGGCTTAACATTGCTGTAGTCGTTGTTTTTCCATGACAACCGGAGATACTTATCGTTTCAAACATTTTGGTTAATTTAGCAACCATATCTTGATAACTACAGATTTTAAGTCCTAATTCTTTGGCTTTCTTTACTTCAACATTATTATCATTAAAAGCATTCCCTTGAACAATAATTAAATCTTTAGTAATGTTTTTTTCATCAAACTTAGTTATTTTTACATGTTTTTTTAACTCTTCAGTCGTGAAAAAATCCTTACCTATATCACTACCCTTAACCTTAAAACCTAAATTATGCATAATTAATGCTAAAGAGCTCATTCCAGAACCAGCAATACCAATAAAATGATACATAATAAATCTCCTTATTTTTTCATTAATTTATTAATTTTTTTGATTGCTGCTTTTGAATTTAATTTATATAAAAAATTCATAAATTTAGAATCGTTACCTAGATATAATTTAAAGATATTTTTTTCAATTACTTTAATAATTTCATATGCAGCTTCATTTGCAGTTAACATCTTAACCTCTCTACTACTTTCTTCGACTTTAATATCAGAATTTTTAACAATATTAGTTGCCATAGCCCCAGGTAGTACTAAGGAAACTTTAATATTAGTATCAAGTAATTCAGAATATAAACCTTCAGTAAGTAAACTTAAAGCAGCTTTAGAAGCTCCATAAGCAGTTTGACCAGGGAAAGGAAAAAATCCTCCCATACTACTAACATTTAATATATATGCTTCATTTCTTTCTTTTAGTTCATTAATAAAGGCTTTTATTAATTTTAGAGGGCCATAAAAATTAACGTTCATTACTTTTTCGATAATCTTCATATCTAATTCACTAATATCAACAAATGGTTGAATAATACCAGCGTTATTTATTAAAACATCTAGACAAGGTTGATCTTTAAAATATTCTTTTTTAAAGGTTTTAATATTATCATCATTTGACACATCAATTTTATAAATAAATAAGCGATTATTATTTAATTCTTTTTTTAATGATATTAAATTTTCTTCATTAATATCTAACGCACTTACATAAGCACCTTTATCTATTAGCTGTTTTACTAACTCTTTTCCTACCCCAGAGCCACCGCCAGTTACTATTACCCTTTTATTTTCTAATTTCATCTTAAAATTCCTACTTTCTTATATCTATAGTGTATCATATTTAATCATAAAAAAAAAGTTTATCCTCCA
>JAQVZB010000033.1 GCA_029004695.1 Bacilli bacterium | reverse complement strand
TCACATATTAATGCAAAACCATTTTTTCTTTCCTTAATAATTACTCCATCAACTTTAATATTATTAAATAAATTTTTAAGTTCTTCAAAAGTATAATAATTTAAATCAAATAAATTAACTTTATATCTTTTAGATAACTCTCTTAATAAAGTGCTATAAAGAAAATGATAAGTTGACTCTACTTCTTTTCTTAGTTCCCATCTTAATTCACTTATTTTTTCAATTAAAGTATGATATTTTAATTCGTTTTTTTCTATTATTTCAAGCATATATGGCTCAGTTTTATTATATATATTTCCAACCTTACATAGCAAATTTAAAAATTTAAAAAAACTAGTAGCAAATTCTTTATTTGATAAATCACTTATATTTTGATAATTCTCTTTAGTTATATTTATTTCTTTTTTGATATTTTCAATTTGCTCTTCATATTTTTTTATCCATACTGGATTAGTAAAATTTTTATATCCCCTTAAAGCACATTTTTTCTCTTTATTATTTAAATTATAAGCATGGGTAATATTATTTTTAAAAAACAAAATTACATCGGTATAATAAATTTTATTATTAGGATCGGTTGAATAAAAAAGAGGAGATCTAAATTCCTTAAACCAAAAATTAGCTTTTTCAGTAAAACTATTAATTAAAACTTTTTGAGTAATAGGTCTAGCTTGGATAAAAAAAGGTTTTTTATTTTTATCGATACACCATTCTATATCAGTAGGAATATTAAATTCCTTAATAATTTTTTGTAAAGAAGGTATAAGAATATTAATAAGTTTATTATTGCTTGGAATTATATTACCATTTTCACTATATTTTAATATTATTCTTTCTGGGGTAACATTACCACTGACTAATTTATCTGCTGTACCTTTAACATATTCAATTAATAATACTGTTTTTCCAAAGTAATCAATTGCTTGAGTAAAAGCCACTCCGGAAATAGAAGGAGAAACCATATTTTGAACAATTATATTCATTAAATTATTGCCTTTATTATAATTAGATACATTTTTTTTATTGGCACTTTCAGCAACTACCTTAATAGCATCTAAAACATTATTTAAATCATTATCAACATTTAATATTGTTTCGAAAATCCCCGCAAAGGATTTCTTTTTACCATCTTCATTAGCTGCTGAAGAACGCACAGCTAATTTATCTTCTAAGTTATTTAAAAAAACCGAAATATTATCAATTGTATCTTTATCATTTTTTATTGCTTTATATATGATTTTATTAGATAATGCAAAACCATTAGGAACTGGAATATCTTTTTTGGCTAATTTTGCCAATCCGTAAGCTTTCCCACCATAATCAATGTTTGCATTTTTAATTTCAACTATATCTTTCACATATGTCACCGCTTTTAATTATATCATTAAATCTTTATATTTTAAAGTTGCTACTTTTGAAGATCTAATATAAATCTCCAAAATTGGAGATTAAATCTTTTTTACAACTACAATAAATCTAGGGAAATATAAAATGACTCCTTTCAGAAAAATTATGAAATATTATTTATAATATATTCTTTTTTCTACTTTTCGAAGTCATTTTCATTCATTTGGTAGCGGCGGAGAGATTTGAACTCCCGACCTATCGGGTATGAACCGAGTGCTCTAGCCAACTGAGCTACACCGCCATTAATTATCTTTTAATTAATAATTAAAAGGTAAACTCATTATAACAAAAGTCATTATTTTTTTCAATCTTTTTATACACTCTGATATTCTTTTTCAGTAACATAGATTATTTCCCCATTATCAAATTCTAACTTTATTGAAAAACCAATAACATAATTATATTTATTATAGATAGTTAATAAGGTTTGATTTTTAATTTTTTCTTCAAATAATGAACCAAAATCAAAATTAGTTATTTCTAATATTTTTTGTTCAAAGGTTTTATCTTGTTCTGATATACCTTTAATAAATTTTATTGTAAATACTTTATTCCAGTTATTATCTATTGGGTAGATACTAGATACTTCCATATCATTAGCTTTTGTAGCACTTAATGAAGATGATTCACTAACAATTAACTTGGTTTTCTCTTTAGCTATATTATCATATTTATCTTTTATTTCTAAAGTGACTTGATATTCACCGACAGCCGAATTTAAATTCTCATCAGCTTCTTTGGCATAATTTACATAACATACTTGTGATAAATCAATGCACGATTCTAAAAAATCATCAGGTTCAAAAACTTCATTTAAACCGACTGTTAATTCTTTAAGCTTTACAATTGGTGCCGTTGTATCTTTAACATATACTTTTCCCTTTTTGATTTCTTTTCCAACATAAACTAAATAACTATATTCACCAACACTATTAGTATTTCCTTTTTCATCAACTGAGATATTAGACATATCAGTTTTATAAGTTTTATTTTTATGATCATTTATATATTTGTCAATATCATTAGGTACTGGATTTCCTAATTCAATTGTTATATTTTTTAATTTAACTTCATTATAATAAAAATAAAAATAGTAAAGGCCACCAAAAACCCCTATTATAAACAATATTAATAAAGACATCAAAAAAACTTTTAAGGGACTAGTTTCTTCAATATAAAAATCTTCATCTTTCATTTATATCCACCTTGCAAAATATATATTCCTTGTATAACCATTTTCATATGAATCAAAACAATTAATGATACTTTGAGCTATATCTCTAACTAATCGAGAAGATTTTTTTACGCGAATATTAAGCATATTTCTTTGCATTTCTTTTCGAAAATAATAATCTTCAATATATTTATTTACCACTAAATCCATTTGTTTTACCATATAAATATCATCTTCATTATCTAAATCTATATCAAAAATAAAATCTTTATATATCTCAATTAACTTTTTGGAAATATAATCACCTTCAAAAAAATCAAAATTAATAATTTTATAAAAATTAGGACAGTAATTAATTATTATCTTATTTTTTTTCATTAAATATACCTTCTATCTAAGAATATTATAACACACGATAATTAAATTGTTAAGAATGAAGTATAATTTCTATTATAATTCCAAAATAATAATAAAGGTATGGAGGATAAAGATTTTGACAACAAAATTAATAAAATATAATCAAAAAAGAAATTTTAATAAAACCAAAGAACCAAAAGGTATAAAAGCTTCTAGCTCGACTAAACTTCATTATGCAATACAACATCATTTAGCTCGAAAAGATCATTATGACTTTCGTTTAGAATTAGATGGCGTTTTAATAAGTTGGGCCGTACCTAAAGGACCTTCTTTTAATCCTCATGACAAAAGATTAGCTATTAAAGTTGAAGATCATCCTTTAAATTATCAAAATTTTGAAGGTATTATTCCTAAGGGTGAGTATGGTGGTGGCACAGTCATGCTTTGGGATAAAGGATTTTGGATTCCTATTAATAATCCCAAACAAGGTTTAAAAAAGGGAACACTAAAATTCACTTTAAAAGGCAAAAGACTTAATGGTAACTGGACTTTAGTCCGCATGAAAGATGATAATTGGCTCCTTATTAAAGAAAAAGATTCTTATAGTAAAAACACAGCTTATATAGACCATTTTATGACCAGTATCAAAACCGGTTTAACTATTAGAGAAATTAATAATGATAAAAAATCACCTAAAAAAAAGGCAATTAATACTAAATGTATTATAGAAAATGTCGAGATAACTAATCCTGATAAAATTATTTTTGCAGACTCTCAAATAAGTAAACAAGATATTGCCTTATATTATCAAACTATATATAAAAAAATGGCTCCCTACTTAGAAAATAGAATCATTAGTACTATTCGCTGTCCTGATGGAATAAATGGAACTTGTTTTTATAAAAAGCATATGGAAAACATCTACCACGGTCTTAAAAAAGTTAAAATAAAAAGTAAAGATGGAACTAAAGAAGATTATTATTATATTAAAAATATTACTGGGCTTATATCAGAAGTCCAAATGAATTCAGTTGAGTTTCATATTTGGGGAACTAAAGCTAAAACATTATCAAAACCAGATTTGATGGTATTTGATTTAGACCCTGATAAAAAATTAGAATTAAATGATCTTCGCCAAGGAGTAAAAGATTTAAAAGATATCCTTGATGATTTAAAATTAGTATCTTTTTTGAAAACAAGTGGCGGCAAAGGTTATCATGTCGTAGTACCAATAAAACCTTCAACTAGTTGGAAAAAATTTCAAGCTTTCGCTAAAAACATAGCCCTTTACATGGAAACAAAATGGCCTGATTGTTATGTAGCTAATGACCGAAAAAGCCTAAGAAAAAATAAAATCTTTATTGACTGGATGCGTAATATTAAAGGATCTACTAGTGTAGCTCCATATTCTCTTAGAATTAAAAAAAACGGCACCATTTCAATGCCGATTTTCTGGCGTGAATTATATAAAATTGCTCCTGATGAAATTACAATGCAAGATGCTATAAAAAGATTAAACCGAAAAGATCCTTGGAAAAACTTTTGGAATTTAAATCAAGAACTTAAGTAAACTAAGAAATTATATTTGTTAAGAAAGCTTTTTTTAAAAAATTTTCGACCTCAGTTATCATGATACTACAAAAGGGGACGAAGCAGTACCTGTTCCGCTAGATATTGTAGTTGAAGGTAAAATAAAATTGCATCAATACTCATCATATTTAGCTGATACCATCTCGCGTAATGATAAAAGTATTATTAGTGGAAATGGTTATGGAATAAATACAACTTATTATGGCTCATATGACAGAATAAATACTTCACTTTCACCTAATTTAATTTGTCCAAATGATTTTAATGGAGGGAAGTTATCAAAATTCACCGCTCATGAAGCATATAGTAACAGAGATTTAGATTATAAAATAGATTTACTCACTGCTGAAGTTTCTTTTTCTGAGGCATGACAAAACTCAATTCATTTTTAATAATAAGAAGTTTTTTTAATTGTAAAATTAAATTTTATCAAAATATTAATTATAATTATCATAACAAATATTATTTTTCAAAAATAGGAAATTAAAAAAAAAAATTAAATTTATTTTTCTGTTTTAGTACCACAATTTGAACAAAATTTCGAATCATCTATTTGATTGCCACAGTTCTTACAAAATTTGTTATTTTTATTCTTTTTATCATTATTCGGTAAATTATTATTTATTGTATTCTCATTTATAGGTCCATAAGAACTTACTTTTACATCTTTGTAAGTACTTTTTCCAAATGCTAAAATCGGATAAAAAATAAATGGCAAAAAAGTTAAACCTAAGCCATAAACAATTGGTTCTTTACCAAACTTAAGAGCTAAATTATAATAAACAAAGTATGATCCTATTAAAGCTATTATCCCTCCAAAAGGAGTAAGTAATCCAAGAGATAAAATTAAGGTAAAAAAAGGAGCATTAATAATAAAGAAAAACCACCAACTAATACCAGAAATCTTAACTAAAGACCAAGAACTATAAAAAGGCACGATTGATTCCCAACCTTCTAAACCAGCTTTTCGAAATATTATCCACCTAGTAATAATAAATAATAATAATAAAGCAAATACTATTAATAAAAAAAATAAAATTAAAAACCACGCAACTCCCAAAAAAGGCAATAAATATTCTAAATTATTTTCGATATGAAATCCATTCATACTATCACTCTTTTCTACTTAAATTATATTATATCTTTAAAGGTTTTACAATTAAAAAAAATTAACTTTCTTTTTTGTTAATTTTTATAATTTCTTTTCCTTTATAATAACCACATTTAGTGCATGCTCGATGAGGCATTATTGCTTCCTCACAATTAGGACATACTACAACTTTTGGAGCTGTTTTCTTTAAATGTGTACGACGCATTCTTTTTTTAGTTTTACTAGTTCTTCTTGCCGGTACTGCCACAGTATCACTCCTTCCCGTTTTTGTTATGTTAACTAATTAGTTCCCATCCTTCACCATTTATATTATCAGTACTTAGGTTTTCTTTTACAACTCTAATTGGAACCTCTAGAACAGTATTTTCCCATAAAATGTCTAATAATTCAAGTTCAAAATCACCTTTTTTATTAGTTTCTGTAATTATTTCATTTAAATCGAAATTAAAATCATAATTTACTTCTTCTAAGCTAATTGCACAAGGTAAAATAAATGTTCCTTTAATATTAACATTAAGGACTATTTCATCCTGATTATTAATCATTATATTACCTTTTACTCTTAAAGGACCAGTCTTAATAATATCCATTGTTTTATAGTATTCTTCAGGAATTATTATTTCTTCATTTAAATCAATATTGTTTATTGCATATAATTTTCTTAAATCTATTTTCATGTTATTGCATACGGTTCATTTGTTGCATTAATTGTTTTACTTGTTTTTGGCTAGGTTTTCTTCCCATACCACTCATTAATGTTTCAATCATCTTTTCATTAATTGGGGGATTTTTCTTTAAATATTTTTGCATATACAATTTACAAAGAAAAAAACCTAATAAAGCCCCTACTATTAATCCAAATACTACTAATAAAATATCTTGTAACATTCATATCACTCCTTTTTTTATTATACACTATAAGTACTTTGAGGGGCAAGTCTTAAATTATCAAATTTATCAAGCCAAAAATAATCCTTATTTTCAAAATCGATAACAAATAGATTGGGAATATCATTTAAAACCGTAAAAAAAGTACTATTAGATTTATTGCTTTTTAAGATTAAATAACTATTATTTATAATTAACTTACTTACTTCATCACTATAATAATTATTATACATATGAACATTTCGATAGATGCTATAGCCATCCATATCTTTCATTTTTAAATATAATAATTTATTTAATTCGGATATTAATATTTGATTAGTAATACTTTTATATTGATTAAATAAATAATTAAGATTATTTTTATTACTTAATTTGATACTTAAATAAGTATTGTAAAGATTAAAAGGAATATTTTTAGTTAAGTTACTATAATCATCATTTATTTTAAATAAATAAAAAGTTCTCATTATATCACCACTAATATTATAATCTCTCAAAAAAAAATATATTGTCGAAAGGAGGATAATATATTTATTTTCTGATTGTATTTACTTTATAAACTAATCTTTTAACATGTTTTTCTGATACGATGCCAATATCCTTATGATTATGTTTAACATAACTTCCAACTATGGCAGCATCACCGACCTTTAAACTCGGAATACAATTAGCAAGAGTTAATCCAGCTCCAATAATTAAAGGAAAATCTTTAATAAAATATTTAAATTCAGCAGCTTTTTTAAGTGGTGTTTCAAGTCCTGTACCATCACCAGTAACAACAATCCCATCACTTCTTTGCATTCCTAATTCAAGATCTTCTTTAAGTGACCTTCCTGATAGATAAGGTTGATATTTAAATCTAACCCCTCCTATAACCGGTATATCAATTAAATTTCTTAATTCATTTAATTCCTTAGCATATTTTTCATCTTCAATAACTGGTAAATGACCAGCTACCGAATCAATCTGAATAAATTTAGCTTTATAAGCTTGAGCTAATTCAAAAGCAATTTTATAATCTCTTAAACAATTAACACCATAAATAACATCATCTCTTAAGACATATAAATATTCTAATGTTCTTTCTACTTCATCCAAATTGCCAAAATAATCTTCAACAATTACCCCATCAAAACCATTATCTAAATAAGTATTTAGTTCATATTTAGTTAGATTAAAAGTTTCTTTATAGAAACCTCTTTTTCCTAAATGTAACATACCTATTAATGGCTTTTCTTGTTCAAATAAGTCTAAAAATTTATTCATTAAATCACCCACTAAATAATATAACATAAATATCAAATAAAAAGATACTATTTTCTAGTATCAATCTTTAAAATTAAATATATAATCTAATATTTTAACTTCATCACCACGTTTTGCTCCTAAAGATTCTAATTCTTCATCAACTCCCATAGCGGTAAGTTTTCGAGAAAATCTTAAAATATTTTCATCTTCATTAAAACGCGTCATTAAGAGTAAATCTTCGACTACTTTGCCTTTTATAACCCATATGTTACCTTCTTTATTAATTGTATATGGTTTTTCTTCTGTATATTTATATAAAATATGAGATTTATTAGTATTATCATATAAAAGTTCTGTATCAGTTTTTTTAACTAGTTCATTTAAATAGATTAATAAATCATTAAAGCCTTCTTTTTTAATTGCAATAATTTCAAATATTTTTTCATTAGGATATTTTTCCTTAAATTTTTTTAAATTTGCTTTAGCATTTTGTAAGTCCATTTTATTAGCAATAATGATATTTTTTTTATTGATTAATTTATCATCATACTTAGATATTTCATTTAAAATAAGTTCGTAATCTTCAATCGGATTTCTTAATTCTGATCCTGCCATATCGATAACATGAGCAATTACTTTAGTTCGCATAGCATGTTTTAAAAATTTATGGCCTAGACCTAAACCTTCACTAGCCCCTTCGATTAAACCTGGTAAATCAGCCATTACAAAGGTATCATCATATATTTTAACTACTCCTAAATTGGGAGATAAAGTTGTAAAGTGATAAGGAGCAATTTTAGGAGTTGCATTACTTATCATACTAAGAATGGTACTTTTACCAACACTTGGAAGACCAATTAAACCAACATCAGCTAGCATTTTTAATTCACATTTAATCGTTAATTCTTCACCAGGTTGACCTAACTCGCTCATTTTAGGAGCTTTATTTGCATTATTTG
This sequence comes from Bacilli bacterium, assembly GCA_029004695.1. GTDB lineage: Bacteria > Bacillota_I > Bacilli_A > RF39 > UBA660 > DUUS01. The sequence goes on along the minus strand of JAQVZB010000033.1, from coordinate 2,624 downwards.
CAAAGGCTTTATTGCCTCGTCCTCCTCTTCCACCATGAGCAATTATTTCTTCAGTATCTTCAGCTACTAAATCAGCTATTACTTCATTTGTTTCCATATTAGTTATCATTGTTCCCATTGGTATTTTTATGATAATATCTTCAGCACTAGCACCATTTTTATTAGCTCCTGATCCATTTACGCCTTTTTTTCCTTTAATTAATTTTAGCATTTTTAAATCAATTAAAGTTCGAAGTGATTTATCAGTTTTAAAAATTATATCGGACCCTCTTCCCCCATTACCACCATCTGGTCCTCCAAATTCAACAAATTTTTCACGCCGAAAAGAGGTGCATCCGTCTCCACCTTTTCCCGCTACTAATTTTATTATTACTTCATCTACAAACATGTTAATCACCCAGGCTTTTTATCTTAACATAACTATTTATTTAATTCAATAATAGTAACCCCTAAATTAAATGAATCACCATATAACTTTTTAATTCTTTTATCTCTAGAAAAATGATTTCTAATCGTGTTTTTTAGAATACTTTTTCCAATTCCATGAACAATAACTATTTTATAGTTTTTTAATTTAATATTATCATTAATAAAATCACTTATTGGATAAACTACTAAATCAGCAGTATATCCATGAACATCAATTTGAGGAAGAATATTTAAAAAGGGATTCATTAGTCTAACACTTCAGTATCTACAGATTCGATTACTTCTTTTAAACCCGCTAATTTTAAAACATCTGCTAACTCTAACATAGCATTTATACTACCTACTTTAGTTAATGATAAACCAGCGGCAATATTAGCTATTTTGACACTATTATCCATACCATAATTATTAATTATTCCATATACAAAGGTGGCAAAAAACATATAACCAGAATGAGTATCATCTTCTTTTTTTTCGATTTGAATAGCCGGAATCATTTTAACTTGATTATTACTAGCATAAAGAACGCCGTTTTCTCTCATCATAATTATATATTGAGCTTTATTTAAGTCTTTTATTTTTTGCATTAAATTTACTAATGCTTTTGGTCTTTTAATTTCAAGTTCTAATTTAGTTAAAGCTTTAGCATAACTAGTATTAGCAACTACATAGTTGCATTTTTTACTTAAATCATAAAGTTTTTCAGATACTTTATTAGCAAATAAGATACTAGTAGCATGAGGAAAATTATTTAAAGCGGCAAAAGAACCAGCTGGATCAGTACCATCCATTATAATGTAATCAGGGACAAAATCATACTTATACTTAGTAAGATTAAACTCAGGATCACTTCTTATTATTTCCGTACTACTACCATTAGTTTTATTAATAATAATATAGTTAATACTAGTACAATTAGGATTTTCATAATTAATTTCAATAAATTTAGTATTAACATTAAAACTATCTAATTGGGCCTTTATTTTAGCTCCAAATGGATCATTACTAACTAATCCCGTATAAGCTACATCCAATCCCCACTTACCTAATAAAGAAGCTACATATACGGAAGCTCCACCTGCAACTTCAATCCTTTCATTAATATTAATTTTAGACCCTTCAGTTAAAAACTTATCTAATGGTAATATAAAATTATAAGTCGGTTTCCCAATTACTAAAACTTTCACTTTTATCATCCCTTTTTTTCTATATATTATTTTTTTTCTTTTACAACAATTTTAATTATCTTTTTAGTCGAAATTAATACTTTATTATCAATGGTTAAATAATCAGTGGTAACTTTAGTAACGACACCTTTTAGACACTTATAGTTATATCCTACTTCATAACAAACATTTACTTCTTTATTTATTAAATCTTTTAACATAATTTTCACTTCCTATATTAATATTTTAACAAATAAAAGATTAAGAGTAAAGATTGTTATTTTAAAAACATTATGTTAGGATTATTTTATATTAAGGAGTATTAATATGTATAGAAAATATGTTAAAAGAATATGTGATATTATTTTAGCTCTTATTTTAATAATTATTACCTTACCTATTATGTTAATCACGGGAATAATTATTTATTTTAATTTAGGAATGCCAATCTTTTATGAAGTAACTCCTCGAGAAGGAAGATATCGAAAACCTTTTCAAATGTATAAATTTCGAACTAAAACTTTAAATACAAGAGGTATGCCAGATTATATTAGATATACTAAAATATCTAAAATATTAGATATCACTAGAATTAATGAATTACCTCAATTATTTAATATCTTAAAAGGTGATATGTCATTTGTCGGACCAAGACCTTTTATAATTAATGAAAAACTACCACCAGGAAAAATTAGTAATAAAAGATATTTACTAAAACCTGGAGTAACTGGACTTGCCCAAGCTTCTGGGGCTCAAACTATAAGTCATAAAGATAAATTAAAATATGATGAAATATATTATGATAAAATTTCTTTTTGGTATGATTTAAAAATAATTTTTAAAACACCTAGTTGGCTTATTAAATATTTAATCAAATATTTAAAAAAAACAAATTAAATTTGTCTTTTTTGTTTATTGTAATCTCAACCGCACCACTTAAATATAATTTAATTCTATATCATAAGCACATTTAAAGTCAAACATTTTTCTTGGCATAGCATTAATATTAAATGATATATCATCTAAATA
>JAQVZB010000032.1 GCA_029004695.1 Bacilli bacterium | reverse complement strand
CTCCAATTTCTTCTTGAAGTAGAAATGCCTTTTGGTCTTCCCATAATATCATCTCCTTATTTAAATTATAACAAAAGAAAAGCAGATCACATCTTTTTTATGTGTCTACTTTTACTTTATCACTTCATCTATTATTCCGATTTCTTTTTTTCTTTATTATTTTTTCTAGGTTCTTCTTCGATTTTTTCAAAATCAAATAATGTTGTTTTACATATTGGGCAATAATAACCATCTGGTATTGCTCCTTCATGAATAAATCCGCATATTTTACATTTGTAGCTCATATTATGCACCTACCTATAATTAATAGTAACAAAATAAAACAAAAAATACAATTAGCTTTCTCTAATTGTATTAATATACTTATTAACCGCTATACTCCACTCATTACTGGATGCATATTTTGGATTCATTAATTCGGGCGTATTTAATCCTTTGAGATAATAATTATTATAAATCATATCTAAATAGCTATTAATTCCTTCTTCGATCGTTTCATATCTTTTATAAGAACCACCATTACATGATGGAGTTCCTTTTATTCCTCCAACATTATTACAATTAGTTGCTATTGAGGAACATTTCCATTTACAACCAGTTTCTTGAAGAATAATTGCAACTGCTAAATATGGATCAAGCCCCGTCTTTTTAGTATAAGCGCTAAAATAAAGGCCCATATTATCTAAAACATTATTGAGATTTTTATTTAATTTAATTGTTAAGTCATTTTCAGTTAATCCATCAAAAATCACTTCATCTTTAGTAGTTGGAATTACTTTTGTTGTCGAAATTATTTTTTTAGTTGTGGTTTCTTCGGTTATTTTTTTTTCTGAAGTTATTTTTTCTATCGTGGTATTCTCTATCGTTGCTATATTTGAAGTTTGAAATTCATTTATCGATTTTTTATTATCTTGATTTAGAACTATGATAGATTTTTTTTGCTGATTTATTTTTTGCATATAATCACCAATCATAAAAAAACTAGTTACTGATAAGATTAAACCTGTAAATATAATAATAAATTGGAAGTTAATTAGTTTCACTATAAACTTCCTTTATTTGATAACTATCTACTTCACTAAATGCTTTTACTTCAATTCCAGTTATTAATTCATGTTTTTTATTTCCAATATTATATATAGAAATTGATTTAGGAGCTTGTTTAATTATGTCACTAATTTTGATATCTATTTTGCTAAACTTTTCTATTTCACTTGCTTCTAAAGTATCAATATCTAATACAAAAACATTAGTATTAGTATTACTTATAAAATTATATAAAGCTTTCAAATTTAAAGCATTTTGAATAGTGAGTTCTTTAGTTACAAAAGCAACTAATTGACTTTTTTTAACTTTAAACATATTTACTACTTCATCAGTAGTTGTAGTATTAAATTTAATTAAAGAAGTATTCATTAAATCTCCAAATTGCTCTTCATTTAAATTATTTTGTTTTATAAAATCAGCTTTTATTGCTTCTGATTCATTGATATAAAAAATATTTTCAATTCCATTAATTGTTATCGTCAATTTTTTATCATCAACTGATGCTATATATAATTTATTTTCTTTGATATTACAATTTAATTTAATTACGTTAATACTATGATTATATCTAAAAGAAGTACATAATTCAAATAAACCGACCGGCTTTTTAGTTTCAACATAATAATAAGAAAAAACCCGATCCTTAAAACTAATTACTGTTAACTCATTATTTTCAACTCGATACCAATTATGATCACTTACTGATTTATCTAATTCATCACTAAAATCATATATTAATAATCCAAATAAAAATAATATCAATAATATAATAATCATTATAATATTTTGTTTCATTTTAAATCACCACGCTTATTTTAAAAGAAAATATAAGATTACTACCAATCCTAAAAGAATTCGATAATATCCAAATACTTTAAAGTCATTTTTCTTAATATATTTTAATAAAAATTTAATAGTTAAAATAGATACGATAAAGGCTGTTAACATCCCAATAATTAAAATAATTATTTCACTACTACTAAATACAAAACCAAACTTTAATAATTTAATAAATGAAGCCCCTAGCATAACTGGAACCGCTAAGTAAAAAGTATAACTAGCAGCAACTGTTCTGTCAAGTCCTATTATTAATCCCCCTAATATTGTCGCCCCACTCCGACTAGTTCCTGGAATTAATGATAATACTTGAAATAATCCTACTAAAATAGCATCTTTATAAGTAATATTATTAACTTCTTTGACCCGATAGCTTTTATTTTTTTGCCTATTTTCGACTATGATAAATAAGACCCCATAAATAATTAACATCAAAGCTACCGTCCAAGGATTAAAAAATAATTCATCAATTTTATCATTTAAAGGGATACCTATTAAAGCTGCCGGAAGACATCCGATTATTATTTTATGCCATAAATTAAAAGTATCTTTAGTTTCTTTTTTCGTTTTATTAAATCCCCAAGGAAATAAATTTTTAAAAAACAAAACTACAATTGCTAATATAGCACCTAATTGGATTACAATTAAAAACATTGTCCAAAATTCAGTACTAACTTCAAGTTTTAAAAATTCTTCAGCTATAATCATATGACCAGTACTACTAATTGGTAACCACTCGGTAATACCTTCAATAATACCTAGGATAATTGTTTTAAAAATATCTAGCAACATAGCATCACTCCTTTATAATTATATCATATTACTAAAATGTTAAAATATATTTCGGATTTTGATGTAAACTATCTAAACTTATTTTTTTGAATAATATAAGTGATTTTTAATAATAACTTAATTGGTATAAACCTAGTTAAAAAGATACCTAATCTCATTTTAAAGTTGGGAATAATAATTAGTTTATTTTTAAAAACTTGATCAAGAGCATATTTAGCAACATACTCAGAACTAAGACCTTTGACATTAAAACTGCCACCAGCTACATTATTAAAATTAGTATTAATAGGTCCAGGACATAATACACTAACCTTAACATTACTTTTTTGTCTTTTTAATTCTTCATAAAGAGCTAATGTTAATTTCAAAATATAATTTTTAGTAGCATAATAAGTATTTAAATATGGACCAGCCATAAAACCAGCACTAGATGATACATTTAAGATATGACCATAATCTTTTTTAATAAAATCTTTTAAAAATAATTTTGTTAATATATGAGTAGCTATTATATTAACATTAATCATTTTTAATTCGGTTTCTAAATCAGTTTCATTAAAAAAACCAAATAAACCAAATCCGGCATTATTAATTAATAAATCGATATTCATATTTTTAGTTTTTAAATATAATTTATATACTTCTTCTTTACTAGATAAATCACAAATAATAACTGATACATTAGAACATGCTTTTTTTAATTCATTTAGTTTTTCTTTATTTCTGCCTACTAAAATAAGCTCATAATTTAAATTATTTAAGTAATGAGCCATATCCCTTCCTATGCCACTACTTGCTCCTGTAATTAATGCTGTTTTCATATAATCACCTTATTTAATATATTACTATTAATTATAAAATAAAGCAAAAAAAGAGCTTATTCAGCTCTTATACACTCAACCGGATCTTTTTTACTTGCAATTTTAGCTGGTATTAATCCTGCTATTAAATTTAGTAAGACACTTATTATTATCAGAGAAACACCTCCCAATAATGGCAAACTAGCTAAATTATTAACATCTAAAGCATTATTAATAATCTTATTAATAGGTAAACATAACAATAAAGTAATTAAGATTCCTAAAATACCAGCAACAAAACCTTCAATAACAGTTTCAGCTCTAAATACTCTAGAAATATCTTTTTTAGAAGCCCCAATTGATCTTAATATTCCGATTTCTTTAGTTCTTTCAAGAACTGAAACATAAGTAATGATAGCAATCATAATACTTGAAACAACTAATGATACAGCAACAAAAGCAATAAGAACATAAGTAACTATATTAATTGCACTAGTCACAGAAGTAAGTAATATGCCAACATAATCAGTATAAGATATAATATTTTCTTTTTTATCATTATTTTCTTGAATTTTATTATAATTAGTTATTATACTTTCGATATCTTTTTTAGCTTCAAAACCTTTAGGATATATATTAATTCCGATTGGACTTTCTAAATCAGCAATACCTAATTTTTTCATTGTTTTATCATAAGAATTTATTACCCCATCAAATTTTAAACCAGTTAAGATATCTACAGCAGGATTTTTTAATTGTGCTTTTACTATCTCAGTTTTATTTATTTCATTAATTACATATTTTGTTAAATCATGAGTATAGCCTACATAACCACTAGATGCTTCAATAGCATTATCGCTTACTTTAATTACCCCAACAATAGATAAATTAATCCCATTATTAATTTTATCTTCCATAAAAGCTTTATTATTACTCTTATCTATCCAACTACCATTTTCTTTAATAAAAACTGCCGAATTTAATACTAAACTATATTCAAGACCAATAAAATCATCAAAAGCATAATTAAGACTTTTAATATCAATTTTTTCCCCTCTTTTTGATTTATCTAAAAGTTCATTTACTTCTTTTCGATCTTTCATATTAAGTGAATATATTAAAGATGTAGGAAAAGAATTGTTTTCATCAACAATAAGTACTAATTCATTATATTTATTAGGCAATCTCCCTGATAATATTGTATATTGACTTTCAAGTAATTCATTACTTCCAATTAATTCATTAAATATATTCGATGAATATTCTTTAACATCCATATTCATTCCAGCAAGTTCCATTTGTTTTTTGGGAGCTTCTAAAAATGGGTTTAAACTAAAACTATTAGGATGAACCCTAATTATATTATCAGTGTTTTTAGCATAAATTTGTAAATCTATATTATATCGATATTTAATATCAGTAACATATTTATTTATATTACCACCATTATTATCGATATATTTTTTAAATTCTTTTAAGTTATTAATTATTTTAGCTGATTCAAGTTGAATAGCTGGACTTATTGAAATATCATCAGTTGTACAAATTTTGTTGCTCTTACATTTTATTTTTTCAGGCATTGTCATACTAGCCATCATTGAAGTGAAATTCATTGTATTAGCTTCAATTTGAAGCGGATAAGACGATAAAGTTTCTTGTTCCATTCTCTCAATATAATTATTGACACCATTTGATAAAGATAAAATAAGGGCAATACCTATAATACCAATACTTCCTGCGGATGCTGTTAAAATAGTTCGCCATTTTTTAGTTAACAGATTATTTAATGATAAAGATAAGGCTGTTTTATAACTCATACTTTTCTTTTTAGATTTTTTATTTGTATCTTCATCACTTTCTTTAGTATCTGATTTTCCGTCATAATAATTTGAATCATCAGTAATTTTACCATCTTTTAATTTTATTATTCTTGTAGAATACCCTTTGGCAATTTCTGAATTATGAGTAACCATAATAACTAATTTTTCTTTAGCAATTTTTTTTAATATCTCCATAATTTGGTTACTAGTTTCTGAATCAAGTGCTCCCGTAGGTTCATCAGCTAGTAGTATATCCGGATTATTAACTAACGCTCTAGCAATTGCAACTCTTTGCATTTGACCACCAGATAATTGACTAGGTCTTTTATTCATATGATCTTTAAGACCCACTTCTTTTAAGGCTTGTTTAGCTCTTTTTTTTCTTTCCGATTTATTAATACCAGCTAATGTTAAAGCAAGCTCAACATTAGCTAAAATAGATTGATGATGAATTAAATTATAACTTTGAAATACAAAACCTACTCTATGATTTCGATATGTATCCCAATCTTTATCTTTAAAATATTTAGTACTAATCTCGTTAATAATTAGATCGCCAGATGTATATTGATCAAGACCACCGATAATATTTAAAAGGGTTGTTTTTCCAGACCCAGATGGACCTAAAATAGATGCAAACTCATTTTTTCTAAAACAAACACTAACTTCATTTAGGGCTTTTTGCTTAAAACCATCAGTGTCATATAATTTTGATATTTTTTTTATTTCTAACATATATAATTCCTCCCCATTAGCTATTATACTATATAAAATTAATATTAAGTCCTTTTTTTATAAAAAAAGCAAGATTATACTTACTTTTTGTTTTAAAATATATTTTTATTGAATTTGAACTATAAATGAATCAGTAGTAGTACTTGTACCTACAACTATAGTATTTGGTTTAAGGTTTATGACCTCACGTGCCCCGTTGACGTTGTTCACGTTGTTGTTGTTCAGATTCCCCGATGAGTTCATTCGCATTGCCACTAGAATTCATGTAGTACGGCGAGAAAGACCATCCAAACTAAAAGATGAAAAGGCAACAGAGCAGCCAGTTTACAGTATAACTCCTACTATATAATTTAATATCGCCATCATTAATTTTTTTTCTACTACTTTCTTTTTAAAAAGAAAGTAGTAAAGAAAATATAATATTTTAATATTGGGGTGGTCCGTCGTGCCTCCCCACCCTCAATGTTACGACCTATTTTTTTATCCGGAAAATAATTTGTTTTTGCTCTTGCTCCTTGTTGTCACCTGAAAGGTTTTCAGGTGACGGTTGATCAGAGTTGAAAGTCAACAATTATATTACGGAACCACCACAATATATGGATCACTACTCGTTCCTGTTCCAGTTACTTGTGTTTCAGAGTGAATTGAAACTCCCGGCCTGACACCGTAGGCGCCGTGCACGTAGTTGTTGCCCAGAAACCCCGGTGAGTTCACGTACCACACGATCGCATAGCCACCAGAATACGAGGAGTGCGGCGAGAAAGACCACCAACTCTGGTTGGTATATAAATAATTTGTTGAATTTGCATTTCCTCTCATTCCTGCTAAGGCTATCTCATCAGCTGTTATTAATCCGACTGGATAAGTTAAAGCTCCATTTCCGATGCTCTCATCACTTACCGTAAAACGATCGTTTTTTAAACCACATAATAAACTCGGGGTTTTATTTGTATTTAGTCTATAATATGAAGCATAATATGTTTCACTTGTACCAAAACCCGTTCCCGTTGCTGCTCCTCCTACTTCACTTTGAAGTTGTCTGTCATTACAAAATAAGGTATCTGATATATATTGTTCATACTCAGTATTTAATATATTAGTAGAATACCAGTTATCCAAATATGTTTTTATCGTGCTACTTGTTTCATTTGTTGTAGCCTGCTCTCTTGATGTTGATGCTACTCCGGCTGCTCCTCCATACATATAACCTACATACTTAGCATCATTATAATTTGAGTTAAATGCTCTTGTTCCCATTTCAGTTGAAGATCCGGTTGTATTTATGGTGCATTCATTATTTGGGCATGTACCATTATAAATAAGTCTTAAACTTCCATCGCCATTGATACGCACTATCTTCCATTGATGTTTAGCATATATAATATTATTATTAACATAGTCTTTAGCTCCTCTAAAGTAATAACTATCTCCATAATCATCTTCCATTTTATACATTAAATTATCGGTACTACCACTATCATTATAAAATGTTCCGGCTGGCGCTTCAGTTATATTATCTTTTCCACCATATTGATTAATTATTACATTGCCTAAATAATTAGGGACATCTACTTCTCCAGCTTCCGTTCTAATATAAGCTTTAAATGATTTACCTTGATCATGACTTTGATCTCCACCGGTTATTGGATAATAAAATGCTAAAGAATAAGTATGAATTTTATCACCATTAGTTGGACCCACAAATGAACCGTTACCTAATATTATTATACTAGAACCTGTTTCTATATTTAAGATCCATGGCATTGTAGGCACAACAGTTCCATTATTTCCTGTATTAGTTGATGTTAATTTATATTTTAATCCTCCGGTTGAAAAAGTATTTGATTCCATAACAATAGCTAAATTATAATACATAGTATTATCTGTATCATTATTTCCCGTTACCGTAAAGTTTTTAGTAGCAAAAGGATCAACTGCTGGAAACATAATATTCACATCTATTGTTGCTCCTCCTTCATAATCAATTTCCATCGTTCCAGTATCACCAGTAATAGTAGTGTCTGACTCACTACCAAAAATATCAATATTAAAAAAAGCAAAAGAAAAAACAAAGACTATTATACAGATTATAAAAGAAAAAATAGATATTATTAAATTCTTTTTCATCACATTTTTTCACATCCTATTTATATTATATTATTAGCACCTATAAAAAGCAAGACAAAAGACCTTAAAGTTCGCGATGTATATTTTTTTAAGTTTTTATTATAATATAAATATATGGGAGGTAACTAATGACATTCATTATAAATGCAGATAAAAAAGAAACAGAAAACAAAACAATCAGATTTCCATTAGAGTTAATTAATAAAATTGAGAATCAAATTATAGGAAAAGACATTTCATTTTCAAAATTTGTCATTCAAGCATGTGAATATGCTTTAAAGAATATTAAATAAAAAAAGAAAGAAATCTAAAATTTTTCACTTAAAAAAAATGACACAAGATGTCATTTTTTTTGCTTATTTTTCTTTATTTTATTAATATATTAATTTTTATCATAAAAAAAATTATTTTATTTTCAAAAAATGATATAACTTTCCAACATAAAATACAATAAAATCACTATTTTTAATAGCAATTCCTTTAAATACAGCTTTACCACCAACTGTTAAAGAAGATATTATTGCTCCTATAATAATAGATGTTAAAGTTATAGATAGCTCTGTAACATTTGATAAACTAATTGCAAGAACTGCTCCTAAACCCCCACTTAATATTCCACATATATCTCCAAATATATCAAGACATAAATTGCTTATTTGAACATTATTTTTAAGTAACTTTTTAGCTTCTTTAGCACCCTTTATTTTTTTCGAACTCATAGCATGAAATGTCGATTCTTTGCTGGTTAATACACTAGTACCTACCATATCAAACATTATACCAATCGATATTATTAATATTAATAATATAAATGTTATAATTAGATTGCTATTAAAAGCTATTAAATTTGAAATGGAATTAAAAATAATCGATAGAATAAAAGTCATAAAAAAAACTTTATATATCCAGTTATTTTTCTTCATTATATAACCTCCATAAAGTATTAAAAAAATGGTTTATTATAAATTAATCTTACGGCTTTGGTCGAGTTGAATTTCTCTTATTCTTCTCCTTATTGGTTACCCTCAGGCGATTTCTCTTTAAAGGAATAAACTAACAGTTGCCTTGTTAATTACTCGATTGCCACAGAGTCCGTACTACAATCCTTATAATAAATACACGCTAGAGATTTTCTCTAACATAACTAACCTATTCTTATTCGCTTTTGCAATTACAATTTCATAATTATTATTCATTACCTACGTAATCCAATTAATCCCGAATAATCACTCACGACATGAAATTAAAAATACGACGCAATTAGAGGGGTTTAACTATATGCCTTTATAGCTTTCCCTATAACTTTAAATTATACATTCACCCTAACTTGGGCAGAAAAAGCAAATATACAAAGTGTCAATGGTTCAATTGATGGATTTTTAGCCCCATCTTCAAATAGTGTTTATGACTAGCATAGTGCACCACAAAAATATTATAGCAAATAATCCGGTTTTTGTCTAGCATTTATCTAGCTTTCAAGATTATTTGCTATTATATTATATGAAAAAATAATCATTTTATTTCAATGTATTTACTATTTTTTTAAACTCTTTACCTCTTTCTTCAAAATCTTTATACTGATCCCAAGAAGCACAAGCCGGGCTAAATAGAATAATATCTTTTGGACTGGATAATTCATAAGATTTATTAATAGCTTGCTTTAAATTATCTACGACATTACATGATATATTTATTCTATCAGCAAATTCTTTTATCTTATTTTTAGTTTCACCATAACAAACAATCTCTTTAACATAATTAATATCAGATTTTAAATCATCAAAAGGAAAACCACGATCAAGACCACCCAATATTAAGATAACAGGACTTTTAAAAGACCTTAAAGCTATTTGGGTAGCTCTGACATTAGTTGATTTAGAATCATTGTAAAACACCCTCTTATTTACTTCTTTAACATATTCTATTCGGTGTTCTACACCACTAAACTCTTTAAGCACTTTATTTATAACTATGTTATCAACATTAAATTGTTTAATTACCATAATAGCGCACATGATATTTTCATAATTATGATTTCCTTTAATTTTAATATTTTCTAATTTAATAATTTCTTCATTATTATAATAAATAATATTATTTTCTAAATAACAATCAGCTTTATCACTAACAGAAAAATATTTTTTATTAGAAGCAATCTTTTTAGCTAATAATAAAGAATCATAATTATTTTTATTGATAATTGCTAGATTATCTTTAGTATGATATTTAAATATTCTACCTTTATTTTTAACATAATTATCATAAGTTTTAAAAAAATCCAGATGAGTTTCTGATAAATTAGTTAAAACTGCAATACCAGTCTTAAATTGATCAAAATCAACTAATTGATGACTAGATATTTCAATTACTAAAATATCCCCTTTCTTAATCCGACTTACAAATGAACATAAAGGAAAGCCGATATTACCGGCAATATGAACTGCTTTACCAGCTGCTTTTAATATTTCATATATAATAGTCGTTGTCGTCGTTTTACCATTAGAACCAGTTATACCAATAATCGTAATATCTTTAGGTAAATAGTGATAAGCTACTTCTACTTCATTTATAACGGGGATATTTAATTCTTTAGCTTTTATTACCACAGGATGTTCTTTATTAATACCCGGATTTTTAACTACTAAATCATATGAATTATCGAAAATTAATTCTGGTTCATTAGTAATTACATATTCTACTCCTAAAGCTTTTAATTCTTTTACATGATCTTTATCTTGTTCTTTTAAATCAGTTATTAATACTCTATTATTTTTTTTAGCAAGAAGTTTTGCTGCTTCATATCCGCTTCTCGCCATTCCTAAGATAAATATTTTTTTATTTTCCCACATATTTACACCTTCAATTATTATTGTACTATAATAATATATTTTAGAAAAGGAAATCCATGCGAATTAAACTTTAAATTAATTAAGAGATATGCTATAATCTTTTTGTGATTCAAAGTTAGGGGTATAGTTTAATGGTAGAATGTCGGTCTCCAAATTCAATGACCGGGATATATCAAAGGGATACTATTTATATAAATAGTATCAGAGTTTAATCCCTTTAAATAAAGGAATTAAAAGAATATATGAAAAAAAAGTAAAAATTATAGGGGTATAGTTTAATGGTAGAATGTCGGTCTCCAAATTCAATGACCGGATATATCAAAGGGATACTATTTATATAAATAGTATAAGAGCTTAAAAGCTTATAGATAAAGGGAAAGAAAGAATTAAGAGTTTAAAAAATTATTTTATAGGGG
>JAQVZB010000031.1 GCA_029004695.1 Bacilli bacterium | reverse complement strand
AGTAGATTATTCTACTTCTTTTTTATTTTATGTTAAAATTATATAAGTGGGAGATTAATATGAAAACCGAAGAATATAATTATGTCTTAAATAAAAATTTAATTGCTCAAAGTCCTCTTAAAAAGAGGAGTGACTCAAAATTAATGGTTTTAGATAAGAAAACTGGAGTTATTGAACATAAAAATTTTTATCAAATAATTGATTATTTAAATAAAGGTGATGCTTTAGTTATAAATAATACTAAAGTAATGCCAGCTAGATTATTAGGGATAAAAAAAGCAACTGGAGCAATAATTGAAATATTATTACTTAAAAATATCGTAGGTGATACTTGGGAAGTATTAGCAAAACCGCAAAAAAGATTAAAAAAAGGAATTATTATTACTTTTGGAGACATTTTAAAAGGTGAAATAATTGATCTTAAAGAAGATGGAATAACCATAATTAAATTAATTTATAAAGGAATATTAATGGAAGTATTAGAAAAGTTAGGAACAATGCCATTACCTCCATATATTACTAAAAAATTGAAAAATCAAGATCGATATCAAACTGTTTATGCTAAAGAGTATGGGTCAAGTGCTGCTCCAACAGCTGGCCTTCACTTCACTCCTGAGTTACTTAATCAAATAAAAGCTAAAGGAATTAATATTGTTAATATTACTCTTCATGTTGGCTTAGGAACTTTCAGACCTGTCATGGTTGATGATATCACGAAACATGAAATGCATAGTGAATATTATATTCTTGATAAAGAAGCAGCTGATACTTTAAATAAAGTAAATGAAGAAGGGGGATCTATTATCGCAGTTGGTACTACATCAGTAAGAACACTAGAAACGGTTATGCAAAATAATAAAAAGTTTATCCCATCAAGTGGAGAAACTAAAATCTTTATTTATCCCAGTTATGAGTTTAAAGCTGTTGATAAGTTAATAACTAATTTTCATTTACCAAAAAGCACATTATTAATGTTAGTAAGTGCTTTAGCAACGAAAGAATATATATTAAATGCTTATAATATTGCTACAAAATGTAATTATCGCTTTTTTTCATTTGGTGATGCAATGTTTATAAAATAATTTCGATATGTTATAATATATTTACTAATAATAATGAATTAAATATGTTTTTCTCTTTTAAAAAAATTTAAAGCAAAA
Source organism: Bacilli bacterium (assembly GCA_029004695.1). Taxonomy (GTDB): domain Bacteria; phylum Bacillota_I; class Bacilli_A; order RF39; family UBA660; genus DUUS01. The sequence goes on along the minus strand of JAQVZB010000031.1, from coordinate 10,311 downwards.
AGGATGATTATATGAAAGTAAAATATACTTTAATTAAAAAAGATAAAAATACGCAAGGAAGACTTGGTACGATAAAGACTAATTATGGTACTTTTGAGACTCCTATGTTTATGCCGGTTGGAACGCAAGCTACGGTAAAAACATTATCTCCAGAAGAAATTAAAGCTTTAGATGCGGGAATAATATTAGCTAATACTTATCATTTATGTCTTAGACCTGGTGAAGATATAATTGCTAAAGCAGGGGGATTACATAAATTTATGAATTATAATGGGCCAATCTTAACTGATAGTGGTGGATTTCAAGTATTTAGTTTAGCTAATCCTAAAGATATTACGGAAGAAGGAGTCACTTTTAAAAGTCATATTAATGGAGATAAATTATTTTTAAGTCCTGAAAGAGCAATTGAAATTCAAAATAAATTAGATAGTGATATTGCGATGTGTTTTGATGAATGTCCGCCAGCTTCGGCTGATTATAATTATATGAAAGCAAGCATTGAAAGAACTTTAAGATGGGCTGAAAGATGTCAAAAAGCCCATCATAATCCTCAACAAAGTTTATTTGGAATAGTTCAAGGTGGTTATTTCGAAGATTTAAGAAAATATTCGGCTACCCAAACAGTTAAAATGAATTTTGATGGCTATAGTATTGGTGGAGTTGCTAATGATAATGAATCGAAAGAAAATATGTATCAAGCTATTGAATATTCAGCTCCTTATCTACCTAAAGATAAAATTCGTTATTTAATGGGAGTAGGAGATCCGATTGATATAATCGAAGGCGTAATTAGAGGTGTTGATATCTTTGATTGTGTTATTCCAACCAGACTTGCAAGGCATGGTCATGCTTATACTAAAAGAGGTAAAATAAATATCCTTAATAATAAATATAAAGAAGATTTTACTCCTTTAGATGAATGTAATTGTTATACTTGTCAAAATTATACTAAAAGTTATATTAGGCATCTAATAGTAGCTAATGAAACTTTTGGTTCTCGTCTCTTATCAATTCATAATTTAAATTTTTTAATTAATATTACTAAAGAAATAAGAACTGCGATCAAAGAAGATAGATTATTAGAGTATCGTGATAATTTTAAGGAGTTATATTATGGAAAAGATAAAACTTAGTTATTTAATTTATTTTATTATTGCTTTAGGTACAATTATCTTATTTATGTCTGCTTACAAAGCCGAAAAAAACCATGAAGAGAAATTAATTTTGGTCACTAATAATAGAATAAAAGAAGCTGCTAAAGAATGTTATTTAAAAAAAGATTGTGAGAATAAAATAAAATTGCAAGATCTATATGATAAAAAATATTTAGAAGAGGTTATTAATCCGGTAACAAAAGAAGTAATGGATAGTAAACTTTGCTTAGAATATAAAGCTGAAAAGGTTGTTTTCTGTGATTAAATCAACAATAAAAAAAAGATAATTAAATATTGTCTTTTTTTAATTGACATAAAATATGTAAATAAGAAAATTATCTTTTTATAAAATAGAAAAAGTATTGATTAATTTAACTTGCTATTGTATTATAGTGGTAGACAGTGGCATGATGTGGAAGAAAGTGGGGTGTTTTTATGTTGATGGGAGAATTTCATCATAACATCGATGATAAAGGAAGGTTAATAATACCTAGTAAGTTTCGTACTGAATTAGGTGAAAAATTAATTATTACTCGTGGACTTGATAAATGTTTATTTGTCTATTCATTACCTGAATGGGATAAAATAGTTAAACGATTAAAAACTTTACCATTTACTAATAAAGATGCTCGTAATTTCACAAGATTTTTCTTATCAGGCGCTGCTGAATGTGAATTTGATCGTCAAGGTCGAATAAACATTACCTCCCCACTGGTTAGTTACGCCGATTTAACCAAAGAATGTGTTGTAATCGGCGCTAATGACCGACTTGAAATATGGTCAAGCTCGATATGGGAAGATTTTCTATCTCAAAATGAAGACAGCTTAGCAGACATTGCAGAGAACCTATTTACAACTGGTGATTATGAAGCATTATAGTGTTCTTAAAAAAGAGGTAATTGAAGGATTAAATATTAATCCTGATGGCATTTATGTTGATGCTACTCTAGGCTATGGTGGACATAGTGAAGAAATATTGAAGCGATTAAGAAGGGGTTTCCTATTCGCCTTTGACCAAGATGAAGATGCAATTAGTTTTGGTCAAAAAAGATTATCTAAAGTTAGTAATAACTTTAAAATAATATATGCTAATTTTGGTGATTTAAAAGCTAAATTACAAGCTGAAAAAATTACTAAAGTTGATGGTATTATATTTGATTTAGGGCTTTCTAGTCCCCAAATTGATGAAATAAGTAGAGGATTTACTTTTATGCATGATGCTCCGCTTGATATGAGAATGGATAAAAGTAAAAAATTAAATGCTCAAGAAGTAATCAATAATTATAAACTAGAAGATTTAATTAATATCTTTTTTACTTATGGAGAAGAAAGATATTCAAAAAGTATTGCTAAAAATATCGTCAAAGAAAGACAAAATAAAGCAATCACTAGAACAACCGAATTAGTCGATATAATTAAATATTCAGTACCTTTAAAATACTTTATTAAAAATCATCCAGAAAGACAAATCTTTCAAGCGATAAGAATTGAAGTAAATAATGAACTTAATATCTTAAAAAATACTTTAAAAGATGCGATAGATATGATAAATCCGCAAGGAAGAATATGTATTATTACTTTTCATTCCTTAGAAGATAGAATCGTAAAACATATCTTTAAAAAAGAAAGTGATATTAATAATTTAGTTAAAGGATTACCTATTATTCCTGAAGAATATCAACCTTTAATTAAATTAATAAATAAAAAACCTATCCTTCCTAGTGAAGAAGAATTAAAAGAAAATTCAAGAAGTAAAAGTGCTAAATTAAGAATCATAGAAAGGCTTTAAAAATGGGCAAAGTTAAAAAAACAAAATTAAAATTAATGGATCGGGTTATGATAATGATTATTATAATATTAATATTAGCTACTCCGATTATTATTGTATTTTCTAAAAGTGTCCTTTCTAAGACTAATATTGAAGTAGAAAGAATGCAAGAAAAGGTTGAAAAACAAGAAACTATTAATGAAAGTATAACTATGAAGATAAATGAACTAGCTAGTTTATCTAATATTCAAAATGTAGCAAAAGAATTTGGATTAAGCTATAATAATGATAATATAGTAATAATTAAATAGATGGTGATAAAATGAAATTAAAGAACAATTGTGTAAAATTATCGGAATATTTTTTAATCACAATTGTTCTTTTATTTGTGATAATTTGTGGTAAAATTTTGTATATTGCCTTAAGTCCAACTGTTGATGGCGTTAATTTAAAAGAATTAGCTGAGAATAATAAAGCAGCTAAAAAAGTAATTAGAGCTAATCGGGGGAATATTTATGATTCAGTGGGTGAAGTATTAGCTCAAGATGTAAGAGCTTATACAGTAATTGCTTATTTATCTGATAAAAGAACTACTGATATTACCAAACCTAAACATGTAATTGATAAAAATCATACTGCTAATGAGTTAAGTAAATTAATTAATATGACTCCCGAATATATTTTAGAATTACTAAATTATGATGCTTATCAAGTTGAATTAGGTCCCGGTGGAAGAGGAATTACCGAGCTTAAAAAACAACAAATCGAAAAATTAGATTTACCAGGAATAGACTTTATTCAAACAACGAAAAGAGATTATCCTTACGGAGATTTTGCTTCGTATATTATTGGTTATGCTCGCAAAAATAATCAAGAAGAAATAACTGGTGAAATGGGAATAGAATTAAAATATAATGAAGAATTAAAAGGTGTTGATGGTAGTTTATTATATCAAAAAGACGCTTATGGTTATCAAATAGCTAATACTCCAGAAACATTATTACCAGCTACAAATGGTTATGATATTCATTTAACGATTGATTCAAATATTCATATGTATTTAGAAAATGCGATGATGGAATTTGAAACTAAATACTTAGATTGGGGAACAATTACCGTTGCTGATGGTAAAACTGGCGCTATTGTTGGCTCAGCATCATATCCTAGTTTTGATCCTAATATATTAAAAATAACTAATTATAATAGTCCTTTAACATCATATGCCTATGAACCAGGATCGACGATGAAAATATTTTCATTCATGGCAGCGATAGAAAATGGTTTATATAAAGGTGATGAAATATATCCTTCAGGAAATATATTAGTTGATGGCTATAAAATAAAAGACTGGAATAATTATGGATGGGGAAATATTACTTTTGATATCGGTTTTACTTATTCATCCAATACTGCTGCCGTAAGACTTGCTCAAAAATTAGGCCGAGATAAATTAACCGATTTTTATGAAAATTTAGGTTTTTCTAAAATAACAGGAATAGAATTACCAAATGAATATAATGGTAAAATTGAAATGGTAGCCGAGTCAGAATTAGCAAGTTCTGCTTACGGACAAGGAATTACAACAACTCCTATTCAACAAATTAAAGCTCTTACTTCTATTACTAATAATGGGGTTATATTAAAACCATATATAATATCTAAAATAATAGATCCTCAAACCAATAATTTAATTTATGAGGGTAAAAAAACGGAATTAAATAAAGTTGCAACTAAAGAAACAATATCTAAAATAATAGAATTAATGGATTTAACTGTTAATAGTGATGATCCAGCAATTACTGGTAAAAGTTATAAAACCGATACCGTAACTTTATTAGGGAAAACTGGAACTGCTCAATATATTGATGTTGATGGTAAATATACTAATGGTAATTATAAAAATATAAAATCTTTTGCAGGAATATTTCCCAAAAATGATCCACAATATATTATTTATGTATCGATAAAGAATTATGGTGGTTCAACAAATGATTTAGCCCGTATTGTTAAATCAGTAGTTGAGTCAATTGCAAAATATAAAAATATTGAGGATAGAAAAACCGATACTGATAAATCAAAAATAATTAATATTTCAAATTATATTAATAAAAATAAAGATGAAGTTATAGATAATTTAAATCAATTTAATTTAACTCCAATAATAATTGGAAATGGTAATACAATAATTAATCAATATCCTTTAAAAGAAACATCAGTTATTACTAATAGTAAAGTATTTCTATTAACTAATGGAAATGAAATGATAATGCCTAATGTAATTGGCTGGAATAGTAGTGAAATAATATCACTAGTAAATATTATGAAATTATCATATAATATAGATGGATACGGAAAAGTAATCGATGTATCTATTAAACCCGGAACAATTATTAAACCTGAAGATATTTTACAAATATCATTAGATAATAGGAGTGTAGTAAATGAAAAAGAAAAAGCAAAAGAAGAATGAATTAAAAAAGCAAATAATTAATTTTCTAAAATCTTATCGAGCTATTATATTTGCCTTAATAATTATTGTTATAGTATTACTTATTTTTTGTAATCATTTAATGAGATCTAGTAAAACATATATGTTTAGTGGTAAAAGTGATTATATTACGATCTTAAATGGCGTAATAAGTTTAAATTATGATGTTAAATTATTAGAAGGATCAGACATCGAGTATATAAATAAGCAAGATTTTGTTGTTACTGAATATAAAATCGGATATTATATCGATAAAAACAATACTTTAATGCCATTAGCAATTAAAAGTGGTAAAGATGAAATAGGTCTTTCTTTAAAAGTCCTTTTGAGTGAAATAAGCGCTTATAATATAGCTGAACCTTATCATAATAATACTTATTTTACTAAAGAAAAGATTAAATCGTTAGAAAATGGTTTATATTTTATCATTGAAGCTAAAACAGTAGATGGAAAAGAAATTCTTGATAAAATTGAATTAAGTTTATCAAAAGTATCAAAATGATACTTTTTTTATAGAAAAAAAGATAAATATAATTTATCTTATAAATTGATTAACATCTTTATCTGTATCAGTAATACTAATGAAATATTTTAGCATTTATCGTATGAATTACAATCGTATCAATAATAAATGCATTGATTAATACAATAATAATTTTAATGTATTTTATTATTTTTTTTATTCGCAAAATCCTTTATTATATCCCATTGTTTTTGTACCTATATATATATTATTATTATCACTAATGGTTTTGCATACTAAAATGTTAAAATTTTCTCCAGAAAATATTTTTGTGCCGCCATCATCAAATGATGCCTCTGGCCAAATGGTGAATTTTTCGATAATATCATATATTACATCATTATCCATATTTAAATAATCTTTTAGAGTAAACGAATTCTCATTTTTTTCAGTTATTTTAATATCATCTAAGCAATAGGTATATACATTTCTATTATCACTAAAAGAATAGTATAACTCGGCTTTTGAGTTACATTTTTCACTTTCTATTATCTTGACATTATCAATATCACTTGAACTTATAAACCACGCATAAGTACTAAAATAAAGTGGGTTAATTTTTATTTTTTTCATACACTCTTTGCAGTCAAATATACTGTATCCTAAACCATAGTATTCTACACCTAATAGTTTAGTGTTAGTATAAACATGTACATTTCTATAAATAAATATAGGCTTTTTATCATTTTTTAATCTAGTATAGTCAATAAATGCAAATACAGTACCTAAAAGTACTATTAAAGTTATCGTTATCAAGGCTATTTTCAATCCTTTTTTCATAAATGCCATCCTAAGTATATAATAGCATATAATAAGTTTAATTGACAAATAGAAAAAGTCTCCAAATAAAGTGAACCCAAATATATTATTGTTATATAAGGTTTCTTTCTTTAAGAGACCATGCCATGATTAAATATTACACCATATTCAATCTTTAAGCTTTCAGTTATCCTTCGATATTCATATGTACCTTTAAATTTATTAAATACATTTTTAATCATTAAAATGCCATATAAAAATAGTCTCCTTTCTTGAAATACTATTTTATTAAAAAGACTTTTTTATTAACATGTCTAAAATAGGGTTCACTTCATAAAGGGAATTTTTATTTTCTTTTTGTTAAAATATTTAAATTTCCTACATCTGGAATAGAAAAATCTATCCTAGTATCACCATTATAACTAAATGAAGCTGTCATTTCTGGTAAGATAATTTTCATTCTATTATCATCAAAAATACTATTTAATTCATTTGGAGTATTTAAAAGTTGATTATCTAATAATATATAAATCATATACAATAAATCGATTCCTTGCATATTTAAAAATTCATTTCCCCAATAGAGTAAATGATGAAAATTTTTATTAGAATCTTGAAAATTCATTTTTACTTTTTGTTGTTCTAAAACGATATATTTTCTAATTAATTTCCATAATTGTAATTCTAAGTTATTATCTTTGGAAGAAGTATTAATTTGATTAATCAGATTAGTCGAAATAGGGTAATCCTTACTTATATTTTCTGACAAACTAGTTAAGTCAAGACCCCAAGTACTATAAACATCATTAAATTTATCAATTAGTGATACATATTCTTGACTTTTTTCTTTAAGATTAATAAAGGCTTCATGTCTTTCATTTTTTTCTCTTTCATATTTTTCATCTCTTAATTTATCAGCCATTGCTTGTTGTTTAATTAGTTTTGTCATAATCATTTCCTCCAATTAAAAATAATAAATATTATTCTAGCATACAATTAATAATTTTAACAAGGAAAAAATAGATTGTTAAAGACAATCTATTTTAGGTTCTTATATTTGGTGACCCGTACGGGATTTGAACCCATAAATGCATGCGTGAAAGGCATGTGTGTTAACCGTTTCACCAACGGGCCATCTAAATGGTGGGCCTGAATGGACTTGAACCATTGACCTCACGCTTATCAGGCGTGCGCTCTAACCAGCTGAGCTACAAGCCCATTTGATGTGAACCTATTTCATTCTATAATAAAAAGTAGTTTTTTGCAATACTTTTTTATTTAATAATCCTTATTTATTATAATTCCATATTCCTAATTGGCCTTTAACTTTAATGGGATTATCATATTTTATTATTTTATCTAACTTAAAAGCATAATTATCAATATAATTGTCTTCGTATATAATATTATTTTCTTTTTTTAATTTTTCAGCTAAAAGAGAATCAATTTTAAGACAATCAGTAATATGAACTTCACCGATTATACATCCCGTTGGATATTCTAAATTAAAAGCCTTAAATTTAGGCATTATATCTTTATCAATCGTTTGACTAGCATGAATTAAAATTTTACCTCGGTATTTGGTTTTCCAAGTTCTAAATTCATATTCTTTATAACCGTTGATAATTAATGATGCCCAAGGTTGTTTAATACTTATGACTTTCATTTTAACCTTTAATAATATTATTAATAAAATCTTTATCTTTGGTTTCTTGAGCTTCAAACCAGTGTTTAGGGCATAAAGCTTCATATTCATCTGATCCAACAATAACTTCAACATCTTTAATACCTTTATAATTAGTATGAGTAGCTGCGGCGTTACATTTAGTGCAGCGCGCATTTAATTTATCAGTTGAAGTAGCTATTGAAATTAAAAAAGGAGCTATTCCAAAAGGTTTTCTTTCAGAATTAAAATCTAGGCCAGCTAAAAAAATATTAATCCCTTTTTGATAGTTTAAATATTCAAATAATAATATAATTTTATTAATTCTTTTTTCTCTTTCTAAAAAGAATTTACTCGTTAATAATTTTTTATTTTCTGGTAAATTTTCAAAAAAATTAATTTCATCAATAAAGATATCAGTTGTTTTATCAGTTATATAATCTTTAATTTGTAATAAATTATTAATTAAAATGGCTTTTATTTTTTTACCACTTCGGGGAATAACAAAACTTTGATCTCTCGTATCTTTTTCGGGTTTAAAAACCAAAATATTATCTTTGCTATTATAAGAAGCAGCATCATAATATTCTTCAATTCTTTTTGATTTTGAACTAAACATTGGACCTGTTACAAATACGATCATATACTTCACCTATAATAAATATAACATAATAGAATATTTTTTTAAATGATATTTTACTTTAAAAAAAGTTAAAAATGTAGTAAGATTTAAATAGGTGATAGAATGAGCAACTTTTTAATAAAAGCAATTAATCTATATCAAAATACACCACTCAAAATGCATTCTTATTGTCGCTTTACTCCGACTTGTAGTCAGTATATGAAAGAAGCGATAATAATGTATGGATCAAGAAAAGGTTTTTGGTTAGGATTAAAAAGATTATTAAGATGTCATCCTTTCGGAAAATATGGCTTTGACCCACTAAAGGAGAATTTATGAAAAATATTTTAAAAATAATTATCATCTTTATTGCAATGATAAGTTTAACTGGTTGTATTAAAAAAGATAATTTTGAAGATATAAATATCTATACTACTATTCATACTATTGAGTATATAACTAATGAATTATATAGTGAATATTCAACGATAAACAGTATTTATCCCGATGGTAAAGATATTTCTGAATATATTATTACTAATAAAAAAATGGATGAGTTTAGTAATAGTGATTTATTTATTTATAATGGATTAAGTGCGGAAAAACAAATTGCTGCAACACTGATTAATAAAAATAAAAAAATAAATATTATTGATGTATCGCAAGGTTTAGAAATAAAAGATGAAGAAACTGAACTATGGATAAGTCCGTCAAACTGTTTAATGATTGCGCAAAATATTAAAAATGGTTTAAAAGAATATGTAACTAATACCTCAATCTTAGAAAGTATTGATCAAAATTATGAAAATTTGAAAATTCAAATATCAGAATTTGATGCTGAATTAAAATTAATCGCTGAAAATGCCACAAATAAAAATATTATTGTAGCTAATAGTTCTTTTGATTTTTTAAAAAAATATGGTTTTGAAGTCCTAAATATTAGCTATGAAGATGAAGAATTATCTACAACATCATTTAGTAAAGCTAAAAATGCCTTTAGTAGTAATGAAAACTCTTATCTTTTTGTCTTACAAGGAACAGATACAATAAGCAAAGATATTAAAGACTTAATCGATAATGGGGCTAAAATTGTAACTATTAATTCAATGGTAAACTTAACTGATGAAGAAAGAGAAAATGATAAAAATTATATGACTTTTATGAAAGAATTTATTGATGCGATTAAAACGGAAGTATACTAAGTTTTTTCCGTTTTTTAATTGACAATACCTGATAGTTATTGTAAAATTAGTTTAGGTTTGGAGCAGTACTCAAGCGGCTGAAGAGGCGCCCCTGCTAAGGGTGTAGGTCGGGTAACCGGCGCGGAAGTTCAA
>JAQVZB010000030.1 GCA_029004695.1 Bacilli bacterium | reverse complement strand
GAGAAAAAAGAACAAGAGTTATTTGAAAATATTATTAAAGATATTCAAGATAATATATTCAAACATTTTCAAACTATCAATACAATATTAAAATTTCAATTTTTTGATGAGAATAAAATTGAAAAAATCTCTAACGAAAAATATTTTGAAATGATATTTAATCCGACTAAAGAAGAAATAAAAACATTTAATAAATTTTACCATTTCGAAAACTTTGGTATAATGAATTATTCATATTTTAATAAGAAAAGTAATATTTCATTATTTCAAAAAATGAAATATTATAGACATTTTAGGTCATTTATTCAAAATGATGATTTGTGGCAATATTTAAAATTACATAATAATAATATGATATTAGGCAAGATTATATTGTATAATTATAAAAGATATAAGTTTAAAAAGGAGAATCTTTTTTAAAGGAGGAAAATAGTTATATGAAAATTGCTTTTTTGCTTGGCTCACCAGACATTGGGGGAGGGACATATGTTATATTTCAGCATGCTTTAAAGTGCTTAGAATGTAATTACGAGGTTATTATAGTTACTGATGAAATAGTGACTAAAGAAAGAATTGCATGGCACAAGGATGCATATAAATTGACATTTAAAAAATATAGTGATGTAGAAAATGAAAAATTTGATGTAATTATAGCAACTTGGTGGCGAACTATCTACGAATTACCAAAAATAAAAGCAAAAGCATATATATATTTTGTACAGTCAATTGAATCAAAATTTTATGCTGATACCGAAGCCGGATTAAAATGGTTAGCAGATGCTACATATCAATTACCTTTGTCAATAATTACTGAGGCTACATGGATAAAAGAGTATTTAGAAGAAAACTACTTTCTTAATGTCAAACTAATCAAAAATGGTATTAGAAAAGATATTTACAAAGTTGATGGGGATAAATATGAAAAAGACGAACAGAAATTGAGAGTTTTAATAGAAGGACCTATTGATGTTTTCTTTAAAAATGTCCCTAAAACAGTTGAATTATTAAAAAAAAGTAAAGCAGATGAGATATGGCTTTTAACTTCTTCAAATATAAAAAAATATCCAGGCGTTGATCGTGTTTTTTCTAGAGTTCCAATAAATGAATGTGCGAAAATATATAGGTCTTGCGATGTACTTGTCAAATTAAGTTATGTTGAAGGAATGTTTGGTCCACCTTTAGAAATGTTCCACTGTGGAGGCACTGCAATAACTTATGATGTTACTGGATATGATGAATATTTGATCGATGGATATAATTCAATCATAATCAAGAAAGATGATGATGATAAAGTAGTATTAGCGATTAATCAATTATCTGATAATAAAAAATTTTTATCAGAATTAAAAGAAAATGCTATTAAAACTGCTAATTCATGGATCGATTGGGATAAATCATCTCTTGAATTTAAACACGCAATTGACGAATTAGCTAAAATTAAGTTAAATTCAAAGATTATAAATACTAAAACGAACTTTTTATTTAATACTTATATTATGTATGAACAAAAAAGCAAATCTTTTAGGAGATATCTAGGTGACTTTTTAAGAATGAAGTTGCCATTTATCTATAAATTATATCGAAAAATAATTAAATAATATAATTGGTGTTGATATTTTTTTAAACTTGTAACAAATTACAAAATATAATATAATATTTGATGGGTTAATATGAATAAATATTAGAAAGAAAAAAAGCTGTGGTACTTTTTATTTATATCACAAATTTTATTGAGATTATTAGAGATGAAAAAAAAACTAGTAAATAAATATTTAAAATTTATTTTTGTATCTGGAATAGGTTGGCTTATTGATTTTACAATTTTTATAACACTATCAACTTTATTAAAACAAAATATTTTTATTTCTAACATTATAAGTTCTATTCCCGCAATAACTTGGGTATTCATTATATCAACAAAAAAAATATTTGATAAAAGTGAATCTAAAAGAAGCTTACAGTTAAAGTATATAATATATTTAATTTATCAAATTATTTTAATTGTGACTATTTCTTGGTTTGGAAATTTTTTGTACAACTTTTTAAAGTTTGTAACTTTTAATAATTTATTTATAAATAATTATGGAAAAATTATTATTAAAATCATTATTACACCAATAACTATGACTATTAATTATTATATGATGAGATATCTTACTGAAAAAATATGAGGGACTATATGAAGAAAGAAAAAAAATTATTATTAATACTTAGTTTAATAACAACTATACTAATTTTTTTATCTGTAAAAAACTTTATATTTTATGATGGAAAATATATAGATGTGGTTGCTTTAGCAGAAAAAAATATTAATTCATTTGGTACTGAAGTTTTGATAAATAACATATCAATAAATAATGAAATGTATGATTTATCAACACTAAAAAATAGTGATTGGATTTTAAAAGACAATGTTTTATTTTTTGTTGGTAATAATACAGGCATTTTGCATATCGAGGTACCAAGAAATTCTAAAATTTCAATTAATTTTTCTAAATATAGTTATGGTGGGAAAGCAAGGATTAATACACAAAATAGTTCAAAAGAATTCGATTTTTATAGTGAAAATGTCAATACCATCTCATATTCTTACGATAATTATAGTAATACTTTTTGTATACAGTCAATTTTATACTTAGTGTGTTTATTTATATATGTATCGTTATTCATATATTTTTTAGAAAAATATCCAAAATATAGCGGTTTGTTTTTCGTAGGATTAAGTTTTTTATTAATATTAATCTTTAGAATAACGAATATTCATTATATCTTGTTTTTGTTGTGGGGATTAATCTTGTGTATATTTTTATTTTTTAAAAAAAATAAAAATATATATTCTTTAATTATTCCCTTAAATATATTTTTGCTCTTGAAATATTTATTTGTGAATTTAAATTTTCATATTACTGCTGCTTCTCAAATGATACCGTATATTTTAACTAACATATTAACATTATTTGCAATTTATGCTATATTCGGTTTTGTAGAAAAATCTTATATAAAAATTTTTAGGGAGAAAAATAATAAATATAAAAATTGGCTGATTTTGTCATCAATAGTGTTTATAATTAATTATATATTTTTAATATTTATTTGGCCAGGCAATTGGATTTGGGATGAAAAAGGCATATTATTATTGGCTCAAAATTATATATATGGTTCTTGGCAATCATATTTGTCTGTTTTATTTTACGCGATTTCATTAAGACTAATTCCATTTCTTGTTGGTATTGAAATAGCGCAAATTACTATTATCAGTTTAATCACTGGATATATTTTTAATGAAATATTTTATAGATTAAGAATAAAAAAATATATAATAATATTGTTCTGCTTATTCTTACTTCCCCCAATTTTATTAAATAATCTTTATCCTTTGCGATCTAGTATTTGTGCTTATTTGGAGGTTTTGCTTATTTTTAAAATTTTCATAATTTGCAGAGAGAAAAAGCTTCTAAGTATTCACGAAATTATTTCAATTTCTTTATTGACAATCACGGTTTCTTTTTGGCGAAGTGAAAACATATATTATTTGGTTGTTATTCCTTTATTAATGATTTTTTTAATGTATAAACAATTAATAGTTGAAAAAAGAATTTACCAATTTATTTGTTGCTTTTTAGTAATAATTTTACTTGCCTTTCCATTACTATATTTGAAGAATAAAAATAATTTAACATTATATGAATTGACAGTATATGTTAATCCATTATCTAATATGTTCATTAATGATTATAAAATAGATAACATTGATTACAATAATATAAATAAAGTTTTAAACATTGATGTTTTAAAGCAATATAATGCATATAATGAATGTCCAGCTTTTCAGCACAATGTTTTACAAAATAATTATGAATCGAATATGAAAAATTTTAAAAAAAGTTATATTAATTTTGTTTTGGATAATCCTACGTTATTCTTTAAAGTTCGGCTTAAAACATTTTTTGCAAGTACAGGAATGAATAAGGAATATATCAATAATAGCCCTTGGGGTATATATGAAAATTATCAACGAACAAGTGATAAAGAAATTCTTAATATGATTAATAATGATAGTTTATCAAAGCCGATAAATTATAATTTTAGAAATAATGTCATTCATTTGTTAAAAGGAACGGTTTCAACTAATTCTTATGAAATGTCATTTTTGGGGCAAATTATTTGGAATTTTTTACCTTCAATATTAATTATTATCATCTTTATTATTTATATGCTTATTTTTAAAAAAGATATGATTGGCATATTGCTATTGTGCCCACTAATTAAAATACCATTAATATTTATAACTGCCCCGGCAAATTATTTCTTTTACTATTTTACTGTATACATTTTGGGTATTTTGTTGTTAGGCTATGTTATAATAAACTTGTTGGAGTTAAGGAGTGTAAAGAATGAAAAAAAATAACAGGATTTTGCTATTTATACCAATGTATAATTGTGAATCTCAAATAGCGCAAGTACTAAATCAACTGAATGATAACATAGTAAAATACTTTACGGAAGTAATCATTATAAATAATATTAGTAACGATAATAGCGAAAAAGTTGTATTACAGTTTTTTGAAAAAAATTGCACAAAGCTTCCTATGACATTAATTAGAAACAATGAGAATTATAACTTAGGGGGTTCACATAAAGTTGCTTTTGATTATGCAATAAAAAATTATTTTGATTATATAATCATTCTTCACGGTGATAATCAAGGTAGTATTGAAGATTTTAAGTCAATTTTAGAAAATAGATTATATGAGAAGTATGACTGTGTATTAGGTTCAAGATTTATGAAAGGTTCAAAAACAATTAATTATTCTAAAGCCCGGATTTTTGGTAATAAATGTTTTAATTTATTATTTACAATTGTTACATGGAAAAAAATATCTGATTTAGGTTCAGGATTAAATATATATAAAGTAAATACATTAAAATCTAAATATTATATTTATTTTCCAAACGCTTTATATTTTAATGATATTATGATTTTGGCATCATGCTATTATAAGCATAAAATATTATTTTATCCTATTTCTTGGCGTGAAGAAGGGCAGATATCAAATATCAAGCTTTATTCCTTTTCAAAAGCCTTATTAAAAATCCTAACAAAATACATATTTTTAAGAGGAAAGTATATAGAATCAAATATGTGTCCTAATATAAAAAAATATGAATATGAAATAATAAAAAGAAAAGAGGCGCAAAAATGAAAGTATTAATAACAGGAGCAGCCGGATTTATTGGCTCTCAATTAGCACATGAATTATGGAAAAGACATGAAGAATTAATTTTAGTAGATGATTTTTCGTATGGGTCAAAAGATAACTTGATTTTTGATGATCACGATTTTAATGACGAGATAGTCATTGGAGATGTTCGTGATAAAAATTTAATTGATAAACTAATGTGCTCTGGTAATATCGATTATGTTTATCATATTGCGGGCATAGCACCTTTGCCTGATTGTCAGTCTAATCCCCAAAATGCCATTTCAGTAAATGTAGAGGGAACTGTAAATATCCTTGAGCATTCACGAAAATATGGTGTAAAAAAGATCGTTTTTGCATCAACTAATGCTATGTATGAAAATGAAACGGATTTTCCGACTAAAGAAAATTCATTTACAAAACTACCCACTTTAATATATCCAAATACAAAGTATGTTGCAGAGAGATTTTGTGAATCTTATTGCAAAACTTATGGAATGAATATTACATGTTTAAGATTTGCCAATGTATACGGGCCACATATTGATTGTCTTAGAAAGCAACCGCCACTAGTTGGCTACATGATAAAAGAATTATTTTATAACAGGACTCCCATTTTTCATTCAAATGGAGAGCAAAGAAGAGATTATATTTATGTAAAAGATTTAATAAATTTAGCCATTGCTGTAAGGAATAGTACTGGTTTTGACTGCGTAAATGTTTCTTCAAACCAGAATTATTCAGTTAATGAATTATATAAAATTGCATGTAAAATTATGAATAAAAATATGACTCCCAAATATCATAGTTCAAATACTTTTTGGGTAAAGTATCCTCAATTATATGATGGAGCTTATTCTATAAAAAGTGAAATATTAGAGCACGAAGTCACAAAATATTCTTTATGTGATAATTCATATGCCAAAGAAAAATACAATTGGGTTCCACAAGTAACTATTGAAGAAGGTCTTAAAAAATCAATAGATTATGAAATATCTTTGCTTGAAAAATTAGAAAGCAGGAATGATTTGCATGAGTAAATATCATTTAATCATGCCAATGGGGGGAAAAGGTTCAAGATTTTTCGAAAAAGGATTTTTGATGCCAAAACCTATAATAAAAATTAATGATAAGCCATTTTTTTATTGGGCAACAAAATCAATTATTAATTTTATTGAGTTAGCAGATTTAACATTTGTAGTATTACAAGAACATATTGATGAGTTTTATATTGATGTTGAAATAAAAAAATTTTTTCCAGAAGCTCATATAGTAGCACTACCTCAGGTACTGAATGGAGCAGTTCTAACATGTGTAGAAGGAGTAAAAAATATTGAAGATGATTTACCATTAATTTTTAATGATTGTGATCATATGTTTATATCTAATGATTTTTACAAATATTGTAATACTTGTGATTTTGATGTTGATGGGGCATTATTAACTTTTAAATCAAATGACACAAAATTCAGTTATATACAATTTGATGAAAACAATAATATTGTTGGGACAAAAGAAAAAGAAGTTGTTAGTAGTGATGCGATTTGTGGCGTTTATTGTTTTAAAAATAAAAAGATATTTTTAGACAATGTTAAAAAATATTTAGATAACTGCAATTATTCAGAATATTTTATTAGTGGTGTTTATAATGTAATAGCAAGTCAAGGAAATAAAATAATAAATTTTAAAGTTGACAATCATACTTCTTTTGGTACACCACAAGAATTTGATGAAGCTTTAAAAAGCACCGATTTTGAAAGAGTGAAATAATGGGAATTATCTTTTTAATTTTAGCTATTATTTTTTTAAGCTTTGGCCATTATTTTAAGGTATATAGGCAAATGCAATTCATTGAAATATATGAAAAACCAAAACCAAAAATTTTATTGAATTCTTTGGTGTTTGGATATATGATAAATTTCTTTGTACCCTTTAGATTAGGGGATTTATTTAGAGCATGGTACTCTGGTAAACGAATGAAAAACGGAGTATCTTTTGCTTTATCAACTATTATAGTAGATAGAACATTGGATATATTTTTTGTTGCATTAATGTTTTTTATAATGTACTTATTAGATTCGACAAATAACTTGATCAATTACTCTTTTTATTTTTATATTATTTTTTCAATAATTCTCATAATATGTTTTGTAATTCTATTAAGAGGGAATAAGCTTGTAAAAAAAATAATAAACAAATTTGCCTTTATTTTTAATAAATATTTAGAACTTAAAATTTTAATATTTTCTTGGTGTTTAATAACTGCATTTAAAGATATGTTTGAAAAAATAAAAACCAGTAGGCTTTTAATAAATACTGTGGTAATGTGGTTATTTTATATATTATCATATAATGCTTTTGCTTTATCTATGCAATATTTTGGCTATAATTTTAAGCTAACAACATTATTGATAGCTCTTTTTTCTAAAAGTGGTTTTGATTTCTCTGCGTTAGGTATTTCTAAAATATTTATTAGTAATTCTATTATTTTCTTTGCTTATTTATTCACCCCTTTACTTCTTATATATATTTTTTCCATTTTCCAAAAAGAAAAATCTGGCTATACCTCAAAATACTTAGAAGTTTTACCTCAATTAATGATTGAGGATAAATTAAATTTTCTTGAACTATATTTTGAGGGAAAAAGTTCAAAATATATTAAAAACTATTTGTTTTTAAATCGAGATATTTGTATCATTAAAGACTATTCTGCTGGTAGTAATGCTACAACAATTTTATGTACTGATAATACAAATATATTTTTTAGAAAATATTCGTTTGGCAATGATAGTATCAAGCTTTTTGAGCAAGCAGAATGGTTAAAAAAATATTACAATATAATTAAGTTACCTAAAGTAATAAATTTAAAAAATGGTAATGAATACTGCAGTTATGATATGCCTTATTCAAATGACTCCGTTAGTTGTTTTAGTTTTATTCATTCTGTGCCTATTGAACAAGGCTGGAAAATTTTATATAAAATTTTGGAAAGTTTACGCAAAAATTTATATATATTAGATTGTCAAAAAGCAGATGATATTTTAATAAAAAAATATATAGAAACTAAAGTAACTGGAAATATTAAAAAGATATTAAATAGTGAATACATTAAACCTCTTTTAGCATATGATGAGTTAATTATTAATGGTATTACATATAAAAACTTGCCATATTTTAAAAAGTATTTTACAGAAGATCATCTGCGAAATGTTTTTAAAAATGATAATTATACTGTTATTCATGGTGATTTAACAATAGAGAATATTATTTGTAATAAAAAGGACTTTTATATTATTGATCCAAATCCAAGTAATATTCATAATTCTGATAATTTAGATTACGCTAAACTATTGCAATCTCTTCACGGAAATTATGAGTTTTATATGAATACGTCATTAGTTCATTATGTTGATAACACTATAGAATATTTATTTACTAAATCAGTTACATATGATAAAATTTTAAAAAAATATAAAAAATATTTATTCGATAAATTTTCTCAAGAAAAAGTAAAAAGTATTTTTTATCATGAGATTATTCATTGGTTTAGATTGATGCCGTATAAAATAGAAAAAAATAAAGAAAGGTCAGTTCTTTTTTATGCTGCAATGATAATAGTAATAAATGAAGTAATTGAAATGTTTGGTGATTAATATGAAAAATTTGGCTTTAGTAGATTTAGATGGAACACTTTTTAATACAACTGCGATAAATTATTCTGCTTATAATGAAATTTTAAAGGAATTTAATTGCAACATTGATTATGAGTACTTTGAAAAAAATTGCAATGGAAAATATTACAAGGATTTTATTTCTAAAATAATAAAACTAGATGAAAAAGACTATGAATATATCCATAACAAAAAAAAGCGAACTTATTGTAATTATTTAAAATTAGCAAAAAAAAATGATCATTTATTTAATATGTTAAAACTTTTGAAAAACAATTACTATATCGCTCTAGTAACAACTGCATCTAAAAAAAATGCTTATGAAATTTTAAATTATTTTGATGAATTTGAATTATTTGACTTGATACTCACTCAAGAAGATATAAAAGAAAAGAAACCAAATCCTGAAGGATTTTTAAAAGCAATGGAGCATTTTAATATTTCTAGTGATAAAACAATTATTTTTGAAGACTCTTCTGATGGTATAGAAGCTGCAAATAAGACCGGTGCTACAGTTTTTGTCGCAGAAAAATTTTGATATTAAAAACTAGAACTTATTTAATATTTTAAGGAAAGTGAATATTATGAAAAAAATTAAAGTTATGAGTATTTTTGGTACTAGACCGGAAGCTATAAAAATGGCCCCTCTAGTCAAAGAATTAGAATTAAGAAAAGAAATAGAAAGTATTGTATGTGTTACTGCTCAACATAGAGAAATGCTAGATCAAGTTATAGAAACTTTTAATATAAAACCAGATTATGATTTAAATATCATGAAACAAGGTCAAACATTAGGAGATGTTACAACACGTGCACTAAATGGTTTAGAAGAAGTTATTCAAGAAGTTAAACCAGATATAGTATTGGTACATGGTGATACTACAACTACTTTTGCTGGGGCATTAGCTGCTTTTTATAATCAAGTTGATATTGGCCATGTCGAAGCTGGCTTAAGAACATATAATAAATACGCTCCCTATCCAGAAGAAATGAATAGGCAAATGGTTGACTGTATGACTGATATGTATTTTGCTCCAACAAAATTAAGCAAAAATAATTTAATAGCTGAAAATATACCTGAAGATAAAATATATGTAACTGGTAATACTGTTGTTGATGCTATGAACATTACGATAGAAAATAATTATAATCATCCGGAAATAAAATGGGCTGAAGATTCAAGATTGATTTTATTAACTGCCCATCGTCGTGAAAATCTTGGTGAACCAATGGAAAAAATATTTAAAGCTATTAAAAGAATTGTTGATGAATTTCAAGATATAAAAGTTGTATATCCAATTCATTTAAATCCAAAAGTAAGAGAAATAGCTAATAAAATTTTTAAAGGTACAGAAAGGGTAAGACTTATTGAACCTTTAGAAGTATTCGATTTTCATAATTTTCAAAATAAAAGTTATATTATTTTAACTGATAGCGGAGGTATTCAAGAAGAAGCACCATCACTTGGTAAACCAGTGTTAGTTTTAAGAGATACTACGGAAAGACCAGAGGGAATTGAAGCAGGAACTTTAAAATTGGTTGGAACTGATGAAGAAGTAATTTATAATGAAACTAAAAAGTTACTAACTGATGAAGAAGAATATAATAAAATGAGCAAAGCTCATAATCCATATGGTGATGGGCATGCAAGCGAAAGAATAGTTGATGCAATAATAAATAAATATAATTGTTGATTAATCAACTTTTTTTTATGCTATACTATTAATAGGTGGTTGAATATGAAAGATAAAATATCAAAATTTATCAATGTAACAAAAAGAGATGGTTTATTAAAAACTATAAAGAAATCTATCACATATATAAACGCAAATTATATTAACAAAATTAATATCAGTAAAAGAATAAAATTTAATAAAGAAAAAGATAATATATCTAAATATATAGATGAAATACTATCTTCAAAAAATTATGATCTTATTTTAATATGGAGAGGATCTTTTGGATGGAATGTTCCCTTATTTCAAAGACCACAACAAATAGCTAATATTTTATCTGATAAAAGATGTTTAATATTATATGAAGTTACAAGAATGACTGATAATGTAGATT
Source organism: Bacilli bacterium (assembly GCA_029004695.1). Taxonomy (GTDB): domain Bacteria; phylum Bacillota_I; class Bacilli_A; order RF39; family UBA660; genus DUUS01. The sequence continues at coordinate 652 of JAQVZB010000030.1, read as the reverse complement.
TTATTAAAAAAGAGAAAAACAATTTATATTTAGTAAATTATGAAATAAATAATTTTGAAAAATTATTATTTCAGAAATTAAAAAACATAGATATTCCTAAATACTTACAATTATATTCAACATGTTGGGATGTTAAAAAAGATGAAGTAGATTTATATGTTGAAAACGGTTTTGGCATGTTATATGAATATATAGATGATTTAAATCCAGTACTTGCTGGAACAGATAAACTACCTAAAAATGTTGAAGATATTCATAATTATGTTATTAATAATAAAGATGTTTTGGTAGTTACTAGTGCTGATCAGTTATATAAAGATATGGTATCAAAAAGGAAAAGTAAAAAAAATATTATTTTATCTTCTAATGGGGCTGATGTAAAGCATTTCACAAATTTATCTAAAGAGAAAATAAATATTATGGAAGACATCAAAAAAGATTATAAAACAACAATAGGATACTATGGGGCATTAGCTTCATGGTTTGATTATAATTTAGTAAAAAGACTTGCTAAAGAATATCCAAATATTGCTTTTGTTTTAATAGGAATAAAATATGATACATCTTTTGATATATCCGAAATAGAAAAAATATCTAATATAAAATATTTAGGATCTGTTAATTATAAAATATTACCTAATTATGCTAAATA
>JAQVZB010000029.1 GCA_029004695.1 Bacilli bacterium | reverse complement strand
CATGGAGGAAGTGACCCTGGAGCTGTTAGCTCACAAATAATTGAAAAAGATAAAAGTTTACAAATATCTAAATATATAGCTAATAGATTTAAAGAGTTAGGTGTACCTTATTATATGACGAGAGAAACTGATGAAACTTTGACTAATGCTGAGAGAATAAATCGAATAAAACAACCATTTGGAGATGTTAAAAATGCTATCGTAGTTTCAAACCATATTAATTCAGGTGGAGGAGAAGGTGCAGAAGTAATATATGCATTAAGAAACACTCCGGAATTAGCAAAAAAGATTTTAACTAATATTGGTTCTGCTGGTCAAAAAATGAGAATAGTTTATCAAAAGTCATCAATTGTTGATTCTAATCAAGATTATTATTATATAATGAGAGATACAAATAATCTGCAAGTTGTAATAGTTGAATATGGATTTTTAGATAATCCTAATGATGTTGAAAGGTTACAAAAAAATTGGGATGATTATGCAGAAGCTACTGTTAAAGCTATAACTGAATATATAGGTTTCACTTATAAAACTCCTTTATTGGAAGGCTTGTATACTGTGAAAGTGGGAGATACATTATATTCGATAGCAAGAATGTTTAATACAACAGTAGAAGCAATAAAGTCTATAAATAATCTTACTAGTAATATATTATCAATAGGTCAAAAATTAATTATACCAGGATTAAAACAAGGAACTATTGAAGGTGGAGAAACATATACTGTTAAGGCAGGAGATACATTATATTCAATAGCAAGAACGTTTAATACAACAGTAGAAGCAATAAAGTCTATAAATAATCTCACTAGTAATATATTATCAATAGGGCAGCGATTAATAATTCCTGGTTTAGAAACTGGCAGTAGCACATATACTGTTAAAGCCGGAGACACACTATGGAGTATAGCAAATACATATAAAATTACCGTTGATGAATTAAAAAAAATAAATAATTTACAAACCAATTTATTAACAATAGGCCAAATATTAATTATTTCTCTTACTAGGCAAGAAAATTATGAAATATATACAGTAAAAAGTGGAGATAGTATATGGTCGATAGCTAATAATTATAATATTTCGGTTGTATTACTAAAAGAAATCAATGAATTAAAAAATAGCTTATTAGAAGTTGGTCAAACATTAAAAATACCAAAATAAAAATAAAGATTAAATCTTTATTTTTTTAGCTTAAGTAATAAATGTAATCAAACTTATTATTTTTTGTTATTAATAATATAAAAAATATCCCATTATGCATTATCGCTTTTATTATAATATTTTTTTCGATATAAAAATGATTTATAATATTACCGCTATCGTTAATTGCGTCTATATATGAATTACCGTCTTTTTGATAGGCGATATATAATAATTTATTATAGTATATAATAGCGGTAATAAGATTGTTACTTCCATTAAACCTTGAAATAATACCATCTATACCTTTCTTATATAAAATATTATTATAACCAATTAAATTATTAGTTTCTTCAGTTACTATATTTTTTAATTTTTCTTTTTTAATATTATAACTATAAATATTATTATTGGTAGCAATAATCAAATTATTATTATGCTTATTTGTTATGTCAATAATTTTTTCATTATTTTCAAAATTTGGTTTAATGATATCATATTCTTTTAAGAAATCATTAACTATATATATTTTATCTTTTTCATTACTTTTGATTAAACATATTTTATCATTAAAGATAGTACCGGTGATATAATTATTATTAATATATAAATTTACAGTTTTTTCTAGATATTGATTAAACATAGATATACTATTACTTTTTTTATAAAAAACCAATAAATTGTTGTTTAATAGAATACTTCCTAAAGCAATTTCATCTAATGAATTAAATAAAGGTTTTTTCTCTATTATTTTCATGAATTCCTCCATATACATTCATATTATATGTAAGTAAAAATAAAATGGGCTTAATAATTATAAAAAATTAGAACATAATAATTATAAGGTGTTATTATGAAGAAGTATATATATCTTATTATTGTTTTATTAATAGGAATGTTATTGAAATTTATTAATCAGAGTTTTGCTTATCAAGAATGTACATATATTACAAAACAACTTAATGGTATAAGTACTAAAAACATAACAAAAAATTTAATTGGTAAAAATGTTACTTACCATAAATTTTGTTCTTACCAAGATTGCTATAATATGAAAAATAATAATTTAAATGAAGCAATTAATAATTTTATAAAACTACAAAAATTAAAAAAATCAGAAGAATATAATATTGAAGCTTATATTAAAGGAATTCCAATTACCGAAATTACTTTCACTTTATGTGAATAAAATCCAAATTTTTCTTATTTTCTTTTATTAATTCTTTAACAAATATTGAATAATTATTATATGGTGTAATTAAATAAACATTATTTTTACTTCTAGTTAAAGCTACATAAAATAGTCTTCTTTCTTCTTCATGAATAATATAATCCGACTTTAATATTTTCTTTAATATATTTTCTTTTTTAATTTTTGATGGTAATCCTAAAATATTATTATCTAGATTTATTAATATTACATTATCTTCTTCTATTCCTTTTGAGCTATGAATGGTTAAAAATTTGGTACGATTATTTTCAATAATATTAAATTTTTCTTTGTCATTGTTATTTCTTCCCAAAATTAATATATTCCCTTTTATATGTTTTAAAATATTGTTAATAACAGTCTTTTTATCAACATAAAAAACTATCTTTATCGGTTTTAGATCATCCTTATGGCATAAAGTATTCTTAATTATTTGATTTTTATTTTTTATTATAAATTTATTAGCTATATTAATTAAAGATTGATTATTACGATAGTTATGATTTAATTTAATAATGTTTATATTAGGTAATAAATTTTTAATATTAATAAATAATGATATATCACACCCACTGAATTTATATATTGATTGAAAATCATCGCCAACGGCAAAAATATTAGCTTTATTTTGGTTTAGGATACTTTTTATTAATTTAAATCTAATCAAAGATATATCTTGAAATTCATCAATAATTATATATTGATAATTTAGTTTTACTTTATTTTCTTTAATATATTTAGTGGCATTTATAATAAGCTCATTAAAATCCATTTTTCCAGAAGATTCTAATTCCCTTAAATAAATTAAATATATATCTAAAATTATTTTAAAGTAATATCTATTCATAAAAATGCTTTTTTTATATAAATTATATAAATGATAAATATCTTGATAATTACATCTATAAATATTAATGAAAGCATAAATTAAATTTTGAATTTGGTTTTGATTAGTAATTTGCATAATTCTTTTAATTATTAAATTTGTTTTTTTATTATTTTGTCCATAAGAATTAAAATATTCATTAATAATATACTTTAATTCATAATCACTTGCAATAGATAAATTTTTATTAATTTTTGATATTATGTCTTTAGCAAGTTTATGAAATGTTTTTATATCTATTTGATATTTTATTTTTGATTTAAGTTCTTTAATTGTTTCGTTAGTAAAAGAAATAATTAGTATTTCTTCTTCTTTATATAAATTATTTTTAATTATATATTCTATTTTACCTATTATGGTTGTAGTTTTTCCTGAACCAGCTCCTGCTATTACTAAAGTATTATTCATTGATTTAATAGCTTTAATTTGATCTTTATCATATTTCATAAATCCCCTAAATCAAAATAACTTAAAATATATAAAATGTCAAAAAACAGATTTTAAAAAAGAACTAATTTATTTGGGTTAGTTCTTTATTTAATATCGAATATAAATAAATATTGGTTTTTTTATTAGTTTTCTTTTCAATATAATTTTTATAACCTTCTAATTGTAGTTTATAGGCATCATCATTGATATTTTTGAGTTTATAATCAATAATATCAATAAAATCTTTGTAAACTAGCATTAAATCAATAATTCCTCTTTCAATTTTATGATTCTCTTCATTAATAAATTCATATTCCTTGAAAATAGTAGCATCTTTAATATTCTTTAAAATAGGAAGAGATAAAAAATGTTTAAGCAAATCTTTTTCTTTGTTTTCTAATTTAGAATAATCAGGATTAATAAAATCAATATTTTCTAAAATATAATGAATTTTAGTGCCGGCTTTAATGTTTTCTTTTTCTTTGCTAGTATATAAGATTTTATTATTTTTAGAAAATATTATTTTGGTTAATATTTCTTTCTTAAATTCTACTTCATTAACCTTAATTGAAAGATTATTTTCAATATTATTAAAATGCGGTTTATTATTAAGTTTATAATTTTGATCAATTTCGATTAAATCTTGTTCAATTATATATTTATCAATTATATTATAAATTGAAATTAATAAATCTTGAAATGAGCGATAATTTATTCTTATTGTATAATCTATAACTTTATTTTGATTTATAATAGGTAATTTTTCTTTATCTATTGATGTTAGCATAAACATTTTTTCTTTACATCTAGTCAAAGCTACATAAAATAATCTTATTTTTTCAGATATTTCATTTTCGTTATATTTTTCTTTGTATAAATCAAAAATAAAAGTTTTTTTAATACCATTATTGTAATATGGTAATATTAGTCCATATTCTTCACTAAATATAAATTTATCAATTGGGTCTTTTAAATTAAATCTTTTATTTAATCCGCTATAATAACATATATTATATTCTAATCCTTTAGATTTATGGATATTGGTTAAAGTAACTGCATTATTATTAGAAGGAATTGCTGAGATAGTAATTTCATCATTATTTGTTATTAATGTATTAAAATAATCCTCTAAATTGTTTAAAGTTAGGCCGACTTTATTTAATTCATCTGCTTTATCTAATAAGCTATTTAAAATAATGGTACGATATTCTATATTACCTGCTGATATCATTTTATGGTAAAAATTAAATGTTACAATAATCTTTTCAATTAATTCTTTATTACTAATATTATTAAGCTTCGAAGCAATTTTCTCACATTTAACGAAAATATCGTTTTTGCTGTAACTATTATCTTTAAATATAATAAATATTTCTTCATCTCGTAAATCATAAAGATAACTTCTTGCAATACTCATAAAAGATGTTTTAAAAATATTATCATAATTTTTATTATTGATTTTAAATATTAAGGTAATAATATTTTTAATTAGGTAAGTTTCATCATTATGTAAAATATTTTCATCTTTATATAAATTAATTGGTATTTGAAAAAAATTAAAGACTTTTTTATAAATGTCAAATGAAGTACTTCGATCTATTAATATACAAAAATCATCATATGTACAAGGAATTAATTTATCACTTTTTAAAATCAAATATTTATCTTTTATTTTTTGTTTAATATCCTTTGCTATTATAAATGCTTCTAATTCACTATTATCATAATCTTTATTACTTTGATAATTTAAAATAGTAAGGTTATTATTATAATTATTTTCACCAATTTTACTATAATTTTGATAACCATATTCTAATTGATGTTCCTTTTTATAATTTGCATTACCAATATTTTCATCCATTACATAATTGAAAATATTATTTATACTATTAATTACTTCATATCTTGATCTAAAATTTTTGTTTAAATCAATTTTGATTCCATCTTTTCCATTTTTATATAAATCGTATTTTTGTTTAAATATAGTGGGATTAGCATTTCTAAAACGGTAAATAGATTGTTTTATATCTCCAACTACGTAGACATTATTATTTTCAATTAGAGAAATAAACTCTTCTTGAATATTATTAGTATCTTGATATTCATCAATCATTATTTCTTGATATTTATTCTTAATTTCTACTTTTATATTATCATTTTCTTTTAATAATTTAATGGCTAATTTACTAATATCGCTATATTCAAAGTGATTTACTTTAAATTTATATTTGGTAATTTTTTCATTTAGCTCACTTAGGATTGATATTATTATTTTAGCAAAATCTATTGTTTGAAATACTTCTTTTATGAAATCGTTTTTATTATAAAGAGTCATTGCTTTAATAATATTTAAATTATTAATTATTTCACTTTTAAAGTATTTAGCATTATTAGAAGAATTATTAGGTAACCTAGGAATATCAATATTAGCGTTAGTTTTTATTTCTTCATAGTTTTCACTTTTTATCAAATTAGTAAGTAAGATATCTAGTTTCTGATAATAATCACTATTTATTTCGAATTTCAAATTATATAAGCAGTTATTTATAGTAATTATTCTTTTTTTAATTAAATTTAAATAATCATCAAAATATTTATTAAGATTAGTTTCATTATAATAGTTTTCGATATAATCATTTAAAAAAGTTTCTTTATCAATTAATAAATCTAATTTTCGGTCTAAATTTAAGATCAAATTTTTAATTTCTTTATCATTTTTTATCCCAAAGGTAGTGACAAAGTCTTCAAAAAATTTATTATTTTTATTATACCAATTATTAAAAATATCATTTAATATTTCTTTTTTCTTAAGTAATATAATTGAATTATCAATAATATTAATATCTTTTTCTAGATTTAAAAGATAATAATATTTTTTAATTAGAGATAACACATAAGCATCAAAAGTCTTAATATCAGCGCTATCAATATATTTAATCTCTTCTTTTAATTCGGGAATTTCATTAATGGCTTTTTTAATTCGTTCTTTCATTTCTTTAGCAGCATTATTAGTAAATGTTAATATTAATAAATCATTAATACGTAAGCCATTTTTAAGTTTTGTGATTACTCTTTCTGTTAAAACAGCAGTTTTACCTGAACCAGCTCCTGCTGAAACAATAATATTAGAACCAGTTTTATTAATTGCTTCTAACTGTTCTTTAGTCCAGTTCATAAGTACCACCTCCTAAAAAAGATAAATTTATATCCTTTTTTAAATACTTGAAATTATTATCATTAACAAAACAAATAGATTTATAAGCACAATATTCACAACTTGAATTTTTTTTATCTATAATTTTAGGATTAATATCAAATTTTGCCTTTATTATATTATTAGCACTTTCAATAATCTTGTTTTCAGCAATTTTATATAGCATATTAAAGTTATCTTTATTAAGTAATTTAGTATGACTAGAAAACCCTTTTGATGTGAGCTTCATAGCTTTTATATATTCACTATTTAAATATGTGAAATCAAATTCTTTTATAATGTTTTCTTCATTAATGGTATAACCAATCAATTTTAAATTTTCTTTTTTTATTTTTTCTAAATCTTTATTTTGATTATAATTTGAAATTATGCGATTAACATTTTGAAAATAAATTCCAATTATATTTGTATGAGGATATTGATTTTTAATTAAATATATATAAATTGGAAGTTGGATATTTAATCCTTGATTAATAAGAGATAAATCATTATTTATAGCGTTAGTTTTATAATCGATAATTGCAATTTTATTTTCATGTTTCATTATTTTATCAATAATGCCATTAAAATTTATATTAATGTTATCTTTATTACTCATAACGGTTATATTTCTTTCACACTCTATTTCTTTAAATAAAGTTTGGCTATAATGATCCATGATATGATTAATAGATTTTTTTAAATCTTCACACATTATATTTAAGAACAAATAATCAGATGGACTTAAATCAAAATAATTATTTTTTAAAAAAGTATTTTTTTCTTGGTCAAAATTAAAATCCTTATCATATATTTTAGATAAAATATAATGAAATAATCTTCCGATATAGGGCTCAAATTTTTCTTCATATATATTTAGTTTTAAAATTTGTTCTAAATAAAATCGGAAAGCACATTGATAATAAATATTTAATTTTGAATATGATAAATTAATAGTATTATTTAAATAATCTCTTATTAATTTAGGATTAATATCATCGTATTTATTGTCATATGTTAAATAATTTATGTTAGGATAATTATGTTTTAATATATTAAGTTTATCATGTATATCACCATATTTAAGAAAATTATCTAGCATGATACCTAAATTAAATATATTACTAATATTTGAATAATTACTTTCGTTATAAACACAATTATTAATACTCAAATTATTAGCTAAAGGGGATATAGAAAGAGAATTTATTATACTACTTTCAGAAAAAGTTATCGTTAGATTTTTAGTATTATTAATTATATTTTTCCAAATATTGAATTCAATATTATTTAATTCCCAAGTTTGCTCTAAATAATCAGGTTTAATATTATCATTTATTAAATTTTCATCTTTATAAATTATTGGAATATACTCTATTGCAAAACCAATTAAATATATTTCCATATCGTTATTTATAAAATCGTTTTTTAAATCGATGATATTAACAGCTTCTTTATTAACAGGATTTGAAAGATAATTAATTTTTAATTCTTCGGAAATAATGTCTTTTATATTTGTTAAATCATTTACAAAGTAATATTTATTTAAAATATCGATACATTTATTTCTTATTTCGATATTTTTAATATTTTTGATATAATCTTCTGGTTTATCCAGATTATTAATTAAATTATAGGAACTTAATATGTAATATAAAGGTGTTTTTTCATTTAAATTAATTGGTATATTATAAAAAGAAAAGATTCTTTTTATAGTACTAATATATTCTTTATTAATATTAGATAAATAAATATTATTAATATTTATACCATTATTAATTTTTTTAATAATATCATTTGCTATAAATTCTATTTCTTCATTAATATTTTTAAATGAATAAACATTATGCTTATATTTTGATTTATCATCATGAATATATTCTAGTTTAGTGATATTATTGATTATATTTAGTAATTTTTCATCAAAATTATATAAATACTTAAATCCATAGACATAACATTTTTTATTATTAAAATTATTTAAGAAATAATTATCTTTTATTAATAAATTATTATTATTTAAATCTTGTTTTATTTTAGTAAGATATTCAAGTTTAAAGTTTTTTTCATCAAATGATATATAATATAAATTATTTATAATATCAATAGCATAAGAATAACTCATATTATAATTTTTCATTAAATAAACAATAGCTTGCTCATCAAAAGAAAATAATAACTTTTTTTTAATTTCACTAATAGCAAAAATTTTAATATTGTATAATTCTTTTTGACTATTAATAAGTTTTATAATATTAGTTTTATATTGATCAGGAACAATAAAAATAACATTATAATCAATATATTTAATTATATTCATATTATCACCTATAGATAAATTATATCACGGTAAAAAAATAACACTATATTATTTTCTTGTTTTAGTGTTATTTTGAATTATTTTACCAACTCTCATTATCATTGATGAGTCAAAATCATTAGCGGCTCTTTCTAAAGGAATTTTATATCGATTAGATAAGCTTATTATAGCATTTGCTATTTCATCATTCTCTTGTTTTATTATATAATTAAACCAATCTTTCTTAGTTTTAAAATCATTTTCTAATGCTTTTTTATAATCAGCTACTTGTAAGGCTTTAATTTCAAGTAGATAATCTTTTAATAAAGTTTTTTCCATATTCATTCTATTTATATTTAGAATTAATACCAAAATATTCTTCCATTGTAATCCATTTACCATCATTATATAATTTTTCGGCCAAATCTAATCCAACATATCTTAAATGCCATGGTTCACATTTGTAACCAGTTATTTGTCCTTTTTCTTTAGGATATCTTATAATAAAGCCATAAAGATAGGCGTTTTCATTAACCCATTTTCCTTCATCTGTCGCTGCAAAAGAAGCATCAACAGAATTCAAATCAATAGCCAAACCACTTTGATGCTCAGAGTGACCTGCTTTTGCTGAATATTTATTTGCAAAATCCCCATCTTTATTTACATTTTTTTCATATAAACCCTTTTGATACTCAAAAGAACGATATCCACTAGCTATATATATATTAAGATTAATTGCGGCTGCATCATTCTTCATATTTAACCATTTTTCATAAGCTTCTTTGTCAATACAAGTTGTACATATTTCATCAGCTATTTTTTCGTATGTATTTTCGGGTATAAAATCTTTACTCAAAGCATAAGATTTATTTATAATTAAATAATCATCAATAAAATAAGCTCCATCTTTTTTTTCTATTATATAGCCTTTAGACGTTTTTCCAGCATAATTATCACTATTAGAAGCTGGCATTGCTTTTGTAGTAGTAACATTATTAGCTTTTTTATCAGATTTACATATATCGATATTCATTATTTCACCTCTAAAATAGAATATTAAAATAATAAAAATAAATACCAATAAGTAATATCCTAATTTCTTTTTTTTCTTTTTATTATAAAAGAAATAAAAGAAAAGGAATAATAATAAAAGAAATCCTAATATAAGAAAAACATAACTTAATACCTTTATTGTATTTTCATCTAAACACATACTACCACATCCTTTGATTATTATATCATTTTTAATTATTTTTCGCTACTGGAATATTTTGGTTTTCTAAAAAATTAATTATTACACTAGAACTTATTGCATTTCCTAAATTCATAATTATATCAGGATTTTCTTGATCTACTATTTTTTTATTATCAATTAATAAACCGATAATTTCACCGTTAATATTTAATACCGGTCCTCCATTTTGACCTGGTAAACAAGGTATACTTGTTTCAAACATGGTAATAAGTCCATTTGAATCAATAATATTTCTGGTAATAACCCCATTTAACGGAAACAAAGGAAAATTCATCATTTTATTAGTTACAATGATTTTTTCATTTTCTTTATCATAAGAAAATGCATCATAATTAGGAAAGGCAAATCCTAAATGACATATTGATGTACCAATTCCTTTATCTTTAGTATTAAAAATTGGAAAATTATTAAATTCGTTTTTATTAATAGATTTAAATCTTATAATTGCCAAATCAAGATAAGGATGTTTAATAATCGTTAAATTGTTTACGTTAGAAGTTATTTGAACTATTATATTATGAAGGCTAATTACGGTGTTATCTTTTATACCATATTTTTTTTCTAACTTTTCAACATCTTTTTTCTTTAATCCTTTCATTTCTTTAATAATAGGATTAAATACTTCATTAGTATCAGTACTTATTAGAAAAAGATCGGCTACTCGAGCAGAAGTTAGGACATCACCATCTTTATTTAAGATGATCAAAGTATTAATAAAATTGATTATTTTTCGATCATTATATAAAACTTTTCCAGTTAAAAGAGGTCTAGTATAACTAGAACCAATATCAATTGCTTTCTTAAACATATTATCACCTAATTATTATAAGTATCTCTAATGATTTGAAAGATACCATAGACTGCGATTATTAAGGAAAATATCATTAAAATTACACAAAAAACATCATCAAATTTTAAATACTTATATAACATAAAAGTTCCAATTAAACATAAGCCGGAAATTATGATAGTGATATATCCGTTTTTATTTTTTAATTTTTTCATATATCATTCTCCTATTAATAATATAATTTTACCATAAGAATATTTAAAAAACAATTTACTTTTAAAATGTTAATTTAAATTTGAAGTGCAACAAAAAATAAAAAATGATATATATTCCTGTATACTTAAATTAGTACAAATAAGAAAGGAATATATATCTATGAATTATAATACTACAAATAAAATTAAAA
>JAQVZB010000028.1 GCA_029004695.1 Bacilli bacterium | reverse complement strand
TTTCTACTTTCTTTTTTTCTGTTAATTGAGTATAATTTTTCATAGAGCTCCTCCTTGCTGGGTGTGGGCTCTTTTATTATATCAAAAAATCCCAACCGCTGGTGCGGTTGAGATTTCAATTTAGGAACGGCGACTTTAAAACATAAATGTATTAGAAGTTGCCGTTTAATATCATAATCATATCATTATTTTTTAAAGAAGTAATAATATTATAAACAAATTATGTTAGTATATTTATTATTTCTAAAATTAAAATTCTATCATTAAATCTTATGTTAAAATATTTAATTATAATTATTTCCCTTACAAATAATTTGTTATAAATTTTATACTATAAACAGGAAAAAGTCAAGGAATTTTTTCCTGTTTTGTTAAAAAATTATTATAGAAAAATATTAAGATTAGATAATAACTTTATGGAGATTAGATATTAATGTAACTAACATTTAAATTTTCCTTCCAAATGAAAAATTCATAATATCATATATTATGAATTTTATATTTTTAACTAGCAAAGGTGCAAGTTTTAACTTTTTGGTGCAGGTAACAGGAATTGAACCTGCATGGATTGCTCCACTAGATCCTAAGTCTAGCGCGTCTGCCAGTTCCGCCATACCTGCAAAAAAAATGGTGGATCTTGTAGGACTCGAACCTACGACCGCCCGGTTATGAGCCGGATGCTCTAACCAACTGAGCTAAAGATCCATGACTACTTAATGATAGCATAATTAAAAATTATCTGCAATAATATTTTGGTAAATATTAAGAAAAGATGTATAATATTAGGTAGGAGTAGTAGTATGGCTAGAAAAAATAAAAAGATTGTTTTTTTTATATTATTAATTATAGTAATATTTAGTACTATCATTATAAATTTATTTATTCATTTTAGTAAAATGCAAACTTTATATGATGATAAAACGATTAAAAAAGCTAATATTATATATAATTATCCTTATTTTGATGATGATAAAGATATTTATATTAGGAACTATTTAAGTACAGTTGATACTAATAAAACTGATAATATTAAATATATCGTAAATTATTTAGGAGATTATATTGTAGTATTATTTAAATTATATAAAAATGATATCATTGTTGATTATAAAAGTATAATTTTTGAAGCCCAATTAGTAACTAATATTGATAGTTTAATAACAAATCAAGATGAATTTATGAAAGTATTAAAAATCTATCGAAATAATAACAATATAAAAATAAGTGATGAAAGTTTAGAAAATGGTACTAAAAGTTATTTATTTAAAGATAAAGAATTAGATCTATTTTTATCCAATTATGATGATAAAAATTCGATAACTTTATTTAGAATAAATTATAAAGAAATTGACAAATATTTAAATTTTCCTTATCGTATAGATCCAAAATATAAGAAAATGAATGATAATAATCAAAAAATAACACCCATAGATAAAAATAAAAAATTAGTTGCATTTACTTTCGATGATGGACCAAGCGTTTATACATTGGAAATAGCTGAAGTATTAAAGGAATTTAAAGCTAATGCTACATTCTTTATGGTAGGTTATAATATAAAAATCAGAAATAGTGTTGTTCTTGATTTATATAATAAAGGATTTGAACTTGGTAATCACACTATAGATCATTCAAGGTTAACTAGATTTGATTGTGGTAAAGTCGAAGCTAAAATTGAGGAAAATAATGATTTAGTAATAAATATTATAAATGAAAAAATGAAACTGTTCAGGCCAACATATGGGGCTTTAAATAGTGAAATAAAACCTTGTATTAAATATCCTATTATTCTTTGGAGTGTTGATTCTAGGGATTGGGAAAGCCAAAACGTAGAAAATATTACTTATGAAGTAATATCTAATATTAAAGATGGAGATATTGTTTTATTTCATGATTTACAAAAAACAACTCTTGATTCTATAAAAATAATATTACCATTATTATATGATGATAATTTTCAAGTGGTTTCAGTAAGTGAATTATTTAAAGCTAAAGAAATTCCTTTAGAAAATAGTAAAGTATATCGAAATGCAAGAATTAATAATAATGTTATAAATAATTAGAACATTTTGTCTAATTATTTTTGTTTTAATATTTTTTTAAGATGCATAAAATACTTTGGTAAAACTTGCATTTTTAATTTAAATATGATAGTATAAATATCGTTTAAAAAAGAAAGAGGGTTTTGAGTATGAAGAAAGAAATTTTCGGCTTTTTATTAAGTCTTATTTCAATTTTAGGATTTAGTGTTGATGTAAGTGCTGCTCCAGCTCCATCTACTATTCAAGCTGGAACGCAATCAGGACTTCATTATTATGTTTCAGGTTATGGAGCTACTGTTAAAAAAACAATCGATGGACATTACTTATTTTGTGATAATATAAAATTAGAATTTCCAGCAAATAAAACATTAACTTTAGGTAAAGAAGTTAATGAAGGATTTGTTTATATGTTAAGAAATCAACCAAGTACTGGAGATACTAATAAAGATTTTTATATTTTACAAATGGCAGTTTGGTGGTATAAAGATATTATTGCTGGTCAAAGTAATTTAAGTAGTACATTTAAAACAAATTGTACTAATAATCGTAATACAAATTCAACATGTGGACATATTTATAATTTAGTAGAAGGTGCTAAATCTTATAATCAATCAAAAGGAACTATGTCATTTAGTTCAGGTTCTGTAAGTTTTACTGAACAAGGAAGTTATTATATTTCTAATACTATTACTATAACTAGTAATAATTTAAAAACTTTCGCAGGAGTTAAATTAGTAGGTGCTCCTAGTGGAAGTTCGATTATTAATAATAACATTAGTAATAATAATGGAACATTTCAAGTTAAAGTGCCAGTAAGTTCAGTTAAGGATGGAATTAATAGTTTCCTTATTGAAGCTAGCGGTACTTATAATATGTTATCAGCTTATGATTATTATTATTCATCTAGCTATCAAAGAGCAATTTATGATGTTGTATACAATAATAGTTTTCCGCTAAGTATATCTAAATCAGCTACAATTACAAAAGAAGCTGAAACAACAACAAAAACAACTACAAGATATATTGAAGAAGAAAATTCACTTAAAATAAAGAAAGTGGATCAAAATGGTGATTATTTAAGAAATGCCGAATTAACTTTATATAAAGGTGATTGTTCTAATAGAACTTGTTATACAAAAAACATTTATGCAATATGGACTACAACAAGAAGTGCCGAAGTATTTTATGATTTACCAATCGGATATTATACATTAGTTGAAACTAAAACTCCAGAAGGATATGAGACTTCTGATAAAGGTTTAATCAATATTAAAAGAGATGATACTGATTATTTTTATACAATGATAAACGTTAAAGAAAATGAAAATTATGTAAGAATAAGTAAAACAGATATAACTGGAACTCAAGAAATACCAGGAGCAACTTTAATTATTAAAAAAGCTACTGGAGAAAATGTAACATCTTGGATTTCAACTACATCTCCGAAATATATTAAATTAGATGCAGGTAGTTACACATTGCAAGAAACTATTGCTCCAAAAGGATATAAAATTAATTCTGAATTATTTTATTTTAAAGTTGATAATAAAGGAAATGTAACCGTTAAAAATAAATTAGGTATTTATGTATCAGTAGATTATATAAAATTTGTTAATACTGCTAGTGATTTAATTAGTATTAATAAACTTGATAAGAATACCAATCAATTTATATCTGGAGTAATATTAGCCATAAAAAATGAAAAGGGAGAAGAAATATCTAGATGGACAACTACGAATACAAGTTATAATATTGCCCTTAATCCTGGTCTATATATTTTAACTGAGTTATATACACCTGAAGATTATATTAAAAGTTCACAAGTAATAAATTTTAAAGTAACTGAAGATGGAACTGTCTTAATTAAAAATGCTAATGGTGGATATGATATTGCAAATGGTATTATAATATATAATGAACCGATAGAAGAATATGAAACAATCGTTGAAGTACCTAAGACAGGACTTTCAAGTACTATTTCATATATTATTGGAACATTAACATTGGTTGGTGGTTCATGGATATTAATTAGAAATGGAAAATTTAATTAATAAACCAAATATAAAAGTAACAATTGGGGTATTAATAGTATTTATAGGGATATGCATTTTATCTAGTAATTATTACAATCAAAAAAAGTTTGAAGTCTTTGATGAAATGAATGATTTATATTATAGTCAGTTAATAGAAATTGAAGATTCAGATGAAATAATTGAAGAAGAAGTAATAGCGAATAATGAAGAAGATTTACAACCAGCACTACCAGTAATAAATGAAGTACCTAATACTCCAGTACCAGTTATAGATTATTCAAAATATTATGTTGGTTATTTATCTATTCCAAAATTAGATTTAAAAAAAGGTTTTACAGAAATTGATAATAAATATAATAATGTAAATAGAAATATTGAGGTTATTAAACCATCCGATTATCCAGATAAAGTTAAAGGTAATTTTATAATTGCTGGTCACTCCGGAAGTAGTTCAGTTTCTTTCTTTAAAGATTTATATAAATTAAATCTTGAAGATGAAGCAACAATAACTTATAATGGTATTGAATATAAATATATTATTAAAAATATTTATACTGATGCTAAAGATGGGGATTTAGTAATTAAAAGAAATAAGAATAAAACAACGCTAACATTAATAACTTGTACTAAAGGAGATAAAAATACTCAAACAATTTATATTGCTGAGCGTGATTAAAAAGGGTAAGAGGTGATTAGTTATGATAGAGTATACTCTATTAGAAAGGGTTAAAACTTTATTTAATCTTATTACTAATTCACCTCTTTTTTTAATTCTTTTATTTGGAATCCTTTTAATGATAATTGATATTATGTTTATTTCTAAAGCAGACAAAAAAACTAAAATTATTTATGCCATAGTATCAATAATTATAGTAATATTATTAATGAATTCATATTTTAATTCATTAATAAGCTTATTTGATATAATTGCTAAAAACATTGTATCAATAATATATTTTCCAACAATGCTTCAATATATATTAATGTTACTTATTAGTTTGATTATCTTAATTTTTAATGTTACAAGCAAAAAAATTAATCTTAACGTTAAAAGAATTAATATAGCAGTTTTAATTACTAATATTTTTTTATTCTTTTTAATATTAGATCAAATTAATAATAACAATGTTGATTTAGCTAGTAAAATAAGCATTTATAGTAATAGTGTTTTAATGATTTTACTTGAATTAAGTCTAGCATTATTTGTAATTTGGATTATTGGTTTAATACTATATAAAATAATTCGAAAATTATCTTTGAAAGAAAAAGTTGAAAGAGTTACTTTTGATTCTCAAACATTTTATGATGAACCAATCTTACCTGATAATGTAAGTTATTTACAAAAAAACAAACTTAAAGAAGAATGTTTAATTAATCAAATGAATAAAAAAGAAGAGCTATTTACTCTAGATGAATATAAACAAATGAAGAAAATTCTCGAACTAATAAAAAAAGTAACTGATTAAGTTTTTTAAAAGGTATTTAATATCTTTTTATTATTCAACAATTAATTTTGCATGTAATACAACGCGTTCATTTCCTCTATTATGGCAAGTAGATAAAGTTAATATTTTATCATTAATAGTTACTTCTTGTTGGAAATTATAAATACTTCTTCCGATTATTAGATTTAAAAATTCTTGATATATTTCTTTATTATAAAAAGTAGTTTGGATATAATCAGTAGTGTTAGGAATTTTATAAATAGATATTATTTGCCATTTCATTTCTTTTTTTAAAGTATTAAAAGTTATAATTTGATTAGCTTTGTTAGTATACCATGAACTATTTAAAACATATCTTAAAGTACCAAACATTATTCCGCCATTAATATTATGCCCGTAAATAATCGTATTTTGGTTCAATACATCAATATTATTTCTAAAATCCATAAATACCCAACCCATAGAGTTTTTATATTGATTATAATCTCTTTTTAAATAATATTCATTGTCTGTAGCTTGAACAACAGGATAATCAATGCGAGTATTATTTACAGTAAGCCATCCTTTTGTATCACTATTTATTTTAAGAAGGGTTTCAAATACTTTAACATAGTTTTTATAATAAGAACTAACATAAGTATTTTTAGGAGTCGTAACTGGTGTTATATTATCAGGCTCAATAAGTTCAAATTCCGGATCTTGATTATCGATATTATATTCGGCATCTATTTTATGAATTATTTGTTTTAATTCTTTTTCGATATTTTGAATATCTCTTTCTTGGGAATAATTTTTATAGTAATTTACTCCCATTAAGACTAGAATTAAAAAGATAACGCTTGTTAAACATATTTTTAAAATATTAATATTAATTTGTTTAACTAAATTATTTGTTTTGAACTCCGAACTATAATTTATTTTAAAACTAATATTAATATCATTTAAATTTTTTTCATATTCATTTTTTATCTTATTAATAGAATGGTAGATTAATTTTAAATCATTATCTTTTTCTTCAATAATAATTTTTATATTATGTTTGTTATTTTCTAATAATGTTTTAATAATAAATAATAAATCAATATAATTAAAGTAAATTATATTAATAGTTTTTAAATGGTTATTAATATTAATAAAAGTTTCAAAATCTTGATAGTCTTCATTTTTAAAAATATCTTTGATCATAATATTTTTTTTATAATAAATATTACTGTAAGTAGTTAAATCATTAATACTCATAAAATTACTTATAAAAAAGATTTCACTTCTGATATTTATTTCTAAATTTTTATTTGTGTCAAGTCTTTCTAATAAATATTTAGGAATATCATAAACATCTAATTTTTTTAAGGCTTTATTTTCAAGTAAACTTAAAAACATTTTATAATTAACAGGTTTATCTGGCTTTAAGTGTATTTCTTCAATATTAGGAATATTATTTATTATTTTAAGAATTAATAATATAATATTATAATCTTTTATACTTACTTTTTTTACATTTTTTTTAATGATAATAACATTTAAAAAAGAAGATACTAAATCGATATTTTCTAATATATAATCTTTACTAAAAACAATTTCTTTAGTATCGATTATATTTGTATTATTTAAATCATCTTTAGGAGTATCTTTTTTTAAGATTGAAACAGATAAAAGATTTTTACTTATTTTAAATATATATTTATCCATTTTAATACCTTCTATTCTATAGATATAATATCATATTTATTTTATAATTTAAACAAGAGAATTTAAGTCTTTATATTCTAGAATTGCATTTATAAATAAATTATGATAATATAATTTAAATCAATGAAGAAGGATATGATTACTAGTATTTTTATTAAAGAGAGTTAGTTTTTGGTGGAAGCTAATATAAATGATTAATAATTACTACCTTTGAGAGAATTTAATATATTCCGGTTAAACTCCGTTAATAGTTAAAAGTTAATAATAAGGATGGTACCGTGTTTTATGCACTCCTAGGGCTATTCTTTTTTATATATAGAAAATGGAGATGTTTTATGAAAAATATAAAAGAAGATGAAAGGTTAAATATTGTTAATCATAGTTGTGCTCATTTACTTGCTCATGCGATAAAAAGATTATATCCAAATGCTAAATTTTGGGTCGGGCCAGTCATTGAAGAGGGTTTTTATTATGATATTGACTTAGGAGATAAGGTAATTAAAGAAGAAAGCTTAAATATTATTGAAAAAGAAATGAAAAAAATATCTAAAGATGGTAAAAGAATAATTAAAAGAGAATTAACAAGAAAAGAAGCTTTAGATATATTTAAAAATAATGAATATAAAATAGACCTAATCAATAATATGGATGATAGTAACATTATAACCGCTTATGCTCAAGATGATTTTATTGATTTATGTCGAGGACCTCATTTAGATAGTGTTAAAGAAATAAAATATTTTAAATTATTAAAAGTATCAGGAGCATACTTTAAAGGTGATTCAAAAAATAAAATGTTACAAAGAATTTATGGGATCTGTTTTGAAACTGAAGCCGATTTAAATGAACATTTAAACTTTTTAGAAGAAGCTAAAAAAAGAGACCATAAAGTTTTAGGAAAAGAATTAGATATTTTTATGATGAGTGAATATAGCCCAGGCTGTCCAATATTTTTAAAAAATGGGATGATTATCAGAAATGAACTTGAAAAATTTTGGTATGATGAACATACGAAAGAAGAGTATATATTTATTAAAACACCAATCATGCTTAATAAAGAATTATGGGAAATATCAGGCCACTGGAATAGTTATCGTGAAAATATGTATATAAGTGAAGTAGATAATAAAACTTATGCTATTAAACCAATGAATTGTCCAGGTGGCATATTAGTATATAAAAGAGATTTATATTCATATAAAGATTTACCTTTAAGAGTAGGCGAATTAGGTCAAGTTCATCGTCACGAAGCAAGTGGAGCTTTAAATGGATTATTTAGAGTTAGAACTTTTACTCAAGATGATGCGCATATATTTATGCTAGAGTCACAAATTGAAACTGAAGTTATAAGTTTAATCAATTTTATCAATCGAATATATAGTGTATTTGGTTTAACTTATAGTATTGAATTATCTACAAGACCACTAGAAAATTATATTGGTGATATAAATACCTGGGATAAAGCTGAAAAAGCATTAGAAGATGCTTGTATTAAAGCTGGACATGAATGCAAGATTAATCCTCATGATGGAGCATTTTATGGTCCTAAATTAGATTTCCATATTAAGGACTCAATAGGTAGAGTTTGGCAATGTGGAACTATCCAATTAGATATGAATTTGCCAGAAAGATTTGATATCAATTATATAGCTGAAGATGGATCTAAAAAAAGACCTGTTATGCTTCATAGAGTAATATTTGGTTCAATGGAAAGATTTATTGGAATCTTAATTGAGAATTTTGCTGGGGCATTTCCTTTATGGTTAGCGCCAAGACAAGTTGATATAATACCTATTAATAATGAATATCATTTAAAATATGCTCAAGAAATAGATGAATTATTAAAAGAAAAAGGAATAAGATCGAAAATAAATTTCAAAGATGAAAAATTAAATTATAAAATTAGAGAAAGTCAAACTAATAAGATACCATTTACAATAGTGCTTGGTGATAATGAAAAAGAAAAGAATAATATTACTTATCGAATTTATGGTACTAATGAATCTGTAACTATTAGTAAAGAAGAATTTATAAATAAATTAATAGATAATATTAATAATAAAAAAATCGATTATAAATTATGATTAAAATATAAAAGAACACCCATAATATAGTAGGTGATAATAAATGATATTTATTTCTGCTATAGTTAGAACCGTGTTTTTTTATTTTTTTGTAACTATCTGTTTTAGGGTGATGGGAAAAAGAGAAATCGGAAAACTAGGAATTATCGATTTAATAGTTTCAATATTAATAGCCGAATTATGTGCTATTAGTATAGAAAACATTAAAGATTCTATTTTTTTAGCAGTTCTGCCAATCTTAGTATTAGTAATAATTGAAGTATTATTTGCTAAAATATCTTTAAAATCAAGAAAATTCAGATCAATTGTTAGTGGTAGAGCAAGTTTAATTATAAATCAAGGTAAAATAAATTATAAAGAAATGATCAAACAAAGATATACCTTAGATGATTTATTACTAAGTTTAAGACAAGAAAAAATTAAAAATATTGAAGATGTTGAATATGCTTTTTTAGAAAATAATGGCAAATTATCAATATTTAAATATAATTTGTTTAAAATAAAAGGCGATTACCCATTACCAATAATAATAGATGGTGTTATTCAAAAAGACACCTTAAAAGATATTAAGAAATCTTCATTATGGTTAAAAATGTATTTAAAGAAACAACAGTTTCTTTTAGAAGATATCTTTTATGCTTTTTATAAAGGATCTAAAATTTATATAATCAAAAGAAGTGATTTAATAGTATAGTTATTGTAAATTAAAAATGTAAATAATAAGATAATTTACATTTTTAATTGTAACTATTTGAGATATGTTTTATTATTAATAATAAGGAGTATAGAATTATGTATAAATTTATAAAGCTATTAGGATGTCTAGTATTAATTAATTTTGCAACAATTTATTATTTTGATATTTTATCATTAATAGGATTAGATGTTAATACTTATTCTTTATTGATAAAAAACATACTAATATTAGGACTATATTTAATAATATTATTTTTGGTTTGGTGTTTATATAAGGGTGATATTACTCGAGATTTTAGAAGATTTAAACGAAATCTATTTCCTAATTTATTAATGGTAATTGTTTTTTTTATCGTCGTAACTCTTGCTGTTAAGGTTAGTGAATATTTTAGTTCATTAATTGCCGATTATTTTAAAGTTACATTTTTCCCATTAACGTTTATTAATGTATTTAGTGAGTCCTTAAATATTAACAATATTATTTCTGTTATTAAAAGTACTTTAATAATCCCATTTATTAGTAGTGTTATTTATGTACTTGGTATTAATGATTTAACAAGAGATAAAAATAAAGGCATACTATGTAGTGGTTTAATTGCAACTATTTTTATTGGTTTAGGTTTAAAAGGATCTTTTTTGACTATATTATTTAGTGTTATACCATATTTTATTTTATATATATTACTAGCATGGATATATCGTAAAAATAATAGTAATATATGTTATGCAAGTATTACTTTAATACTTTATACATTATTTGCTGGTATATTAATTGAAAAAATATTGTGAGGTTAAATCTTGAAAAATAAATTAATAAATATCTTAAAATTTTTAATTGTTATTTTATTATTTTTTAATATTGGAAAAATATTTTCTTTGATATTTAATAAATTAAATATTAATTTAACTACATTTAACTTTATTGATATAGCTTATAGTGAAGTATTAATAAGTTTAGTATTATTTATTATAATATTTTTTATCTATAAAAAAACTTTAATAAATGATTGGTATGAATTTAAAATAAATTTAAAAAATAATTTAAAAAAATGTTTTAGACTATTTATTGTTTTACTTATTGTAAAATTAATAGCATCAGTTATTATTTATACTTTATCGTTTATTTTAGAAATTAATATATTTGAAAGTGAAAATCAATCGATTATTAATTTACTTTTAAGTAATGCTCCGATTATGATGTTTATATCAGCCGTATTATTAGCTCCTTTTGTTGAAGAAATAATATTTAGATTAGGTTTAAAAAAGATTATAAAAGATTCAGGGCTATTTATCTTAATAAGTGGGTTAATTTTTGGATTTATGCATATTTTTCCAACTGATATCAATATTACAATTGCGCTTATTCAATCAATTAGTTATGTATCGATAGGTACCTTAATAGCTTATTATTATGTCAAATATAAAAATATCTATTTTGTAATTATTATCCATTCGTTAAATAATTTATTAGGTATACTTGCAGCTTTAATATTAATTTAGTATAATAGAAAGAAATTTTGGTGAGGAATTAAAATGAAAGAAGTATTTATTAATATGTTAGAACTAGTTAAAACATTAAGTATTGGAGATTATTTCTTTTTTATAGGAACTTTTTTACTTATTGTATTATTTATTTATGTATTATATTTAATAAAATTAAGCGATCTAGAATCAAGTGCACAAAAAAATAATCTTGCTGATGATTTTGATATTGCCTCGGTAGCAAGTGCAATTGAAAAAGATTATAAACCAGAAGCAATAAAATTAACAACTTATGAAGTTGAACAAGAAAATAATGCTATTATTAGTTATGAAGAATTAGTTAAAAATAAAGATAAAATTGGAATCGGTTATGATGATGAATATACTTATGAATTGCCAGAATTAAATGTCAAAAAAATAAATTTAACTAATGAAATCAATCATATTGAAGAACCAAGATTAGAAGTTAAGTTAATGCAATATGATAAAGAAGAAGCTTTCTTAAAAGCATTAAAAGAATTACAAGAGAATTTAGGTAAAATATATTAAAAAGAAATTTATTCTTTTTTTTAAAAAAGGGTTGACATTAAATTTCAACTATAGTATACTTTATTTAGTCAAGAAATAATTTATTTTATTTATTGACAATTGAGGGAAATATAATTAAATTTATATTTCTCTCATTTTTTTAAGGAGAATTATGAAAGTATGTGTTTTAACATTAGGTTGTAAAGTAAACTTATATGAAAGTGAAGTTATAAAAGAACAATTTATAAATAATAATCATGAGGTAGTAGATTTAAATAATAAC
>JAQVZB010000027.1 GCA_029004695.1 Bacilli bacterium | reverse complement strand
CCTTAAATACAATATAAATTGTATCAAAGAAATTATTGAAAAGCAAATAAAATGTTGCTTTATTATGCTCTTTAATGATAGAATTGTAATAGAGATTGTATAGGTGATATAATAATGTATATTAAAAATCAATTGAAAAAAAGATTGTTTATATCAGTTGCAACCGTTTTTATATTAGTTATAACTATAATTGGCTCATCTTATGGTTTATTTATGGATGTTAAAACTGATGTTAAAGCTCAGGTATTAAGCGTGGGTGATTTGCAAATTACATATACTACTGGATCAGCCATTAATTTAATGGAATTAAAACCAATGCCTGATGAGTTAGCAATGTTAGAATCTAATAATATTTATACTTTTGCAATTGATAATACTGGCGCTGTGCCATATAATTATTCAATAAGTTTAGATGATAATCCTAGTTTATTAGATAGAAATCTTCTTTCTCATAATTTTATTCGTTATAATCTAAACGATGCGGGACCTAATTTATTAGGAAATCAACCTCAAAATAAAATTTATACTGGGGTACTTGAATCAGGTAAAGCAATATGGTTTTCATTAAGAATATGGGTAGCAGATGCCAATACTTATAAATTACCTAATGAAGCGTTAGGAAGTGAAATTCATTTAAATATTGTAATAAATGGAAAAGCTGGATTAATAGAATAAAAAGGAGTGAAAAAGATGGAAAAGGAAATATTATTTGATAGTGTTGAACAAAAAGAAGCAACTGAAAGGCTGTTAGCAGCAGTTAGAATTAAAACAATTAGTAAAGAATTAGATGAACTAAATGCTGAAATAGTAAAATATGCCAGTAATATAGATAAAATTTTGGAAAGAAATAATCTAACAACGAGATATATTGAAAGACTAGGAGTATTAGATAATATATCTAATGTAACATTAGATGAAGATTTACTTGAAATTGATTTTCGAATTAAAGAAGTTATTGAAGATTTAATTAAAAGAATTAATACCAGAATTAATTTAATAAAAAACAATGAAGTATTAATTAAAGAATTAAAAGAAACATTTAAAATTGATGAGCAAAAAATTCCCGAAGATATTAAAACAGCGAAATTAAATAAAAATGATTTTGATGAATTAATAGAAATATAATTTTAAAAGGAGTGATTTAAATTGACACCAGAACAAATAGCAAAATTAGACAAAGAAAAAAGATTAGAAAGAGAAAAAAGAATTAGTGATTTTATTAAAAAAATCGAAGCTAGTGGTTTTATTATTGAAGATTATATCAAAGTAACAGAGTTAACTGAACTAGTAGCTAAAGGTGAAGTAGGACCTATTAATCAGTTAAATACTTTAGTAAATATTAAAAACCAAATAGATTCATTGGATATACCAAAAATGTCTAATGATTTTAGAAAAGATTTAAGGAATGAAATTGATAGACTAGTAAATTCTATGAATAAAAATACTAAGGCACCAACTATGTCATCTATTGATAAAAACATTACTGAAACGGAAAGATTTAATAAATTAATATCTAATATTAAAACTAAAGCTGGTATTTTATTAGCAGAAAATCGCGTTGAAAGTGCTGTTGCAAGTCGAGAAGAAACTTACCGAAAAATTCAAGATTTAAGCAATGATAGTTCATTAAATGCTGAACAAAAGATGGTTGAATATAAAAGATTATTGAGCATTTATAATGGTGCTAATTTAGATACGATAAAAAATGCTAAAAAGATTACTGACCGAGGAAATATAAATATTACCATTGCTTATATTGATGATTTAATGCAAGACTTTAATAAAATATATCAAGAAGTTATGTTAATGAATTTAGATGATGATACTAAAAAAGCTATGATTGATAACTTTAGTAATATCGCATCAATGTGTAATAAATATAAAGCTATGGTTGCGACTTATATTAGCCATCAACAAAAAAATGAAAGAATATTAAAAGATTTAGGAATCAGTTTTAATAAAGAAATAAGTAAAGAAAAAGAAGAAAAAGCTTCCGAAGTTAAAGAACAAGAACCTGCTATAGAAAGTGCATTTAAAATAAATGATATTGTATATTATAATGGTAAAGTTGAATCATTACTATCGGGATCGGCTGCTACTAATTTAGATTTGGAAAAAGGAAAAGAATATAAGGTAGAAAATATTGAAATAGTTAATGGGATAACCTATTATAAATTAGAAGGAATCGATGGATTATACGAATCATCTCGATTTGATAGTAAAAAATTAACAG
This sequence comes from Bacilli bacterium, assembly GCA_029004695.1. Classification (GTDB taxonomy): domain Bacteria; phylum Bacillota_I; class Bacilli_A; order RF39; family UBA660; genus DUUS01. The sequence goes on along the minus strand of JAQVZB010000027.1, from coordinate 10,402 downwards.
AAGAAGAAACAAAAGTAAATGAAGAAATAATTGAAAGAGAAGTAATCCCAGCTACTCTAGAAACAAATTCTTTAAATAGCGATGAAATACATTCTAATGAAGAAGCAAATAATTTAATTCCTGAAGAAAATAAATCTGAAGAAACTAATGATTTAAATAATGATTTAGGTAATAAAGTAATCTCTGTTAAGGATGGAAAATTTAAAGGTTATGGAACGCTTACTTGGAAACTTATTGCATTAGGCGGGATAGCTGCAGGAGCAAGTATTGGTGTGGCTCCACTTGCATTAGTATCAGGCTTTGTATGGGCTTATAGTGAATATCGTGACCGAGTAGATATAAGTAAAAAAGAAAAATTTTTTCCATCAATTTTTAACAAATTTAAAACAAAAATAGCATCATCAAATGTCGATAAAGAAAGAGCTTATGAATTAATGCAATTAATTGCTGGAGTAGATGAAAAAAATAAAGCCCAAGATTTAGAACAAGAAGAACAAAATAAAGGGATGGGAATATAAAATGAAGTTGGATACTATTGTGGAACTAGAAGGTAATAAAAAATATTATATCTTAGATGAAACAATTCAAAATGATAAAAAATATTTTTTAGCTACTAAATTAGATGAAAATGAAGAAATGACTGCTGAATCTACGATATTTGAAGAAAATAAAGTAGGAGAAGATATTTTCTTAAAAGAAGTTACGAATGAAGAAACGGCAAGATATATATTATCAGTATTTACTACTACTTTAATAAACGAAATCGACGACGAAAAAAAAGAAGATTAATATCTTCCGACACCAAGCTTATGATATACTTCATAAGCTTTTTCTTTGGCTATTTTTTTGGTTTTTTCAATTCCTTTATCTAATGCTTTTTCAATTGTATCATCTTTTATAATACTATAGTATTTGGTTTGAATATTTTTAAGTAAAGTTTCTACTTCGTCAGCTACCTTATTTTTAAATACCCCATAATTTACTTTTTCAAATTCTTTTTCAATTGCATCAATGCTTTTATTAGTTAGTGAACTATATATAGTTATTAAATTTGATATTCCTGGTTTATTAATTGGATCAAATTTAATTATTGATTCAGAATCAGTTATAGCGCTCATAATTTTTTTTCTAGCGACATCTATATCATTTAGTAAATAAATATTACCTTTAGGGTTTTCATCGGTTTTGCTCATTTTTTTAGTTGGGTCTTGTAAATTCATAATTTTAGCTCCTGTTTCAGGCAAAAGAGGAGTAGGTATCTTAAATGTGTTTCCGTATTTATTGTTAAATCTTTCAGCTACATTTCTAGCTAATTCAACATGTTGTTTTTGATCTATTCCAACTGGAACAATATCAGCATCATATATTAATATATCAGCTGCCATTAAGACTGGATATGTAAATAAACCAGTAGTAATACCATCAGTCATATGTTTTTGACTTTTTTCTTTAAATTGTGTCATTCTATTCATTTCACCAATATAACTGTTACATTCCAATGCCCATGATAACATAGGATGATAAATATTTTCAGATTGATTAAAGATATAAGTATTTTCACCATTTAATCCGCAAGCTAAATATAATCCGACTATTTCTCTAATTTTTTTTCTTAATTCATCAGGATTTGGGCTAACAGTTAATGAATGTAAATCAGCAACAAATATGAAACTCTCATATTTTTTTTGAATTTCGATAAATTGTTTTATTGCTCCAATATAATTTGCGATAGTTAAATCTCCAGTTGGCTGGATACCAGAAAGCATTCTTTTCATTTTAATCACCACTTTAATATTATCATAAAATGTATAAATTTAAAATATATATCCATATTATAATTAAGGAGAAAAAATTATGAAGAAAAAATATTTATTATTAAGTTTATTATTATTATTTATAACAGTAGGTTGTACTTTGGGTAACACCCCTAAATCAAAAGTAATGGATTTATTAAAACGTTATAATAATAAAGATGATGTCATTAAAACAGAACTAGGTGATTATTTAAATGCTCTTGATTTAGATGATGATAATTTAACTGGTTATCAAAATATTTATTTAAGACAATATTCTGATCTTAAATATAATATTAAAGATGAAAGAATTGATGGTGATACTGCAACTGTTGAAGTAGAAATAACGGTATATGATTATTTTACTGCAGAAAATGAAATAAATAATTATATAAGTACTAATCAAGAAGAATTCTTTGATGATAATGATGTATATGATCCTAATAAAGCCTTAAAATATCGAATTAAGGAATTAGGAAATACTAATAATACTATTAATTATACTTTAGATTTTACTTTAACAAAAATAAATAATGTCTGGACAGTAGATACTTTAACAAATGAACAATTAGAAAAAATTCATGGGACTTATTCACATTAAGTCTTTTTTTCTTAATTAAGAATAATATTATTAAGGTGAAGTTATGAAAAAAATAATTATATTATTATTACTTTTATTAATACCAATAAAAGTAAATGCAATTGAACTTGCAAAAACATCAGCATCAAGTATATTGATGGAACAAAGTACCGGAAAAGTACTATATGAAAAGAAAAGTAATGAAAAATTATCCCCAGCAAGTATGACTAAAATTATGACATTACTTTTAATAATGGAAGCTTTAGATAAAGAAAAAATAACCTTAAAAGATGATGTATTAATAACCAATAATGCAGCTAGTATGGGAGGAAGTCAAGTATTTTTAGAAAGTGGAAGTAAAATAAAAGCCGAAGAATTAATAAAAAGTATAGCTATTGCTAGTGCTAATGATGCCTCAGTAGCAATGGCTGAACATATAGCAGGAACAAATGAAGAATTTGTTAAAAAAATGAATAAAAGATGTAAAGAATTGGGATGCACTAGTACCAATTTTATGAATGTTCACGGATTAGATGAAATTAATCATTATTCTTCAGCTAAAGATATGACGATAATAGCTCGAGAATTACTTAAACATGAAAAAATCTTAAATTATACTAGTATCTATGAAGAATATTTAAATAAACCAGATGGGACTTCTACTTGGATGGTTAATACTAATAAATTAATTAAATATTATAGCGGATTAGATGGTCTTAAAACCGGTTTTACTGATAAAGCTGGTTACTGTCTTACAGCAACTGCTATGAGAAATAATATGAGATTAATAAGTGTGGTTATGAAATCTCCAACAACTAAGGATCGAAGTAATGATACGGTCGAACTTTTAAATTATGGTTTTAGTAATTTTAAATTAAAAATAATATTAGATACTAAACATAATCTAGGTACCATAGAAATATTAAATGGTAAAAAAGAAAATGTCGGTATAAGATTAATAGAAAATGCTACAAATTTAGAAAATATGAATGAGGAAAAAAAATATACTTATAATATAATAACTGGTAAAATTAAAGCTCCAGTTAAAATTGGAGATGTAGTAGGTCATTTAGAAATCATCGAAAATAATAAAGTGATAAATCGAGTAAATATTACCGTTAAAGAAAATATTAATAAAGCTAATATTTGGGATTTATATATAAGAAATTTAAATAATATATTAATTGGGAAATAATTCCATTTAAAATATAATTGATTGAACAAAATTAATAAAATATTAAAAAAATTAATAACAACTTTCACAATTTTTACTAATATTAGGTTTAAGCTATACATTTTTTAAATTTAGAATAATATATGAATCTAATATTTACAAAACATTAATTATATAAATAAAGATTAGAAGTAATTATTGACTATTACATAATAATTATAGTAAAATAAATATAGAAATATTTATACTACAAAGGAAGATGCATTTGTGATTAGATTAAGAAAAATCAACAAAATTTTGAAAAATATAACAATGTTTTTGTTCTTAATATTAATATTAGGCTTAAGCTATGCATTTTTTGAAGTAAGCATAATTGGTTCTGAATCATCAGCAACAATAACCGGTGCAGGCGGAACAATGGACATTACTTTTGATGGTGGAAGTAATATAACAATGAGTAAAATATATCCAAAAGAAGTAGCCTGGGGGACCAAAACATTTACGGTAATGGGAAATAATACCACAAATTTAACAATGAATTATTATCTTAATTTAGTAATAAAAACTAATACTTTTTCATATGGCTCATTAAAATATAAATTAACTTCAACTAATACTGGAAGTAATGGTTCAGTAGTTCCATCTACAATAACAATGCAAGAAATAGGAAGCGGAGCAAGAAGTATTTTATTAGGAAATGGTTCTTTTAGTGGGCCAACAAATGGCAATAAAGTACATAGTTATACATTAAATATTTATTTTCCTGATACTGGGGAAGATCAAGATTATGATAATGGTAAATCAATTAATTCTTATATAGAAATATTAGAAGGAAAAGGAACATCAAATGAATACTTAACTGATGTTCTTATAAATAATTATAGTGGTGCATCATTAATAACTGAAGCTCCATCCGGAACATTTGATAATGTAAATGGCAATACTGAAAATGTAATGTATAAAATGGAAGATGATTATGGCATGAGTTATTATTTAAGAGGAGCTAAAAACTATGTAAATAATAATATCATTTTTGCTGAACATCAATGGAAGATATTGCGTATAAATGGTGATGGCTCAATAAGATTAATATATAATGGAACTTGTCCAAATAATAGTTGTATTATAAACTATTCTGGAACAGCGACTCAAATAGGGTCATCAGCATTTAATACAAATAGTAATGATAATAAATATATGGGATATATGTATGGTGGAGCAAATGGAGTTGCGTCAACATCTAGAGAACAGGCAACAACAAATGAAACCAGCAGTACAATAAAAATAGCAACAGATACATGGTATTCAACCAATCTATTAGGAACTGATTATGAAAATTATTTATCAGACACTTTGTTTTGTAATGATAGACAACTTCAAAGTGAATTGGGAGGAGCAGCAACTGGAACAGGATTCGGAACAAGTGACACTACTTATGCAACGTGGTATAGATTAGTCACAAATAAAACTCCTACTCTAAAATGTGAACTTAAAAATGATCGTTTTACAGTGAGTGATACTACTATGGGAAACGGTTCTTTATCTTACCCAATAGGATTATTGACACCAGATGAAGCAGCAATTTCGGGGTTAAAATATAATCAAGCAAATAGTACATATAGACCTTATTTAGATTCGGGTTTATCTTTTTATACAATGGGTCCTGGGGTATTGGATTATGATGTGACAGATGGTGATGCTAGCATATGGATTAGTGATTCATATGGTAAAATGTTAGCTGGTTACTACGGCCTAACTGTAAATTATTCAGGTGGAGTTCGCCCAGTCATAAATTTAAAACCAGATACTAAAATATTAGGACTAGGTATTGCATCAAATCCATATATTGTTCAAGAAGAATACGAACCAAGTTTGAAAGATATAATTTTAGCTGAATATGGAGGAAAAGAAAATATAACTGAAGCACCAGAAGGAACATTTGCTAACATAAATGGAAGTACTGATAATTTAATGTATAAAACGGAAGATGATTATGGCATGAGCTATTATTTAAGAGGAGCTAAAGATTATATCAATAATAATTTAATTTTTGCTGAACATCAGTGGAAAATAGTAAGAATTAATGGCGATGGTTCAACAAGAATAATTTATAATGGAACCTGCCCTAATAATAGTTGTACTATAAACTCAACTGGTACAAGCACTCAAATAGGAGAATATTATTGGAACTCAACATATCTTGATGATGCTAAATATCTCGGTTATATGTATGGTGGAGCAAATGGAATAGCATCAACTCAAAGAGATGGAAGTGTTTCGGCAGCTGCTACATATAATGAAACTTCAAATAATGCTAAAGTAACAGTAGATAATTGGTATTCAACTAATATATTAAGTACAGATTATAAAGCTTATATATCTGATACCTTATTTTGTAATGATAGGCAGCTAGGAACTGAAATAGGAGGTGCTTATGGTGGGCTAGGTTATGGATCCAATGATACATTTTATGTAGCATACATAACGTCTACGTCTCATATACCAACTTTAAAATGTGGATTACAAAATGATCGCTTTACCGTAGATGACACGATAATCGGAAACGGAGCACTTACTTATCCAGTAGGATTAATAACATCACATGAGACATATATGGCCGGTCTGCATGAGTATTATGATAACTCAACAAATTATTTATATACAAATCAATCGTATTGGACTTCTACCCCTTTTAACTTTAGCCCTTGTGATAATGTTAATGTTTATAATGTGAATAACAATGGTAGTTTATGGTTAGATCGTTCCTCTTATCTTATTCTACATGGGATTCGTCCTGTCCTAAATTTAAAATCTACGATTACTGTAACAGGTACAGGTACAACTACTGATCCATATGTAGTAGAATAAAAAATTTTAAAACTTAAATATTATTTTAAGTTTTTTCTTTACTTTATTTTAATATTAATATAAAGTATAAACTCATGAGGTGAGCATATGGAAAAATATCAAGAATATTATAATAATTTGATTCCGGAAATTAGAAAATATTTTAATATTTTAGCAAATGAAATCCCAACTTTTTTAATTTCGTATATTGAAACAAATACAATGTTAAGATTAAAAGATATTAGCTATTTTTGTGCTATGGAATATGGTAATAAAGATTATTATAATTTTAAATATTATATATCTAGACTTGATCATAGTATATCTACAGCATTAATTGTATGGAATTTTTCGCAAGATAAAAAACAAACTATAGCAGCTCTTTTTCATGATGCTCGAACTCCAGCTACAAGTCATGTTATTGATTATTTAAATGAAGATTATATCATTCAAGAAAGTACTGAAGATGGATTAAAAGAAACTCTAATTAAAGATAATGAATTAATACATTTATTAAATAAAGACGGTTATAAAATAGATGAAATTATAGATTTTAAAAAATATTCTTTATTAGATTGTAAAAGGCCTAAATTATGTGCTGATCGAATTGATGGTATTTTTTTAACATCATTAGCTTGGTCTAAAAATATTGATTTAAATGAAATAAAAGATATTTATAATGACCTTACTTTAATTAAAAATGAAAATAATAATATAGAATATAGTTTTAATAATGTTAAATATGTAGATAAATTTATTGAATTAAATAATAAAATAAATGAATTAACTAATAGTATTATGGATTATAATTCGATGGCTATATGTGCTAATTTAATTAGTTATTTAATTAATAAAAAGATAATTACTTATAATGATTTATATATTTTAACTGATCATTTATTATTTAATATAATTGATAATTATACTAAAGTAGATAAATATTTTAATCAATTATATAATAATTTTAAATTATTAAAAGATATTGAAACTGATATTCCAAAGTTAAAACAAAGAGAGATTGATCCATTAATTTTAAAAAAGAGATATTCTAAAATAAATCATAATTAATATAATAGTATTACAATTAAATATTTTTGTTATTACCGTTTGTTTTCGTAATATAAAAATACATTAAAATGGATGTTATTAAAACTGAAATCCAAGTTATTAAAAAGATTGCTCGATGAGCAACCGCCATTTGCTAAATAATCATTTATTTGATTTAAATAGGTAATTCAGACTTAATTGGTGTTATAAGTAAATTTGATTGTTCATCAGTTATAACTTTTTTGGTATTTTGAATAATTTTTAAAATTGTTCCATGCTAATTATTATTTTTTCAATCGAAGTAGCAATTGTAGTATCTTGCCCTTGATCAATAATAATTTGTAAATTTGGAGATATCGGTTTAGTTGTCATTAAACTTAATTGATTTTTAGTATAATCTTCAGTTATGACTAAAGCAGCATAATATTCTTTATCTTTAATTTGATTAACTAATTGTTTTCCGGCTGAAAAATCCTTAGCTTTTAATTTTTATACCTTTATCATAGTTAACTATTGCGTTAGTAATTTCTTTAGGAGCAGAGTATATAAGCAGATTAACAAATAAAGAAAATATTAAAGCAATGGTAATTCCGATAATAGTATTAAGAATGAAAATTTCTTTTCTGGTATTTTATTCATATCTGTTTCCTTTTTAATTAAATTATATGATTGTTATATTATTTCAAATAAATTAACATAATATAAATTATGATATTTAATGATTGTAAAAATAATAGATATTTGATACAATAATCATGGTTTTTAACCAAATATTCACATTTACTGATTAATTATTTCTAGTGGCCGTTGGTTGAAATGATTAAGAAGACGTAAATGGAAGCAAAACGAAGGAGAGTGTATTTATGGCTGTTGTTTCTATGAGTAATTTATTAGAAGCAGGTGTTCATTTCGGACATCAAACAAAAAGATGGAATCCTAAAATGAAGGAGTATATCTTTACATCTAGAGATGATATTTATATTATTAATCTAGAAAAAACTGCTGAGTTAATTGAAAAGGCTTATGCAGAAATTAAAACAATTGCAGAAAATGGAGGAAACTTCTTATTTGTTGGGACTAAAAAACAAGCCCAAGAAGCTTCTAAAGCTGAAGCCGAACGTAGTTTATCTTATTATGTAATTGAAAGATGGTTAGGTGGAACTTTAACTAATTTTAGAACTATTAGAAAAAGAATTAAAAGATTAGAAGAAATTGAAAAAATGGAAGCTGATGGAACATTTAATTTATTACCTAAAAAAGAAGTTATTGGTCTCCAAAAAGAATATGAAAAATTAAATAAAGTATTATGTGGAATTCGTAAAATGGAAAAACTCCCAAATGCTTTAATAATAACTGATCCTAAAAAAGAAATTAATGCTATACGTGAAGCTAGAATATTAAATATTCCTGTCTTTGGTATTGTTGATACAAATTGTGATCCGGATGATGTTGATTATATAATTCCCGGAAATGATGATGCCGTTAGAAGTGTTAGCGTTATCTTAGGTGTTTTAAATAATGCAATATGTGAAGCTAAAGGATTAGAATTAGTTGATTATATATCTGAAGAAGAAAAACCTAAAAAAGAAAAATTTGCTTCTGCTATAACCAATATAAAAGAAGTAATTGTTGAATCAAAACATGAAGATAATAATAAGATTGAAATTAAAAAAGAAAAAGTAGTTGAAGAAAAGAAAGTTATTAAAAAAGAAATTAAAGTCGAATCAAAAAAAGACGAAACTTTAGATTTATCTAAAATGACTTTAACCGAACTTAAAAAATTAGCTAAAGATAAAAAATTAACTGGTTATAGTACATTAAAAAAAGATGAATTAATAGAATTAATAAATAAATAGAGAGAGAGATTAATTATGATAGATGCAAAATTAGTTGGAGAATTAAGAAAAATTTCTGGAGTTGGAATGATGGATTGTAAAAATGCCCTAGAAGCAACAAATGGGAGTATAGATGCGGCAATTAATTATTTAAGAGAAAAAGGAATTACGACTGCTAATAAAAAAGCTGAAAGAATTGCTGCTGAAGGTCTTGCAAATATATTTGTAGATGATAATAAAGCTATTATTTTAGAAATCAATAGTGAAACTGATTTTGTTAGTAAAAATGAAGAATTTATTAAGATGTTTGAAGTAATCGGCATGACTATTTTAAATTCTAATGTTAAAACACTTGATGAAGCTTTAAATGTAGATTGTGGTGAAGGAACAATAAATGAATATATAATTGCTAAAACTGCTAAAATTGGTGAAAAATTATCATTAAGAAGATTTGAAATAGTTGAAAAATCTAATAATGAAGTGTTTGGAGCTTATTTACATATGGGTGGTAAGATAGCTGTTTTAACGGTAGTTGAAAATACAAATGAAGAAGTAGCTAAAGATGTAGCTATGCAAGCTGCTGCAATGCGTCCTCAATATTTATCAAAAGACGATGTTCCAACTGAAGTAGTAGAAACCGAAAAGAAATTTTTAACAGAAGAAGCTATTAAAGAAGGTAAGCCTGCTGAAATAGCAGAAAAAATGGTTATAGGAAGAATAAATAAATTTTTTAAAGATATTTGTTTGGTTAGTCAACCATTTATTAAAGACAGCAATATTGATGTTGAAACATATGTTAAAAATAATGGTGGTCAAGTTAAAAAAATGATTCGCTATGAAGTAGGCGAAGGAATTGAAAAAAGAAATGATAACTTTGCTGAAGAAGTTATGAATCAAATTAATAAATAATAAATTAGAAGTAAACTTCTAATTCCTAAATTGAAATCTCAACCACACCAACGGTTGGGATTTTTTGATATAATAAAAGAGCTCACACCTAGCAAGGAGGAGCTCTATGAAAAATTATACTCAATTAACAGAAAAAAAGAAAGTAGAAATTGATATATTATTAAAACAAGGATTATCGATGAGACAAGTAGGAAAAATCTTAAGTATTAGTCATTCG
>JAQVZB010000026.1 GCA_029004695.1 Bacilli bacterium | reverse complement strand
CTAGAAAAATATTAAAATGGAACACTCCAAGTGAAATGTTCCATCAAGAATTATTACTAATTTAATTATATTTTATATTTCTTAATTGTTGCACTTGACTTTTTAATTATTAAAAAAATCTTGATATTAACAGTATTTGATATTTCATAATCAACTTTTATATTCATTAAAAATTATCTTTATTTATTTCTAATAATAATATTATAATTTTTTTTCTATATTCTTTGTCATCTTTATTTAATAAATAAAAATGACAATATCCATTAATCAAGCACCATTTTAATTTATCTTTATTATAACTACCTATCATATTATAACCAAGTAGAAAATGTTTAATATCTTCAATATTATCCATAAAGCGTTGCGTTGATCTTAAAATACAAGCCCAAGCAATGTCTTGTTCTTTAAAACCTTTACCACTATATTCCCAATCTAAAACTCCACTAATCTTTTTATTTTTCCATAAAACATTCGCATAATGAAAATCACCATGAATAAAAGTATTATAATTAATATTCGGTTTATTTTTTATTAAATAATTAATGTATTTAGAAATAGTTGCGTCATTTTTTTGATATTTATCTTCACTAGGATAATCATTAATTGGGCGTTGTTTAGCTTTAGAAAATAAATCTGATGGAATATTATGAATTTTAGCTAATTCTTTCCCATATTTAATTAAATAATTGTTTTTTAATTCTTGATCATTAATTTTTAAAAAAATATCGGATAACCTTTTTCCTTCTATTTTAGTTAAAACAAGATATTTTTTTTCTTTAAAATATCCGTCTTCGATTATTTTAGGTATTTTATCATAATAATTATTCTCTAACAATATTCTTAGATGTTCTACTTCCGTTTGAAAAGAAGCTTTTGTACTTCTTTCTATTTTTATAAATGCATTAATAACAGATTTATCTTTAATTTTACATTAACACTCTATAACATCATTACCGCAGCGTGGGAAGCTTATTTGATTTATAATTTTGATTTCTTCAAAATTTATCTCTTGGGGATCAGTTTTTAAATCTTGCCATTTTTTATATCTCATACTAATATTATACTTCCTAAGAATATAAGTTTATATTTAATAATTTTAATTATTTAAATATTCAATTAAATAATTGAAAAATTCAATATGTGGCGGCAAAAATATATTATTTTTTACCATGGTATTTATTTCTTTTATGCTTGCCCACTTAACATTTCCTACTTCTTTTTCAAAAATATTAAGATTTTCTAATATAATATCCATTTTTAAATAATATAAATCGACAAAATCATCTTCAGTTTTTATTGTCTTAAATAATACTAAATCTTTTTTATTTACATCAATTCCTAATTCTTCTTTAATTTCCGTAGCAATTCCATCCAAACTTGTTTGTTTAGTAGTTGGATGACCTCCAGTTGTAGTCCACATATTATATTTTTTATTTATTTGTAGTAATAATTCATTTTTAGAATTTTGAATCCAAACAACCTCGGTTAAGTAATAATAACCTTGGGGAATTGGTTCACCTTTTTTATTGTTTTATCTGTTAATTGCTTATTACCATCATATAAATCTCTTATTTCCATTACATTTATCTTCTCTTATTAATAAATTCATTAGTAACATCTACTGCTTCATCAATAGTTGTATCATTTAAGAATTGATACTTCTTTTTATCATTTTCCCAATTAGATTTATTTTCTTCTATAAAATCTTTTTTAAATAAAGGTCCATCTAATTCATAATCTCTTAAGAATTCATCTTGTTTAATTTTTCTTTTTAAGATTGAAATTACTTTATATTCATCGATATTAGATGATCCTAAAATAGTATGAATATCAAAAAAATCTTTTAATCTTCTAAATTCTCTAGCTAGAACTGTATGTAATTTTAAGTGCAGTAATATAACATATAATTTACTTGCTAAATGTTCTTCAATTGAAATAGACTGGGTATTAAAGGGTTGATCTTTAGAAAATAATATGGGCATTTTAGCTTGAGAATAATCTAAAGATTCTTCTCTTTTTAAATCAAGTGATATTCTTCCGGTTTTACCATCAAAATCACATAGTATTTTATAATTTAAAGTAGCATTAGTAGTAGTAAATTGGTTAATAATTTTAAATTTTATATTAGTACTATTATTAATAATATTATCGATTTCTTGTTTAGCATTTTCAATACGATCAAAAGTTATAATATCAATATCAGTTAAGGGGCGATTTATTTTTTCTAGTCTTACAAATTGCGCATAACTCCCCTTTAAAACTAATTTCATTTTAATATTATGATAAAGATTTTCTAAAAATGCTCTTGTAAAATAATAATTATAGCCATAATTAGAATTAATATTTAAGTTATTAGTTTCTCTTTGAATATATCCTTTTAATTGATTTCCTGTTTCAATCATATTTAACCTCATTATATATTTATTATAGCATTATTTCTTAAATAAAAAATTTATTAATTACTCTATCTAATTCATTTAAATCAATTGGTTTTGATAAAAAATCATTAAATCCTAAATTTAGATAATAATTTTTAACATTAGGAATTTCAGTATTACCAGTTAGAACTACAATTGGAATATTAAAATTAGGATTACTTTTTAATTTTTGTAACATTTCAGTTCCACTTATTTCAGGCATCATATCGTCTGCTATTATTAAATCATATTTATTTTCATTAATAGCATTTATACCATCTGTTGCATTAGTTTTAGTATCAACTAATTTAAAATTATATTTTTCTAATATTTTAGTTGCTATTTTTAACATCATATTATTATCATCTATTATAATTATTTTTTTATCATTATAATTCATTATTATTCACCACCATTTTTTGTTTTATTTCTACGGTAAAAATGCTTCCTTTTCCAAATACACTACCTACAGTGATGTCTCCATCCATTAATTTAACTATTTCTTTGGTATTAATTAACCCTAAACCTATTCCTCTTTTATCTGATTGATTATGTTCAAAATCTATTCTTTCAAATCTATTAAATAAATTTTTAATATCATTTTTTTTGATTCCTATACCGCTATCTTCAATAATTATTTTTATCGTACAGATATTATTAAGAGAAGATGATTTAATTTTGACTTTTATAAATCCATCATTTGTATATTTATAAGCATTAGATATTAAATTATAAAATATTTCTTTTGTTGCGGCTTTATCTCCTATTAACATTAAGGGAAGTGAATTTATAACTTTAAATTCAAATTTAATATGTTCCTTATTAGTTTTAAATCTCATAGGTAATATTTTAACCTCATCTATTAAATCTTTTGTTTTATATAATTTATTTTCTAATGTTATATCACCAGATTTAAATCTTGCACTTGCTAGACTATTTCTTATCATATCTGCTAAACTAATTGCACTTGAATAAGCATAATTAGTCCATTCAATTAATTCTTTATCTTTTTTTCTTTCAGCAATTTCTTTTATACTAGACATTGAAGTTTCAAATAAATTCATTACCGTATTTGTTTCATGACCTAGTTGTTTTAAAAATTCATCTTTGATTTTAATAGAGCTTTCAGCTTTAATATTAGCTTTATTTAATTTTTCAATTATTTTTAAATCTGGATTTTCGATCGTAAAATATAATACATAACATGTAAACATCATTGTAAAAGTTGCTATCAAAATAGTTGGGTTAATAACTTGGATAATAACATTAGCTGAAAGTAAAACTATTATTGTTAATATAGGTAATACTTTTTTGTTTCGCATCATTTTATAATTTAATATTAAACGTATAATCCATAATCCAACGTAAATAGTTGATATTACCATTAAAAATTTAACTGCAGTTCCATGACTATACATTGCATCATTTTCATAATATATTAACATTGGAAGTAAATAACAAATAATAGCCGTAATACTAATAATTATAATATGAATTAATCTCATTACTTTATAATTTTTAGTTTTATCAGCTGAAATACCTTGCTCTGTTGGTTCATTTTCTTTTACTTTTCTTGTAACTAAATAAACATAAATAGAAAAAATTCCCATCCAAACTAAAATATATATTAAATAAAATTTACCTATAACTATTACTAAGACATTATCTTGTCCTAATAATCTTAAGGTAATCTGAGCCATTATTTCAGTGATAAATCCTATTAAGTTAGTAATAGTTAATATTAAAAAAATTCTATTTTCAACAAAAGGATTGGTCTTTTTTGTTCTAAAAACAATTAGTAATAATAATATTAGAAGAAAACCAGAAAACAGAAATACTAAATTCCACATTTAGATCACCTCACATATTACTACATTTTAATAAATTATAACATAAAAATATAAAAACAAAGAATATTTTATTTTTTATTATTATATATTAAAGATTATTATTTGTTTTTAGTTAAAGTCAAAGTTTTTGGTTTTTCTAATTTATTATAATTTAAATTAAATCTTTCACTAATATCATCTTTAATTAAAGTTAGAGCTAAAAAGCCATTATTATCTGGTTTTAAATATCCATCTAAATCTAACATTAAACTATTGCGATCTTTTTTAGCTGTAGTTTTTGATGAATTGAAGGTAATTTGATGTTCTTTATATCCAGCAATATTTATATCATTAGGTAAGTTAGAATCTATTCTTCTGATAACTGCCATTTTGTCACAATTAAAATTTGGCATAAAGATAATATGAGCTAATAAAGCATTGGTTCCATCTTTTAGCGGATAAGCATTAACTATACAATATTTTATTGCTTCATCAGATCTAATATGATTGGCAATATCAAATAATAAAACTTCTTTTTCAGGAGTAATATAAACTTTATCAGATAACCTCCCCCAAATTCTTAATCTTCCATCTTCTTCAATATGGTACATATCTCCGGTATGTAACCAACCATCTTGATCTATGGTTTCAGCAGTTAATTCTGGTTTTTGATAATATCCTTTCATTAAAGTATTACTTTTTATTCTAAGTTCACCCCGCTGATGATATCCTAATTCATTCCCAAGTTCATCAAATATTCCGACTGTGATACCTGGATAAGGTATTCCTACAGATATCACGGGATATTTATCATTATATAAAGAAGGTTTCATTCCTTGTTTTTCGACATTGGTAACTGAAAAAGCTTCAGACATCCCAGAACCTGAAAATAACGGAACAGGACTACCACATTTTTGTAGTAATTCATTCCAATAATAAAAATCTTCTGGAATTGACCCTTCTCCACCTATTATAGGCATTTCAAGATAACTTAAATCAGGTATTTTACCTTTAGCAATTTCTTTTTCTACTTCTCTAAAAAATGATTCCCAAAAACTACCGGTTTTAATAGTAACCTGTGGTTTATATTTCATCATCATTTCATATACTTTTTCTTCACTAACTCGAGGGTCATTAATTAAAGTCATACCATGATAAAGTGGTAACAAGAATAAACAATTTAATGCTGTTGATGCCGTTGGAGGAAAATCAGTTAAACATTTTTTTCCTTTATTATATAAAATATCGGCATGATATCCCTGTAATAATTGAGCTATTACTGATTCATTTGTAGCAATAGCACTTTTAGTAACTCCACCTATAGTAGTCCCGCTAGATGAATTTATAAAAGCGTTTCTATTTTCTGCAAATGGAACTTTTACATTTCCAGTATAATAATTAGCTATTTTTTTTGCATCATCTAACCATATATATTTTGAATTTTTTGGTATTAAAGATTTGTTTTTAAGGGCTTGAAAATAATTTAAAATATTCACTATTTCTTTTTTAGGAGAAATCATAACATCACTTGCTGTAGCTACTAATACTTTTTTAAATCTTTGATCTGAAAAAACCTCTTTTACATTTTCCCACATACCATCATATACTACTGCAATTTTAGATTCACTAGTTTCTTTAATTAATGCTTCTTTTGATATTGCTAGTTTTAAAAAATATGAAGTTGCTCCAATGGCATTAAGGGCAAATATCATTGCACAAATATCTGGAAAAAAAGGCCCATATATTGGTACAATTTCATCTTTTTCTACACCCATTGCTCTAAATGTTCTAGCCCATATATAAACATTTTCGATAAATTCAGGTCTTGATATTTCTCTTTTAAAATATTCAATTGCCGGATAATCAACAAACTCTAGTAATTTTTCTTCTATAACATCCCATATAGTCATTTCATTAGGTATTTTTTGGGCAAGTTCAAAAGCATTATCTTTATAATGTTGTAACCATATTTTTTCTTCAGACGGTTTTCTTTGATTAAAATTAGCCATATATAATCTCCTTAAATAATAATTATTATAAATATTTATCGCTTTTGAGTGTTATTATACACAACTTTTAAAAAAAATAAAGAAAAATATTACTTTTTGCAAAAAAAAGACATTATAAAATGTCTTACTTTAATTTAGATAATAATATTTCTTTAGCTTTAACTGGATTAGCTTTACCTTTGGTTTCTTTCATTATTTGACCAATGAAATAATCAAATACTTTGGTTTTACCAGCTTTATATTCATCAATTTGACTTTGATTATTATCTAAGATATTTTGAATTATATTTATTAATTCATCATCATTATTTAGTTGCTCGATACCATGTTTCTTAATTAAAATATCTGGTTCTTCTTGCTTTTCTAAAATCATAAAGAATAATTCTTTGGCTTGTTTAGAACTAATAGTACCTTTATTTAAATAATTTAAAATACCTAGTAGTCTTTTAGGAGTTAAAAATATTTCATTGATTTCGATATCATGTTTATTTATATAACCCATTATTTGACTAGTAATCCAGTTTGAAGCTTCTTTAGGATTAATTCCTAATCTTAAGCATTCTTCAAAGTAATCACTTACTTCTTTATTTTTTACTAATACTCCGGCATCATAAGAAGATAAATTATAATCTTCAATATATTTTGCTTTTCTTTCTAAAGGAAGTAATGGGATTTCAGCTTTTATTTCTTCAAGCCATTTTGATTCAATTTTTATTTTTGGAATATTAGGATCAACATAATATTTATAATCAATACTTTCAACTTTTTCTCTCATTCTGATGGTAGTACCTGATTCTTCATCCCATCTTCTGGTTTCTTGAATTATTTCATCTTTTTTACCAGATTCAATTAACTCTGTTTGTCTTTTTATTTCATAAATAATTGCTGCATAAACATTACTAAAGGAGTTAACATTTTTAACTTCAACTTTCGTACCTAACTCTTTAGCTTCTTCTTCTTTTAAAGAAACATTTACATCACATCTTATTTGACCTTTTTTCGTATCAGCTTCCGAGCAATCAGTATATTTATAAATATTTCTTAAATGTTCTAAGAAAGCAACGGCTGCTTCGGGCGAATAAATACAAGGATCAGTAACAATTTCTAAAAGCGGTACTCCAGCACGATTATAATCAATTAATGAATAATCAAAGTAATGATCTAAAGATGCGGTATCTTCTTCTAAGTGAATATCGTGAATGGTAATTGGTACTAACTGATCATTTACTTCAACATCGATTTTACCATTGATACCTACTGGTTTAGTATTTTGGGTAATTTGATAATTTTTTGGAACATCTGGATAGTAATAATTTTTACGATCAAAGATTAAAACTTCCGGTATTTCACAATTTAAACATATTGCCATTTTAAGAGCTTTTTTAACGGCTTCTTTATTAACAACGGGTAATGTTCCTGGGAAAGCTAAATCAATTGCCGTAATACAAGAATTAGGGATATCATTATAACTATTTAATGATTTAGAAAATACTTTCGTTTTTGTCTTTAGTTCACAGTGCATTTCTAAACCAATAACTACTTTTAAAGCCATTATTTTTCCCCCTTAGCAATTTGATTTTTATAACCTAGTTTTTGTTCTAAGGCATAAGCAATATTTAAGATATTAGCATCATCTTTTATTTTACCAGTAATATTAATTCCGATTGGCATGTCACTAACAAACCCGGATGGTATTGTTATGGAAGGATAACCTCCAAAGTTACCAATAGCTAAATATTGTTCCGTTCTTAAATGAATACTTTTTATCCCATTTACGTTTGGTGCTGGTTCACAACTAGCCGGTAATATTAAACCGTCATATTTAGTAAATAATTCATTCATTTTATTGACGATTAAATGACGGACTTTAGCTGATGCAAATAAGTATCGTTCTTGATTTTCTTTTTGTAAAACATACGAACCAATGACAAATCTTCTTTTAATTAATGAAGAAAATCCTTTGGTGCGATGATCTTTCATCATTTCATCAATTGTATTACCTTTACCACGAGGTCCGAATATAATACCAGTTAAATTTGACATGTTACTAGTTGCTTCAGCTGAAGCGATTGTCAGATATGTTGGATAGATTGAATCTAATAATTTTTGATCAAAACTTACCTCATCAACTTCGATTCCTAATTCTTGGCATTTTTTTAATGTCTGATGAAATTCTTCAATTGTTTTTACTAATTCATTAGTTTGATCTTGATAATTATTAATATCACATATTTCTTTAATATAAAATAATTTTTTATCTTTTACCTTGCCATTTAAAGATTCTAGTAAGTTAATGTCTTTACTATTCCAAGAAGTCATATCATATTCATCTTGACCTTTTATTTGATCAATAACAATAGCAGCATCTTCAACACTAGTTGTAAGTACTCCAACCGTATCTAAAGATGAAGCAAAAGCAAAAAGACCAAATCTTGATACCATCCCATAAGTTGGTTTATAACCCACAACACCACAGTGAGCTGCTGGAATTCTAATTGAATCACCTGTATCAGATCCAATTGCATAAGGAACTATTCCGGCTGCAACAGCTGCAGCTGAACCAGAAGACGAACCTCCCGTTATTTTATTTTGATTCCAAGGATTTTTAACCGGGCCGGTTGCAGCTATTAAGCCAGTTCCGCCCATTCCTAATTCATCTAAAGCGGTTTTACCAATTATTACTGCGCCAGATGCTTTTAATTTTTTGATTGCTGTTGCATCAAAATAAGGAATATAATCTTTTAATGTATTTGATGAACCAGTAGATAAAATACCTTTGGTAGATAAATTATCTTTTATGGCTACTGGTATTCCTGAAAGTAAGCTATCACTTTCTTGTTTTTCCGGATCATTTATGATTGTTACGAAAGCATTTAATTCTTTTTGGGAATTTTCAGCTTTTAATATGGCTTCTTTAATTAAATCTTCACTTGTGATTTCTTTATTTATTAATTTTTCATGTAAATTCTTAATCATTATCCCACCACCTTAGGTACTTCAATTTCTCTTCCTTGGATGCAGTCAGCATTAGATAATAAATCTTCAATATTATGTCCTTCTTCATAATCATCATCTTCTCTTAAAGAGGTTTCATATAAATTAAAAGGATAAGTTAAAGGTTCTAAATTTTCAATTTCTTTTATTTCCGAAATAACATTCATTGAGTCAGCAACAAAGGTAAGTTCTTCAACAATATCTTTAGCTTCTTCTTCACTGATGCCAATTAATAGTTTATCAGCTAATTTAGTTACTTCTTCATTAGTGAATTTATGATTCATTTTTACCCTCCTTAATTATCGAGATTCCTAAATCTTTTAATTGGTTTATTTCAACTCTTGATGGTGCTTCACTCATTAAATCAGATGCTGTTTGGGTTTTAGGAAATGCAATAACATCTTTAATATTATCAGTATTAGTTAATAACATAACCATTCTATCTAGCCCAAAAGCTATTCCTCCATGAGGAGGGGTTCCATATTTTAAAGCATCTAAGAAAAAACCGAATTTTTCTTTAGCATCTACTTCACTAATTCCTAAAGCTTTAAAGACTTCTTTTTGCATTTTTTGATTATGGATTCTAATTGATCCTCCACCAGCTTCATAACCATTTAAAACGATATCATAAGCTATTGATAAACATTCTTCAGGTTTACTTAATTTTTCAATTGATTCAGGCATCGTAAAAGGATGGTGAGTAGCCATATATCTTTTTTCGGTATCCGAGTATTCAAACATGGGAAAATTATTAATAATTAAAAAGTTTAATTTTGATTTATCAATTAAATTAAAGTCTTCAGCTATTTTTAACCTTAAAGCTGATAAGGAAGCAAAGACTATTTTAGGTATTCCACAAACAATTAAGACTAAATCGCCATTTTCAACGTTTAATTCTTTTCTAATTGTTTCTTGAATTTCTCCTTCTAAATTTTTAGCTATGACGCCTGTAAATTCATTATTATCATATTTTAACCAAGCTAAACCTTTAGCTCCATAAATCTTAACAAATTCGGTTAAGCGATCGATTTCATTACGAGAATATTTATTTTCTTTAACTACTAATCCTTTAGCAATACCTCCATTATTAATCGCATTAGCAAAGACATTCATGGAAGTGTTTTTTAAAACTTCGGTTAAATCTTGTAATTCTAAACCAAATCTAGTATCAGGTTTATCAGTTCCATATTTATTCATGGCTTCATGATAAGTTAAACGAGGAAATTTATAATCAATAGTTTTACCAATACTTTCTTTTACGATATATTTAATTAAGTCTTCAGCCATATTTAAAATATCTTCTTCAGTAACAAAGCTCATTTCAATATCTACTTGGGTAAATTCCGGTTGACGATCAGCTCTTAAATCTTCATCGCGAAAACATTTTGCAATTTGATAATATTTTTCAAAACCCGAAATCATTAAAACTTGCTTAAAGATTTGGGGACTTTGAGGTAAAGCATAAAAAGAACCATTATTTATTCTTGAAGGAACTAAATAATCTCTTGCTCCTTCCGGAGTACTTTTACATAAAATTGGCGTTTCAAAATCAATAAAACCATTATTATCTAAGTAAGACCTAAAAGCTTTATTTATTTTATGTCTCATTATCATTATCTTTTTTAATTTTTCTCTTCTTAAATCTAAATAACGATATTTTAATGATACTTGTTCATTGATTTCTTTATCTTCATAGATATTAAAAGGTAAAGATTCACTCTTACTTAAAATAGTTAAATTTTTTGCAATTAATTCGATCTCTCCAGTTTTTAAATTAGGATTTATTTCACTATCAGTTCTTTTAGATAAAGTACCAGTTACTTCAATACAATATTCATTTTTTAAATCTTCAGCAATTTCAAAATTATCTTTTAAATATTCGCGATTAAAAACAACTTGCAGAATCCCACTTCGATCTCTTAAATCAACAAAAATAACTCCTCCCATATCTCTTCTTTTATTAACCCAGCCATATACGGTTAGTTCATTATTGATATCTTTTAATCTTAATTCACCATTATTATATTTTTTCATTTATATTCTCCTTTTCGTTTATTTTAATTAATTTACCTTTTTGACAATGATTTAAATATTCATCAGGCCTAATATTATATTTAGGTTTTGAGTATTCATAGATATTAATATCATTAATACCTAAATTTTTTAATTCATGAAATTTAAGATGTTTACTTGCAATATCATAAAATAATTCATTTAAAGTCTTATATTTATGAATACCTCGGTAATTAAACCAAGAATTTTCAAACCAATAATAATTATTATGATCTTCATATACTAAGAAAGTATGAGTTGGTCCCCAAAAATTACTATTATATAGAATAAAATAGGTTTTAAAATCATACCCCTTAAATAATACTCTTTCTAATTCAACTTGATCCCAGCATACTCCTACTTTATATTTAAGCGTTTCTTTAGGAGTTTGTAACCTGTATTCTTCATCAAATTTAGAATCTACTTCTTGAATAGGTTCATTATTAAGATTTAAATAGCCATATTGTATATCATGCATGATATCTTGAATTTCATTAATCTTTTTCATTATAAATTAGTATCTAAATAATCAACTAAATTATTAATTTCAATTTTTTGTTCTTCTTTAGTTAAATTATCTTTTAAGGTAACTTTATTAGTCTTTAAATCTTGATCATTTAAAATAATTATATATTTAGGGTTTAGGCGATCAATTGCTTTAAATTCACCTTTTAAGCCTTTATTAAAATAATCCGTTTCAGTAATAAAACCATTTAATCTTAAATCTTGAACTAAGTAGGAAGCCGTTTCTTTTTCCGTTTTAGATACATACATCACATAAATATCAATATCTTCTTTTAAATTTAAATTAACATTACTATTATCCATTGCTAAAATAGTACGATCATATCCCATCGCAAAACCAACCGCGGGAATGCTTGGCCCACCTAATTTTTCAATTAAATCATTATAGCGTCCGCCGCCACCTAAAGCAATATTACCTAAACCAGGAACATCAGCAATAATTTCAAATACCGTATGATCATAATAATCAAGTCCTCTTACTAAAGAATAGTCTTCCAGATAATTAATATCCATCAAATCTAAATATTCTTTAATAGTATTATATCTATCTTTACTTTCTTTATTTAAATAATCAATTGTTTTAGGAGCATTTTTTAAAATATCAGTTTCATTATCGATTTTACAATCTAAAATTCTTAAAGGATTAGTTTTTAATCTCTTTTGACAATCTTCACATAAGTTACTTATTAAAGGGGTAAAATATTTAATTAAAGATTCACGATAGTTAGCTCTTGATTCTTTATCTCCGATTGTATTTAATACAATAGTTACATCTTTTAAACCAAGTAAATTATAAGTATTATAAGCTAAGCTGATCACATCAATATCAGCTAATATATCATTTGATCCAATAAATTCAACTCCAAATTGAGTAAATTCTCGATATCTTCCAGCTTGAGGTCTTTCATAACGATACATTTTACCATTATAAAATACTTTAACTGGATCAGTTATATTACCATATAGTTTATTTTCAATAAACCATCTAACAACACTTGCAGTTCCTTCTGGTCTTAAAGTTAAACTTCGATCAGAACGATCTTTAAAAGTATAGGTTTCTTTATTAACAATATCTGTTGCTTCACCTACACCACGATGAAATAATTCAGTTGCTTCAAAAATAGGTGTTTCAATATAGTTATAATTATATTTGCTACAAACATTTCTTAATATTTCATTAACATATTCTCTTTTTTTAGCATCTTCTCCATATACATCCATGGTTCCTTTTGGTTTAGTTATCATTTTTATTCCTCCTTTAAAAAATAAAAAACACCAATTGTGTAAGGACGAAAAAAAATCTTTTCCGCGGTGCCACCTTACTTTACTAGTGTACGCTCGTTTAATATTTATCGCATATTAACGTTTGTTTTTATAAAAGTTGTTCTTATTTATTACTTATATAGGCATTTACACCAATTAGCCTTCTCTTTAATATAGTTATAATAAATATGTTCTTTCAAACAAATTAACTACTAATATAGTACTCTAAATAGGTGGAAAAGTCAACTGAGTTAAAAATTAGATTGTGTATAATGGTTTGGGGAAAGGAAACTTAAAAAGGAAGACCTATGATAAAATGTTGTTGAACACAGACATTTAAGGAGGTCTTCCATGAACAACATTATACTACAAAATTATAGAGATTT
>JAQVZB010000025.1 GCA_029004695.1 Bacilli bacterium | reverse complement strand
CAATTTAAAAAAGATAATACTATTTATTATCTTTTACTTCTTCACTATTTGTTATTGGTTCTGATTCTTTTTTTTCATTTGATTCTGTAAGAACAAAATCTTCTTTAATATCTGCATTATCTATTTCTGGAATTTGAGGTGAACTTTCAAGATTTACTATATTTTCTTCAGATTCTTCAACTTCTGACTGAACATCTGGAACCATATTTTCTGTTAGAAGCATATTTTCTTCTTCTGGTTGATTAACAATATCACCTTTCTTTTTATTTCTAGTAGTATCAATTATATAACCTAATAGCGCAAATATTAAAAATGCAGCCACAATCATTATTAATAAATAATGATCAACTATAAATTCTTTCACTACATTCTCCCTTTCTATTTTACTTATTTAATTATATTCAAAAAATTAATTAATTATTAAACTTTTCTTTAATGGCTGAATTTGAATAAAAGTATTTCCATCATTTACGATTATTTCTTCACCACTTTGATATTTATAAACTGTTTGTGAACTTCTGGATGATTTACTCCAAGTAATTGGAATTGCATAACCATTAGTTATATAATACCCATTACCTTCACCAATATTATTTAATTCTTGTCTTCCACTACTATCTCCTGATATTAAGTAATTTCTTACTTGATAAGTAATAATATTTTTAAAAGTATATTGTTTTCCAGTTACATAATCGACATGTTCTTTACCATTAACAAGTCTTTTATAATTTTTAGATATTGAATCGTATATATAAGAAGATTTTATATGATTAGAATATTCAATACTAACATTATTAGCAACTTTTGTATTATTATATTTATCTAAATTTATTTCTTCAATACTATAATTTAATAATAATTCCTTTTTTCTTTCCGTTCTTTTACTACCAATACCTGATTCTAATTTTTTTGTACTAGTAAATAATGTATGCTCACTAGCTACTTTTAATTTTTTATCTCTCCATCCAGTTTTAGAATCACCGACAACAATACGATCAACTCCTAAAGAAGAAAATTGAGCTTGAGCTTGAGGTGACTGACCATGATGAACATAAAAAGCATCATTTTCTAAAACATAATCTAAATAATAATGACGAGCACTCCTAACTGAGCCTATTCTTTCAACATCTTTATCTAAAAATAATGCTAAATATCGAGTAAGCCCTCCTTCGACTATCATTTCATACATAATATAGGCATCTTGAAGACCACTTTGTAATGGTCTTGCTACTCCAATATTATTTATCATAATTGCATAAGGTCTTGTTTTCGAATTTAAATCTACTATTTCTAATTTTTTTTCTTTTTCTACAACTTCAGGTTCTTTTTTTATATCATTATCTAATAGCTTTTTATTATTGTTAATAAAAAAATATACTCCTATCGATATTAAAATTAATAAAAATATTCCAACTAATATATAGTTAACTTTTTTATTAATATTCATCTTGTTTTTCTTTTTTTTCATAAAACTTCCTCTTTCATTGTTATCATAACATAATCAGCCTCCATTTAAAATAATTAATTGTAATAATATCTTTATTTTGATATAATTTATTTAGAAATGGGGAGTAATAATATCTATGAAAATTGATGAAAAATTATTAAAAAAAATGGCATTAGCTATTGGCGGTTTTATTTTATTAATAATCATAATTGCTTTAATAACAAGTTGTGGTAGAAATAAAAAATATAATTTTGAAGACTTAGAAGATCGGCTAATAATCTTAACTAAAAATTATTATGAAAATAATAAAAATGTGCTTCCTAAAAAAGGCGAAACAACATCAATATCAGCCCAACATTTTGTAACTGATAACAAAATAAAAAATTTAACTTTAAAAACTGGAGAAACATGTAATGGTGAAATAACAATATCAAATAATAATGGTTATTATTTGTATATACCAAAACTTACTTGTAATGGTATTTCTACCAAAACATTAGTAGAAAAATTAACCGAAAGTAAAAATATAGTGACAACAGGAAGTGGATTATATAAATATGATAATGTTTATATATTTAAAGGAGAAAATTTAAATAATTATATTTCATTTGCAAATAAAATATGGCAAATAATTAGAATTAATAGTGATGGAACATTAAGAATAATTGATACTACAAAAGGAAAATCGGTAACATGGGATAATAGATATAATATTGAAAAGAAAATGAAATCAGGAATAAATGACTTTGTTACCAATGATATTAATAGTAGAATAAAAGATACTTTAAATAAGATATATAATAATGATAAAGAATTTACCGATGATAACCGTGCCTATTTTGTTAAACATGATTTATGTACTGGAAAAAGGTCAATTAACGATACTATTAATAATGGTCAAATAGAATGTTCTCAAGTAATAGATGATCAAATATTTGGTTTAATTCAAGCAAATGAATACTTGTTAGCTAGTTTAGATCCAAATTGTTCTAGTACTTTAGATATAAGCTGTATAAATTATAATTATTTAGCTTCATCTTCATCTTATACTTGGACCATAACAGCAGATGCAGATACATCTGACAAGGTTTATAGAATAAGTAGTTCTTTATCACTGTCTTTGGCTTCTAATTCAAGTGCTATTAAAATAGTAGCTCATTTAAATAAAGACGTCTTATATTCATCTGGAACCGGGACTTTAGAAGACCCTTATGTAATAAAATAAATATAATAACATCTTTTATAAGATGTTTTTTTATTAAAAAAAAAAGAATTTAATCTTATCTTTTTGTATCTAATAAATTAATTAGCTTTCCATTTCGCTACTAATATTATGTTTTGGTTTATAGGATTGTTAAAATTATAATCATTATTATTATAAGTCCAACCAATAAATGTATAACCATATTTTGTCGGATCAGTTGGTTTTGAAGGTATACTACCTTTAATTATATATTGACTATCAATATTTGTTCCACCATTTGTATTAAAAATTATAACAACTTTATTAGTTGTTGTTGTCGATTTAACAACTTTTCTTGTTACAGTTATATTTTGAGTAGTTTTATTAGTATAACTTTCTGTATTGTTATAGTTTTCAGTCTTTTTTATTATCTTTTTAGTTGTCGTCGTCGAAGTAATCTTAGTTGTTTCTATCTTTTTATCATACTTTTTAGTTAAATATGTTGTATCTTCTTCATTATCACAAACTAAATGAAATTCAAATTTATGTCCAGCATTTTCTTTAGTAACTTTAATATAACTAGCATCCTCATTACATGGATTTCCATCAACATCTTTTAATGACTTAATACCACCTATATTGATTATATCTTTTAAGCTGATTTTTGAACTTTTTCCTATTTCATTAGGTAGATTATCAATTGTAAAATAAGTATCGGTAGTATCTCTCATTATTTCCAAATTATTAACGAAAACTTCACTTTTAACTTTGTTTTCATTTCTCTTTATAGGAAGTAATTTAATAATCAATATCAAAACAATTATTAAAAAAAGTAATTTTAATAAGAAACCTTTCCAATCAAATTTGATTAGTTCATTTTCATACATAATAAATCACCCCTGAATCATTTAATGTTTTTTATACTATCATCATTTTATTTATTTGTCAAACTTATAGTATACAGTTATTCTTTATTTTTCATGGAATATTGCTTCTTTTTAATTTTTTCTATTGTCTCTTCAATTTTTTTATTTTCAGCTTTTCTACTATAACCTAATAATTTTGAGGTATTTTTTATGTCTTTTGCTTTTTCATTTACTCCAAGAATATTAAATAGTTTCATTGCATCATAAATAATAATTCCTATTGCAGGTAACAATATTAAAATAATCCATCCAATTTTACTTAATATAAAATATTGAATATAACCTAATTTAGGTATTTTTAATACCGTTTTTCCAATTAAATTATCTTCTTTAGCAGTATCACTATCAGCTGAAAGATTATTGTCTCCTTTAGTTACAAATTCATATTTTTCATTTACTTTTTTTATATCCATAACTCTATGAGTTACGGTTTTACCTTTACTTATCGAGCTTGTTGAATTAAAGGTTATAACATCGCCAACTTTAACAGTAGAAGGATCATCTATTCTAACATCTAATATAATATCAAAAACTTTTATTGACGGTTCCATACTTCCGCTTATAATAGTATATAAAGAAATTTTAGGTACAACTCCGGCTTTTTGAGAAATTATTTTAGCACTTACAACATAATATATTAAAAAAGCTCCCACTAACATAAGGATTACAATCACAGCTGTTGATAATAATTTGCCAACATGATTTAGTGATTTTTTAAGCGCTAATAATTTTTCTTGGTTACTTTTCTCCACATAAATTCCGCCTATCTACTCTATTATCATTATATACATTTTTTATTTAAAACGCAATAAAAAAAGCCTTTCGGCTAATTCATGTTTATGGTGCTGGTGTTGTAGTATAAACTTGTTCAACAGTTGTATCTACATAAGCAGTAAACTCTTTGTTTTTATCAATATCTTGATTTTCTCCTGTATCTGGGAAATAGATATGTAGAATATACGTATGAACTGAATTAGATACTACCCCAGAAAAATATCCTGTACCTAATGAAATATTACTTGCTCCTGTTGCTATACCAGTTCGAGCTATATCTGGAACAACATAACCATTTCCACCAGTATTAGTAGAATCTAGTGAATACTCTAATGTATCAGAAGTAAAAGTATTTCCCGTAACTACTAACTTAATAGTATATGGCATAATAGCAGTAGTACTATTGGTTCCAGTAATAGTAAATTCTTTTGATGCTACTGGATCATATGGTTCAGGAACCGGTTCTAATAAACCAGTTTCTATCGATTGACCTCCTGAATATGCAATTGCCAATGAACCTGCTCCAACAGTAACCGTGGTAGCACTTTCTGAACCACTAATTGTTGCAGTAAAGTAAGCAAATGATGCTCCTATAACAGCCACTAATAAAGTTGCAACTCCAATAACAGTTAATAGTAATGTATTTGATCTATTTTCTTTCATCAATTTTCCTCCTTAATTTTTATATTTTATTATGATGGTTCAGTAACTTCAAGATGGGCTTTAAGAGACTTACCTTGACTTGTATTTTGGTCTCCGCCACTATCTGGGAAATAGATATTAAAGTTATATTTATGGATTACTTCCCCACCAGTAGGTGGAACAAAAGATCCTGTGCCTAAAGCTATACTTCCAGATGTAGGAATATTAGTTTGAGTTGAAACTTCTGTTATAGTAGTTCCGTTAGTAGAAGATGACGCATCTTTTAAGAACGTATATTTTAAATGTCCCGCTGTAAATGTATTTTCATCAATAACAATAGCCGCATTATAATAAACAGTCGCCCCATCTGTAACATTATTTGTGTGTTTTACTGAAAATGTTTTAGTTGTTATAACTGCAGCTTGCGGATATATATTTGCAACTGTTATGACACTACCACCATCAATTACTGTTCCAATACTCCCTGATATTACTTTAACTGTCGTTGCTGATTCTTGGCCACTTAAAACGGCTGTAAAGTAGGCAAATGTTGCTCCTACTACTGCGACTAAAAGTGTTGCAATAGCAACAATTGTTAATAAAATCCTGTTTCCTTTTCCTTCTTTCATAAGTATATCCTCCTTTACTATATTAATAGTAACACTACAAATGTGAAAAATCAATATCTTTTTCTTTTTTTTATCTACAAATAAGAAGTAAATACGTAATACTTATTTCTTATTTTCGTTTAGTAAAAACTTGATTTTTAAATTAATCTGTTTTTACATTATGATAAATATTTACAACGTCATCAATATCATTAAGTAAATTATATAATTTATAAAAATCTTTTAAATCTTCTTCATTTAAAATGATTTCTTCTTTAGCAAACATCCCGATTTCATCAAAAATATACTCAATATTAGGGATTATTCCTTCTAATATATCTTTTACTTTATTAAAATCATTAGGATTACAATATATTGTAATTTCGTTATTATTATTCTCAATATCTATAATTTCAATCCCTTTATTTAATATCGCTTCAAATATTTCTTCTTCTTTATCACTTATAAATGAACAAATTCCTAAATAATCATAATTATAACTAACACTATTAGTTACTCCAATTGATTTATTTACTTTATTAAAAGCTGCTCTTACAAAACTTACAGTTCGATTTAAATTTTCAGTTAAACATTTTATAATAAAAGTACTTGCACCCGGTCCAAATCCTTCATATGTTACTTCTTCAAGATTAGATTCTATATTACCTTTAGCTTTATCTATAGCTCGTTTTATAATATCGCTTGGTACTTCTTCTTTTCTTGCTTTTTCAATTATTCTCTTTAATGGTAAATTAGATTCTGAATCTGGAGTTCCTCTTTTAGCAATTAAATAGATTTCTTTAGCATAATTACTATATAATTTTGCTTTTGCAGCTCCTGTTTTTTTAATACTAGCTTCTCTTACTGAGTACGCTCTTCCCATAATAACACATCCTTTTTTATTTTTAAAACATTTTACAAGAATAAATAAATTCTTTAAGTAATCCTTTAGTTACTAAATTATGACTTTTTAAATATCTTATTTGTTTTTTTATATTATATAATGCTAAACTATCTAATTCATTTTTTTTCATTAAATATTCAACTATTTTAATAACTAAGGCTTTATTACTTTGAACATTAAATTTACTTTTTAATCGATTTAATAAATCTTTATCAATTTTTCTAATGATACGATTATAATAAAAATCACTTTTTTTATAAAAATAATAATTATTGCCATCTAAATTCTTAACTACTTTTAAAGCATCGTAATAGCCCATTTTCATATTTCTAATATTTGAATCACGATCAAAAATAATCATTGAACCTAAACTATTTTTAGGTTTTATTTCAATAATTTCGGTTTCATTTTTTGCTTTTTTCTGGCTTAAACCAATTCCTCTGACTTTAATAGTATATATTTTATTACAGCCATTTTTTTCTAATAAAGTTATTGGTAGATTATTATAAAATCCTCCATCTAAATAATAATTATCATCAATAATCTTTTTAAAAGAAAAAATCGGTAAATAACAAGATGCAAGTATATATTCAGATAATTTACCCTTAGGTATTTCATCGATAGAAAGTTCTAAAGGACTTAAACCTTTTAATTTAACGGTTACTAGTCCATATTTAATCTTACTTTTTCTGATCTTATCTTCATCAATATGTTCATTAAGAGTATTTAATATTTTTGTTGTATCAATACCTTTATTATTTAAGATTACTTTGATATCACTAATTGATTTTTTTAAATCAAGATATTTAAGTTTATGGTCTTTATATTTACTTACGAGATTACTATCAATACCAAATAAATCAGTAGTACTATTTAACCAAACATTTACCATTGTATCTATATCACCTTGGACTACTAAAGCTGCGTTAACAGATCCAATAGAAGTACCTGCTACCATGCTTGGTTTAATCCCATTCTTTAAAAGAGCTATCATTGCTCCTACCTGATAAGAACCCTTAGCACCTCCACCTTCAAGAGCTACTCCAATCATTTAAATCACCAATCCTATTAACATAAGTAATATACCAATTAATATTCCCCAGATTGAATATTTATTAAAGTTATTTTTTAACAGTTTTAATAATTCAAAAAATACTATATAAATAATCATACCGATAGTAATACTTAACACATAACCTATTTTTTCGTCAGATAAGAAGTCATTAAATATATAAATAGAAAGCCCTCCTATTAAGGGAGAAATAATTAATAAAAAGATATATTTCCACATTTTATTTTTATTAGTATCTTTTAACATTGCAGTTATTTTAATCCCAAAAGGTATATTATGAAGTATAACCCCAAAAGCATATATTAATCCTGCTTTTAAATTAGTTTGAGCAACACTAAATATTCCTGCTCCTTCAATTATATTATGAATAATTATTGCTATCGAAGTCATTATTCCAATATGAACTAAATTATTTTTTTTATTATCATGATGATGAGGTATGAATCTATCTAGAATATATAATATTCCTAAACCGATTATTACTCCTAACATTATTTTTAAAAATTTATTACTAGAAAATAATTCAATACTTTCAGGTAAAATATCAATAATTATTAAAAGAATTAAAACAATAAAACTTATTCCCACACTAAAACTAATTAGATTTTTTTGGTTTTTAGTATATAAAGAAATAAAAGTGCCTAATAAAAAAAACATACCTACAATTAAAGTAATTAATAGTTCAATCATTTTTATCACCTAATTTATTTTATCAAATAGATCTTATAAAATCTATATTTAATAAAGTCTTTTCGAACTTTCGGCATTTATATTAAACTCGGAAAATTCTTTTTTTAAAAATAAGGGAAATGCAGCTGCTGCAATCATAGTAGCATTATCAGTACAATATTTCATTTTCGGTATTGATAATTTAATATTTTTTTCTTCAGATAACTTTTCCATTTCAGCTCTTAAAAATTTATTAGCACTTACTCCTCCAGCTATTATTAGTCTTTTAGAATCAGTTTTTTCAATCGCAAGGCGAGTTTTTCTAACTAATTGATCAATAGCTGCTTTTTGAAATGAAATAGCAATATTATTTTTATTTATTATATTCCCTTTTTGTTTTTCGTTATGGACTAAATTTATAATCGCACTTTTTAAACCACTAAAAGAAAAATTTAATTCATCATTATTCATTACAATAGGTAATTTATATATGTCCTTGCCTTCTAAAGCGCACTTTTCAATTGAAGGTCCTCCAGGATATGGTAAATCTAATACTTTTGCTACTTTATCATATACTTCTCCAATTGCATCATCTAAGGTAGAACCTAAAACATTAAATTTATAATCATCTTCCATTAATACTAATTCAGTATGCCCACCACTAACTATTAAAGCAAGAAGGGGAAATTCCATTGGCTCATTTAAATTGTTACTATAAATATGCCCGGCAATATGATGAACTTTAATTAAAGGTTTTTTATATACAAATGATAATGTTTTGGCAAATTCTAAACCAACTAACAGACTACCTAACAAACCCGGAGCATATGTAACTGCAATAGCATCTATATCATCTAATTTTAATGATGTCTTATTAAATAAATCTTCTAAAACAAGAGTAAAATTTTCAGTATGCATCCTGCTAGCAATTTCAGGAACAACGCCACCATAATTTACATGAGTATCAATTTGAGTTAAAACCGTTGTTGCTATATCAGTATTACCATTTTTAACAATTGAAATACTAGTTTCATCACAACTTGATTCAACCCCTAATATATATATATCTTTTTTTCTTTCCATCACAATGCCGCTTTCATTTCCATAATAATTTTTACGAATATTTATAGAATTAAAATTAAATTTCTTATATAAATTAATCGCAGGTTTATTACTTTCTCTTACTTCTAATATTATCTTTTTATTAAAATTATTTAGTAAATAATTTATTAAAAATGATGCGATATTATTATTTCTTTTTTCTTTTAATACTATTAAATTAATAATTTCAATATAATCAATATTATTTAAATAATGTAAAAACCCTATTAATTTATTTTTTTCTTTGTAAACAATAATATTTTCATATTCAGATAATTTATCGATATTAAATAATTCTTTAAATTGAGGATTAAGCTCTAAACCTAAATTAATTATATCTTTGATATCTTTTAATTGAAATTCACTTATCATTTTAATACCTCTATTTCTTTAATATAAACTGGTTTTAAATTGTGAGGATTTAAAGAATTAATATCTTTTAAAAATGAAGCAATTTTTTCAATATCTAAAACATTATCATTAATAATAATCTCATTAATATATTTATTATCAAAATCATTTTTAAATAAATA
This sequence comes from Bacilli bacterium, assembly GCA_029004695.1. Lineage (GTDB taxonomy): Bacteria > Bacillota_I > Bacilli_A > RF39 > UBA660 > DUUS01. The sequence continues at coordinate 4,526 of JAQVZB010000025.1, read as the reverse complement.
TTTGATATTAGAAATACGATGATTATGTTCATAAATAGCAAAATAAGCCCCTTTATTATCATATATAGATACAATCTTTCTTTTTAAAATATTATTAGAAATAGCAAGAGCATCAATACTAGGTATTGTTTTAATATTAATTTTAAGCGTATAAGCTAAAGTTTTAGCGACAATAACTCCCAATCTAACTCCGGTAAAAGATCCTGGTCCATTTATAACTATTATTTCATTTATATCATTAATTTCCAATTTATTTTCTTTTAATATAGATTCTATAGTTGGGATTAAAAATATACTATGATTTTTAACCGACTTTACTTCTTTAATAGATATTTTTTTATTATTTTTTAATAACCCAATTGTAATCAGATAATTATAGGTACTAATAAAAAGAGTATACATATTTATCACTTCCAAATCTATTATATTATACAATAAAAAAAGTGCTTTTAAACACTTATATTACCGAATTAACCAAATCTTCGTACTTTTCTCCATATGGTATAAGTTTAATTATTCTCGTATTCTCATCAATAATGATAAATTTAATATCTAATCTCTCTTTTGGTAAATACTCACTAATTAAATCAGACCATTCAATTAAACATATCCCATCTTTATTAAAATAATCATTTATACCTATCGTATCTTTATCTTTTTCAATTCGATATACATCCATATGATATAATGGTATTTCACCACTTAAATATTCTTTGATTATATTAAAGGTAGGACTAGTTACAGTTTCTTCTATCCCTAATGATTTTGCAAAACCTTTTACGAAAACTGTTTTACCACTACCAAGTTCACCATTTAAACATATTACCATTCCTGGAAATCCTTCAGACTCGATATTTTCAGCTAGTTCCATAGTATCTTCAATACTTTTAGAAGTATATTTATAATTCATTTATCTCACCTTTAATACATTATATATAATATTACAACTTAAGTAAATACTAAAAAACCTTATTTGAATAAAATTCTGGCTGACAAGTTAAATTAATGCCTAAATTTTTTAATGCTTTTAAATCACCATTATAAATAATATATGTTGCATGTGCATCACAATTATTAAGTTTAACAATATTTTGCATTGCTTTTTCAATAATAGGATTCGTAACTGAACAAATAGAAAGTGCTATCAGTACTTCTTGTAATGATAATTGACTTTCTTCTCGACGTAATTTTAATATTGGTTCTAAAACCGTAGGACTTAATAAATTAATTTCATCAGGTATTTTAGTTAAAATTTTCATAGCATTAATTATTAAACTACTAGAAGGACTTAATAAATCGGTTTGTTTACCAGTTATAATTTTACCATTTGGTAATTCTAAAGAAATAACATGCCTTTTTTCTTTTTCACTTTTTTGTAAGGCTGGCTTAACTACTTTTAAATAATACTCATCAATTTCAAGTTCATTTAATAACATTTTAATTTTGTTAACAGGTTCATTATCGTTTATTCCCATTTTATAATTTGTTTGTTCAGAATAGTACCTTCTTACAATTTCTTTTTTAGAAGCTTCAATAACGACATTCATATTTTTAATACAAGATGCAACAGTATTTATCCCCATATCAGTTGGTGAAAAATATATTTCCTTATCCCATATTTTATTTAAAATAGTTTTTAAAATAGGAAAGGTTTCAATATCTCTATTATAATTTATAGCTTGAATACCATATTTTTCTAAATGATATGGATCAATAATATTAATATCCTTTATATCAGCAGTAGAAGCTTCATAAGCAAGGTTAATTGGATGTTTTAAAGGCAAATTCCATACGGGAAAGGTTTCGAATTTTGCATAACCAGCATTAACTCCTCTATTATGTTCATGATATAACTGGCTTAAACAAGTTGCTAATTTACCAGAGCTTGATCCAGGACCATTTACCAAAATTATTTTTTTTGTCGTTTCGATATAAGAATTTGAGCCATAACCTTCTTCACTAACAATAGCATTTACATCTAAAGGATAACCTTTAGTGGGAGTATGAACATAAGTTTTTATATTTTGTCTTTCTAATTTTTTAATAAATTTATCAACACTAGGCTGTCCTTGATACAAGGTTATTACAACACTATTAACATTAAAACCCATTTCAGTTGATTTATTAATTAATTTTAATATTTCATTATCATAGGTAATACCATATTCTCCCCTTAATTTATTTTTCTCAATATCTTCTGCTTTTATACAATAAATAATTTCAATATCTTTTTTTAATTTTAAAAGAATATCTACTTTTGCATTTTTATCAAAACCAGGAAGTACTCTAGAAGCATGAGTATCTGAAAATAATTTACCACCAATCTCTAAATATAATTTATCAAACATTTTTAATCTTTCTTTAATTTTTTTTGTCTGTAACTCGATATATTTTAAATTATCAAAACCTTTTTTCAAGTTTCATCACCTCCTACCATTATAATGATAACAAAAAAAAACACTTTTGTAGTGTTAAATCCCGAAAATATTAAAATTATTACCTAAAGCCTAGATTTAATAACAAAAATCACCGTCAATAAAAATTGTTAAGTTGACATTTAAATTACATTTTCATTTTAATCTTAAAAATGTGATTTAAATAAAAATATTCCACGCAATTAATGTTTGCAAAATACTAGAAAAATCTTCATCAATCTCAATATATTTTTCTAAATCTTTAATATAAAATCCATTAGAGAAGTCTTTTTTCACTAAAGAATAAATCATAAATATCTCTGAAGACACAAAAAAATCATTATAATTATTTTTTATAATAGCTCCAAATTTTTCTTTTCTAACTTTAATATTTGAATTAAGTTTATATTTTTTATGATAATCAATTTCTATAATATCGTCAAATATTTCATAAATCATATCTGCATTAGGATTTATATTATATTTTTCATTAATATTATTTGGTTTTTGCATACGACATTCTCCACCACATAAAGCTATAAATTTGCACTTTAAACATTTTTTATTTAAATTAGAACAATTTCTCCACTTATCCATTTTATTCCAAGGTACTTTTAATCCATCTTTAAAAATATTACCATAAGATTTTTCTTCATGAGAACATGCAAATATTTCTCCTTCTGTATCAATAGTACATCTCGTTAACCCAGCAGAACATGTTGTATTAATAACTTTTTCGTACTTATTAATATCTTTTAAAATGCATAAAGGTAATGGTGTAATTGAATCAACCTCTATATTATAGTTTTCGTTTAAATTTATTAATGTATCAGCTACTTTAATAATATCTTCATCTGTTAAATAATAATTAGTATTATTAAAATCATAACTAGGCGGTATTACAATAGACACTGAAACATAATCGATATTGTATTTTTGAGTAAAAGTAACTATTTCATCCAAATCTGATATATTATATTGAGTAATAACTATGTTAATTCCTACTTTGTGTTGATATTTTTTTGCTATTTCAATACCTTTTATAATTCGTTCATAACTTTCGTTAGATTGAGTTATAAAGTCACATTTCTTTTTCTTTAAAGATGGTAAAGATGTTATTAAATATGCATCAAATTTATACTCCTCTTTTAATTTTTTTGATATATTTTCAGTTAATAATGTTAAATTAGTATTAATACTATATTTTATATCTGCTTTTATCAATTCTTCAATTAAAATATATAAATTTTTAAGATTAAATAATGGCTCTCCACCTGATATTGTAACATGCCAAACATCATTTCTTTTAAGTTCATTAACTAAAATTTTTATTTGTTCTTCTGTAAATTCTTTAGAATTATTTTTAATATTTGCTCTCCACGGATTATAGCAATGCAAACATTTATGGTTACATTGTTTAGTTAAAGTTATTTCTACCAATGTGGGGCTTGATAAATATAATGTTTTAACTTCATCATTTGATTTTTTCAATTTAATTCACTCATTTCTTTATAAAAAAAAAGTAATGCGCTAGCATTTACCTGCTTTACAGCTTTTGCAACAATTGCATGCATGTATTCCAAATCTTAATGTAGAATTTTCCGAATTATAAAGTCCATAAAATTTTGCGTTTTTTAAAGAAATTTTATTCATTAATTATTCCTCCTTGATAATTACAATAACATTAACTAAAAAAAATGTCAAATATAACCAATGTTGATACAAAACTTTTATATTTTTTATAATTTAATATAAATCAATTATTTTATTGCAAAAAAAAATATTGGCAACTACCTATTTTCGCGAATCACTATCGTCGGCGTATAAGTGCTTAACTTCTCTGTTCGGGATGGGAAGAGGTGTATCCACTTAGCTATCGTCACCAATAAACTTCTTTTGTTCTTTAAAAACAAGATAATGTAACTCATCAAATCATATTTATGATTAAATCCTCGATCTATTAGTACTAGTCAGCTCAACGTATCGCTACGCTTCCACCTCTAGCCTATCAACCTCGTAGTCTACAAGGGATCTTACTATTAAAAATATGGGAAAACTCATCTTGAAGGGGGCTTCCCGCTTAGATGCTTTCAGCGGTTATCCCATCCATAC
>JAQVZB010000024.1 GCA_029004695.1 Bacilli bacterium | reverse complement strand
TTCTTTTTTTCTGTTAATTGAGTATAATTTTTCATAGAGCTCCTCCTTGCTGGGTGTGGGCTCTTTTATTATATCAAAAAATCCCAACCGCTGGTGCGGTTGAGATTTCAATTTAGGAAAAAAATAACTCTATTTGAGTTATTTTTTTATAATCTTTTCAATAATATTACTTTCATTTTTACCTTTTATGGCTTCTAAAACTTCTATAGGTAAAGCAAAGACAACGGTATTAGAACTTCCTGTTGATAAATCATTTATTGTTGATAAAGTTCTTAAGTGAAGAGCACCAGGTGATGAAGACATTATAGTTGCAGCTTTAGCTAAGTTTTCACTTGCAATAACTTCACCTTTAGATAGAGTAATAATAGCTTCTTTTTCTCTTTCAGCTTCTGCTACAGCAGCAATAACTCTTTTCATTTCTTCAGGTAAACTTATATCTTTTAATTCAACATTTTCTACTTCAATACCCCAAGCATCTGTTGCTTTATCAACTATATTACAAATTTCATCAGATATTTTTTTTCTTTCGCTTAATAATTCATCTAAAGAAACTGTACCAACAGCATTACGCATCGTTGTTTGAGCTAATTGACTTATCGCAAATTTAAAATCTTCAACTGCTAAGATACATTTTTTAGCATCTGTTATTTTATAGTATAAAACAGCATTAATTCTTATCGAAATATTATCTCTAGTTATGGCATCTTGTTCTGGAACATCAACTGCTTTAGTTCTTATATCAACAATTTTAACTGATTGAATAATAGGTATTATAATCCTCCAACCAGGTTTTAATATACTATGATATTTTCCTAATTGAAATTTGATTCCTCTTTCAAATTCTTGAACTTGTTTAATTGATACAATAATTAAAACCGCTACAATTATACCTATAATTTCCCAATACATAACAAAACTCCTTCCTATTTATATAATATTATAAAAAGAAGATAATAACAATCTTATTTGAAATTTATAAAAAATTTAATAATTATGATATAATAAATTTATGATAAGGAGAAGGATTATGAAGAATGGAAGTAAAATGAATAAAAGAGATAAAATTAATTTATTAGTTTCAGGGATTTTAATCTTATTTGGAATTATGTTAGTTATTTATCCATTATTAGGAGAATTAAGCCCAAATCGATTATTGTATATTGTTTTATCTATTTACGGGGTAATAAAGTTAATTGAATATACTAAAAGTAAAATTGATGGAGATAAAGAAGATTTATATACTGGAATTATATGCGTATTAGTAGCTTTAAGTGGAATTAAATTTTTAAATAATAATGCTGCTATTGTAATTAGTATGACTTTAGCATCATGGACTGGTCTTATGGCAATTATTAAATTAATTAAATTAGATTATTATCATGATCGAGGAAATATAATGATATATACCAATTTAGTGACCTTTTCATTATTCTTACTTATGGGGCTGCTTACTAGTTTAAATTTATATTTTGATCATACTGTTCAAACTTTAATATTAGGTTATTTCTTTATAATAAATGGATTATTAAATTTATTAGAAGATGCAGTTAGAATTTCATTTGATTATAAAAAAAATAAAAAATAGTATAAATAATTTTACCTTTCATATATTTTATTGGAGGTAATAATGGAAATATTAAAAGTGTCTAGTAAAAGTAATCCTAGTAAAGTAGCAGGTGCTATAGCTAATGTATTTAGAACGGATGAAACAGTAGAAATTCAAACTATCGGAGCGGGAAGTTTAAACCAAGCTGTGAAAGCAATAGCAATTGCAAGAGGATTTGTTGCTCCTAGTGGTAAAAATTTAATCGTTATTCCAGCATTTAGTGATATTATAATAGATGGTGCTGAAAAAACGGCTATTAAACTAATTATTGAATCTAAGTAACACTAACAAAGTGTTATTTTTATGAAGAAAAAAAAATTATAATCATAACATTTAATATGAATGAAAAAGATGAAGAATTAAAAATAGTTGATTTAGAATTATTAATAACTATAGCAATTTTAGGGGCAATATTCTTGTCTGAACTAGATAAATATAATACCCATTTAAAATTATCGAATAAAAAACCTTTTTGGAATGACTTAGAAGCAAGAAATGTACTAATAATAAGTAAAATTATTATTTCTATCGCCGCTATTATTACTTTTTTGTTAGCAATTAAAAATATTGAAGATTTAAAACAAAAAAATCAAAACTTAAATAATGCTTATATTAATGCCTTGGCTGCATTTTTCTTTGTCTTATCAGCATTATTATTATTGATCGGAGTGTTAAAATATCCGTCTGAATCAATAATAGTAGCTGAAGAAGTTATATTGTAAATTTAACAAAATTTACAATTATATAGTATAATTAGATTGGTGATTAAATGAAATTAACTAAAGAAAAAATAAAAGAAATTTCTAATTTAAAAAACGAACCATCTTGGATGCTTGATTTTAGATTAAAATCTTTTGATAAATTTTTAGAACTTGAAAATCCTAATTTCGGGCCTGAATTAAATATTGATTTTAATTCTTTAACTTATTATAAAAAAGTCGGTAAAAGCACTAGTAATTGGGACGAAGTCTCATGTAATATTAAAGATACTTTTAAAAATTTAGGCATAATTGATGCCGAAAATAAATATTTAGGTGGGGTTAATAATCAATTCGAAAGCGAAGTTGTTTATCATAATTTAAAAGATGAATTAAAATCACAAGGGATTATCTTTTTGAGTACTGATGATGCATTAAAAGAATATCCTGATTTATTTAAAGAATATTTTAATATCTTAGTAAATTATGCTGAAAACAAATATACAGCTTTAAATGGAGCTTTATGGAGTGGTGGATCTTTTATTTATATACCTAAAGATACTAAGTTAGATCGACCTTTACAAAGTTATTTTAGAATTAATTCAACAACGATGGGTCAGTTTGAAAGAACGATAATTATCGTTGATGAAAATTCCGAATTGTCTTATATTGAAGGATGTACGGCTACACAAAACTCTCAAGACTCACTTCATGCTGGAGTAGTTGAAATATTTGTTAAAAAAAATGCTAAATGCAGATATACGACGATTCAAAATTGGTCATTAGATGTTTATAATTTAGTTACTAAAAGAAGTATTATCGATGAAAATGGTAAAATGGAATGGGTAGATGGTAATATTGGTAGCAAAATTACGATGAAATATCCTTCATGTATTTTAAAAGGTGATAATTCATCTGCTAATTCGATAAGTATTGCTTATGCTAAAGAAAATCAAATATTAGATGCCGGATCTAAAATGATTCATTTAGGAAAAAATACTAAAAGTAATATTATTTCTAAAAGTATTGCTTCAAATGGTGGTAGATCTAATTATCGAGGAATGGTTAAAATTAGTAATAATGCAATAAATAGTCATGCTATTGTTAAGTGTGATACGATTCTTTTAGATGACTTATCCCAAAGTGATACCTATCCTAAAAATATAGTTTTAAATGATAGTAGTATTTTAGAACATGAAGCAACTGTATCGAAAATAAGTGAAGAAAAATTATCTTATTTAATGAGTAAAGGAATATCCGAAACATCGGCAAATGAATTAATAATAATGGGGTTTATAAATGATTTTAAAAAAGAACTTCCACTTGAATATGCTATTGAGCTTAATAGATTGTTGAAAAACAATTAATTTATTTAAAATTTATAAAACTGTGATGTAATTATTTCAGTTTTTTTATTTTCTTTAGAAAAATATATCAAAACATATTAACAATATAACTAAAAACTTAAAAAACCTTCTTTTTGAGTTTAATAAAAACTATGATAAAACCTTTCTAGGAAAGGAGGAATTCAATGTATAACTTAGTTTATTTAATTGGTAGATTAACTAAAGATCCAGAAACAACAACAACTGAAAATGGCAAAAAAGTAATGAGTGTAACTTTAGCCGTTCAAAGAAGTTATAAGAATAGTGAAGGGATTTATGAAACGGATTTTATTAAATGTGTTTTATGGGATGGAATAGCAACAAGAACAGCAGAATATTGTAAAAAAGGAGATTTATTAGCTATTAGAGGTCAAGTAAGAACAACTTCTTATGTAAAAGAAAATGATGAAAAAATATATCAAACCGAAATAGTAGTTGAAAAGGTTAGTTTTTTATCTAATAAAGGTAAAGAAGAAAGATCAACTAAAAAAGATACTTCTAAAGATAAATAATTAATAATTTTATTTCTTTTACATATATATTTATTGGTGAATTTATGAAATTTTTAAAATATTTTTTATTAATAATATTAGTCTTATTTAGTTTTTATTTTACCGAAAAAATAATGGTTTATATGGAAAATAAAAATCCTATTATGCAAGAAATAAACAAGAAAGAAATGTTATATAGAACAGAACCTGTAAATGCTGTTATAAAAGATAATACAATTGTGCCTGGTATTGATGGAAAAGTTATTGATAAAAGAAAAAGTTTATTAAAAATGGAAGATTTTGGTTCATTTAATGAGACATTTTTAATATATAAATATGAAAAACCTGAAATATCTTTAGATAATAATAAAGATAAAATTATTATTAAAGGTAATTCATCTAAAAGAATGGTTAGTTTAATTTTAGAAGAGTATAGTAATGGTGAGGATTATTTTATTAAAAAGCAAATTAAATATAATATTATTGCCAATTTAAAAACCGATTTATCTTTAAATAGGGAATATTTAAATGGTGAAATAAATCAAGAAAAAGCAAGTGATTTAAACTCATTATTAAATAAAAATAAAGTTAATTCAAGAATATGTATCGTAAATTATTCTAATATTGAATTTTGCAACGAAAAAAAATATTATATTATTGATCCAATGATAAAAACATCAACTAATATCAATTTTATTTTAGAAGAGATTAATAGTGGTAGTATGATTTTAATTAAAAAGAATACATCGATCGAAAATATTCAATTAATTTTAAGTGAAATAAGAAAACAAGATTTAAATATTGTCTTTGTTAGTGAACTTATAAGCGAAATTAATTGAAAAAATGAAAACTCTTTGCTATAATTATTAAATCAAAGAACTTATATTAATTAAATTATAGAAAGAGTGATATTAATGAGTAAGATTAAAATATTTGGTATTGGTGGTCTTAATGAAAATGGTAAGAATACTTATATTGTAGAAATAGATAATGACATATTTGTCCTTGATGCGGGTTTAAAATATGCCAATGATTCAATGTTTGGAATCGATTATATAATTCCTGATTATGGATATTTAGTAAAAAATAAAGCTAGAATTAAAGGAGTTTTTATAACTCATGCTCATCCTGAAAGTTGTGGAGCAATCAATGATTTATTAAGAACAATACCGGAAATTAAAGTATACGCAACTAAATATACTAAGAATCAAATGATAATCGATGGCGTACCTGAAAATAAAATTATTGAAATAAAACCTCATAAAAAAATAAGTTTTGGTGTTAATAGTATTTTTCCAATTCAAGTAAATCATGCCGTTCCAGAAAGTGTTATGTATGTTATTAATACGATTGATGGAGCAATATGTTATACTGGTGATTTTATTATTGATCCATCAATGATGGGGTCATATCATATGGATTTAGGAAAAATTGCTTATGTAGGTAAACAAGGAGTACTGGCTCTTTTATGTGAATCATCATTTTCCGAAAAAATTGGTCATACAAGTCCAAATCATCATTTATCTTCATTTTTTAAAGAAATTATTAATAAACATGATGGCAGAATTATTTTTTCAACTTTACATACTCATCTTTATACTATCGAAGCAATATTTAATGTTGTTAAAAATACCAATCGAAAAATCGTAATAATGGGTAAAAAATTACAAAGTGTAATTAATATGGCTATCAAAGATGGTTATTTAAATGTTCCTAATTATGTTATTGGTGATTTAAGTAATGTTAATGATAAAAATGTTGTATTACTTATTTGTGATGATCGAGAAACACCATATTTAGTGATCGAAAAATTAATAGATGGTAATGATAAGTATATAAAATTATCTGAAGATGATACTGTTTGTTTTGCGGAATCAAAGTATGATGAAAATGAAAAGCATTTTGTCAAAATAGAAAATGAATTAGCAGTTCAAGGAATTAAAACTATTAATATCCCTAAAGATAAAGGGTTGTCATTACATGCATCTAGTGAAGATTTAATGATAATGATGGCTTTATTAAAACCAAAATACTTTATTCCTGTAAAAGGGGAATATCGCTATATGGTTGGGAATGCCAACTTAGCAGACAATTTAGGATATCATAAAGATAATATTATTTTAAGATTAAATGGGGAAATTATTATAATTAATGATAAAAAATTAGAACAAAATATTGAAAAAATATTTGTTGATGATATTTTAATAGATGGAACTAGTACTGATGATGTTGGAGATTTAGTAATTAAAGATCGAGAAATGCTTTCTGAAAATGGGATTGTTCTTATTAGTGCAACTTTATCTAAAAAAACTAAAGAAATATTAATTGGTCCAGAAGTAACTACTAGAGGATTTATATATGTGAAAGATTCTAAAGAAATGATTAATGAAATTAAAAGAATTTCTTTAGAGGTGTTAAAAGATAATATCACAACTAATTATGTTGATTTTAATAACATTAAAATGGAAATAAGAGATAAGTTAAGTAAGTATTTCTATGTTGAAACTGAATGTAAACCAATGATAATTGCTGTAATCCAAGAAGTTTAGCTTTTGCTAAGCTTTTTACTTGCATTAAAAACATAATTTTATTACAATAAACTAAGAGGTGTTAGTATGAAAAAAATAACATTATTACCAGCTGATATTTATATCGTTATTAATAAAACAATACTAACAGAAATTGATAAAAAGAATTTAATAAATTTATATGAACCTATTATTGGTTCTAATGCTGTAAGTTTATATTTAACTTTATGGAGTGATTTAGATAAAAGAGAACTAATCAGTAAAGATTATAATCACCATCATTTAATGACTTTACTTAAAACTAATTTAGATGATATTAAAGAAGCCAAAAAATCTTTAGAAGCTGTTGGTTTATTAAAAACTTTTATCAAAAAAGAAAGTAATCTTAATAGCTTTATCTATGAATTATATTCGCCAATATCAGCATATGAATTTTTTAATCATCCCATATTAAATATTGTTTTATATAACAATATTGGAGTAAGTGAATATAATACTTTATTAAATTATTATAAAAAACCTAATTTTAATTATAATGGGTATGAAGAAATAACTGATGCTATGGATATGAATTTTAAAAGTGTTGTTGGTTTAAATTTTAATAATGAAGATATTCAAAGAAAAGAACAAAATAAAATAAATATTTCTAAGTTGATTGATTTTGACTTATTAATAGAAAGTATACCTAATAAAGTATTAAATGATAAAACCTTAACTAAAGGCATTAAAGATTTAATTAATAACTTAGCTTTTATATATAATTTAGATACCTTAAAAATGAGTGAATTAATTCGTTTAACATTAGATCAAAATGGTTTAATAAATAAAGATACTTTATTAAAAGAAACAAGAAAGTATTATGAATATAATAATAATGGAGCATTACCAACTTTAATATATCGAACTCAACCAGATTATTTAAAAAGTCCGGAAGGAGATTTATCAAATCGAGGGAAAATGATATATATTTTTGAAAATACAACTCCTTATGATTTTTTAAGAAGTAAATATAAAAATGTCAATCCTACGGCTCGAGATTTAAGACTTTTAGAATATTTAACTCTTGAATTAGGTTTAACTCCCGCAGTGATTAATGTTTTAATAGATTATGTTCTTAGAATAAATGATAAAAAATTAAATAAAGCCTATGTTGAAACAATCGCAGGTCAATGGATCAGACAAGGTATTAAAACTGCTAGTGAGGCGATGGCAATTGCGGAAAAAGAGCATAAGAAAAATAATAAAAAGCATAAAATAATAAATAAAGACATTGAACTTCCCGCATGGTTTAATAAAGAAAATAATGCTGAAGAAATGAGCGAATCAGAAAAAGAAGAAATGGAAAAACTATTAAGTGAGTTTAGGTAGGTGATGAAATGAAAAATATTGAATCCGTAATAACTAAATATACCAAAAAAGATTTAAAAGATAATTTAAAAAAAGCATATGTTATAGCTCTTAAAAATCCCGAATTTAAAAAATTAATAAATACTCTTAAAGTTAAAGAAGATATTGCATTTAATTATACTTCAAAATTAGAAGATACTTTAGGAGAATTAGGAAATTGTTCCAAATGTAAAAGCTTACATGAATGTAAAAACAAAGTAACTGGTTTTGTTTATTATCCAAAATTAGAAAATAATCGCTTATTATTTGATTATGTTGCTTGTAAGTATAAAAAGAAAGAACTTAAAGAAGCCGAAAATATAAAATCTGATTTTTTTGAGATGCCAGTTGAAATAAGAAAAGCCAAAATGGCTGATATTCATAAAGATGATGCTAAAAGATTAACAATTATAAAATGGCTTACTAATTTTCATAAAAATTATCAAAAAGATAATAAAATAAAAGGATTATATTTATATGGATCATTTGGTTCAGGAAAAACTTATTTATTAAGTGCTTTATTAAATGAATTATCTAAAAAAGATTATGATACAGTAATTATATATTATCCCGAGTTATTAAGAAGTTTAAAAGAATCATTTGAAAGTAATGATTTTAGTATTAAAATAAATCGAATTAAAAAAGCTGATTTATTATTATTAGATGATATAGGAGCAGAAACAGTAACATCTTGGAATCGAGATGAGATATTAGGAACTATTTTACAATATCGAATGGATAATAAATTAGCAACTTTTTTTACATCAAATTTAAACTTAGAAGAATTAGAGTTACATTTTATTATTAATAAATCACCAGGTGAAGCTATTAAAGCAAGAAGAATAATTGAAAGAATAAAACAAATAACTGAATACCAAAAATTAATTAGCGAAAACCGACGGAAATAATAATTAGCATTATCTTGATTAATTTCATTTATTAAATTATAATTATAATAAAGAAGGTGTCAAATGAATAAAAAAGTAGGTCCTATTTTAGCTTTGATAGTTTTTGTTATTATCCTTATAGGCGGTTATTTTTTAGGCAAATATATTGCCGAGGAATACAATAAAAAACATAATACTAATATGAATATTTTTGAGATAATGAAAATTGAACAGGAAGACATACCCATTAATTATGTTTTAAAAGATGGTCCTAAAAGTATAAAAGAATTATGTGGTAAAGATACTGGTATTTGTAATAAAGAAGTAGGACGAATTATATTAAATAATGCTGAAAGTAAATTATATATTTATAATAATTTTGATAATCCCAATGATGATGCAATAAATTATTTTAAATTAAATAATACCAAAGTTGGATCATTTATTTATTTAGATGAATTTGCCATCTTAGGAAATTATTTAATTATAACTGAACCAAATAGTATAAATAATAATTATATAATTCATATCTATGATAATATTGGTAAAGAAATAACTAATTATACAGCAACAAATATCATCAAAAATTATGAAATAAAAGATAATAATTTATATTTTTATTACTGTGATCCTGCAGATACTAAAGAAATCGCGGGAAATATCTTACCTAAAGTTTCATACTATAAAGTTAGTAGTGATAACATTAACGAAAAAAACGAAGAATCATTTGAATATAAAGCATGTTCTTAATTTAAAGTCATGCTTTTTTCTTTACATAAGACTGCAAAAAACTTGATTTTTATTATATAATAGTAATGAGGTGAAATATATGCGCATAATTATTACAGCTGGTGGAACAGGTGGACATATTTATCCTGCCCTTGCAATAATAGAAAAAATAAATGAATTAGATAAAAATAGTGAAATTTTATATATTGGAACTCATAATAGAATGGAAAAAGAAATAGTACCTAAAGCTGGTTATAAATATGAAGAAATCGAAATATACGGTTTTAGTAAATCTTTAATGAAAAGAAATTTTAAAAACATAAAATTAATAATGAAAGCTAAAAAGAAATGTCTTAAAATAATGAAAGATTTTAAACCAGATGTAGTAGTAGGAGTAGGAGGATATGTTACTTTCCCAGTTATTATGGCTGCTCATAAATTAGGAATAAAAACTTTTATTCATGAACAAAATAGTATTCCGGGAAAAAGCAATCGCTTATTAGGCAGATATGTAGATAAAATTGGAGTAAGTTTTAAAGATTCAACTAAGTATTTTAATGTCGATAAATGTATCTTTACTGGTAATCCATCATCTGAATCAGCTAAAGCGATTAAAGCCGTGCCTAAGACCAAATATGGTTTAAGTAGAAAAAAGAAAAGTATTGTTATTGTTCAAGGAAGTTTAGGTTCGACAACTATTAACAATAAAATGAAAGAATTTTTAACGACAATTGATAATGAAGATTATGATGTTTTATACATAACCGGAAAAAATACTTATGAAGAATATGCAAAGAATAAATTTAGTAAAAATGTTCATTTAATTGATTATGTTCCTGATTTGCCAGCCTTAATGAAAGATGTTGACTTAATTATATCTCGAGCAGGGGCAGGGACGATTAGTGAGTTAGCTGCTCTTGAAAAACCTAATATCTTAATACCAAGTCCATTTGTAGCTAATAATCATCAATATTATAATGCTTTAAGTATAACTAAAGCTAAAGCTGGTGAAATGATTGAAGAAAAAGATTTAACAACTAATCATTTAAAAGCCAAAGTCAATAAAATTTTAAAAAATGCAAATTATTATCAAAAAATACAAAATAATTTAAAAAAGATATCGATAAATAATAGTAGCACCATTATTTATAACGAATTAAAAGATTTAATAAATAAAAAGTAGGGTGACTAAAATGGCTGCTAACAAGAGAAGAAGAAAATTAAACATTAAAAAATTATTAATATTAATATTATTGTTATATTTAACTTTTAGTTTTGGTTATTATATATATAATAAACCGATTAAGAATATAATAATATCTGGTAATGTTTTAGTAAAAGATGTGGAAATTATTGAAGCAGCTCAGATAAAAAATTATCCTTCTATTTATAGCATAACTAGTAAGAAAATAAAAAATAATATTAAAAAAATGGCTTTAATTGAAGATGTAACTGTGAAAAAAGATTTAAAATTTAGACTAAAAATAGATGTTAAAGAACGATTAATAGTTTTTTTAAATAGTAATAGTAATAAGCTTATGTTAAGTAATGGAATAGAAATAGATAATAATAAAAAATATGAAGGAATACCAACTTTAATAAATTATACTCCTCAAGATATCTTAAAAAAGTTTACTATTTCATTAGGTGAACTAGACCGAGGTATCATTGGTCTTATTAGTGAAATTGAATATTCTCCAAAGCAAAATGCCGAAGGTCTTACAATTGATGAGAGTAGTTTTACTCTTTATATGAATGATGGCAATACGGTTATAACAAATCTAGAAAAATGTAATAATTTAAGTAAATATCGAGAAATATATGCAAGTTTAAAAGATCGAAAAGGAACTTTAAATTTAGATAGTGGAAATTATGAAAACTTTGTTTTTATACCATATTAGGAGTACTAATGGATTATAATAAAGAAATAAAGAACTTAATTAATTTACATCAAGGTAAGAATATTTTATTACATAGTTGTTGTGGACCTTGTTCTTCAAGTGTAATTGAAAAGTTATCACCATATTTTGATCTAACGGTTCTTTTTTACAATCCCAATATTGAACCAAAAGAAGAATATATTAAAAGAAAAGATGAACAAATAAGATTATTAAAGATATTAAAAATAAAATATTTAGATATTGATTATTTAAATAATGAATATCAAATGATTATAAAAGGTTATGAAAAAGAACCTGAAAATGGTCAAAGATGCTTACTTTGCTACCAGTTAAGATTAAATAAAACGGCTAAAATAGCTAAAGAAAATAACTTTGACTTATTTACAACTACTTTAACCGTAAGTCCATATAAAAATAGTAAAATAATCAATGAATTAGGAATAAAAATAGGTAAAGAAAACAATATTTTATATTTAATATCTGATTTTAAAAAAGAAGACGGATATAAAAGAAGTATTGAATTATCTAAAAAACATAATATATATCGACAAGATTACTGTGGATGTATATTTTCAAAAAGGAGCGTATAATGAAAAATAATAAAGGATTTACTTTAACAGAAGTTATTGCAACGATTACAATAATAGCAATATTAATGGTTATAGCAATACCATCAGTAAATAATGTAATGAAAAATTCTAAAGCCCAAATATCATCTATAACTAAAAAGAATATCAAAGAATCAGCAAAATTATTTGGTCAAGAAATATATATGTGTGATCAAACTAGTGATATTATTTCAATATTAAATAATCTTTTAAGCAGAACTGATATTACTTGTAAAGAAGCAAGAAAAATTTTAAATGAAAATGGCATAACAGTCACTATTGGTTTTTTAAAAGAAAAAGAATATTTTTCTGATAAAGCTAATAATTGCGATGAAACTGGCGAAGTAAAAATTCAACAAGATACCGATGATAAAATAATAGTTGAATTGCAACCCAATGTAAAATGTAAATAACTAGGAGGATTTATGGGATTATTTGATAAATTAAAAAAAGCCTTTAATAAAAAAGATAATGTTGAAATATATGATAAGGGTTTAGAAAAAACGAGAAAAGAATTTGTAAGTCAATTATCATTACTTGGCTTAAAATTTAATAAAGTAACCGAAGATTACTATGAAGAATTAGAAAGTATCTTAATTAAAGCTGATATTGGAATAAGAACGGTAGAAGATTTTCTAGAAAGACTTAAAAAAAGAGTTAAACAAGAAAATATAACTAATACTAAATATTTACAAGAAGTTATCGTTGATGAATTATTTATGATTTATGTTGAAGGAGAATCTTTAACTGATAAAATTAAAATAGCTGAAAGTGGACCAACGATTATTTTACTTGTTGGTGTTAATGGAGTAGGTAAAACTACTACAATTGGAAAGTTAGCTTATAAATATAAAAATGAAGGTAAAAGTGTAATGTTAATTGCTGGAGATACTTTTAGAGCTGGCGCCGTACCCCAATTAAAAGAATGGGCTGAAAGAACAAATTCCTTATTTATTGGTAAAGAAAATGTTGATCCAGCTAGTATAATCTATGAAGGTATCGAAGAAGCAATCGCTAAAAATATTGATATCGTACTTATTGATACAGCTGGAAGATTACAAAATAAATTAAATTTAATGAATGAATTAGAAAAGATAAATAAAGTAATCGGTAAACATATCGAAAATGCTCCTCATGAAACTTTATTAATAATAGATGCTACTACTGGTCAAAATGGTATAAGTCAAGCTCAAAGTTTTAAAGATATAACTAATATTACCGGAATTGTTTTAACTAAATTAGATGGAACTGCAAAAGGTGGAATTGTTCTAGCAATTAAAGAAGAAGTTAATCTACCAGTTAAATTCATTGGTTTAGGGGAAGGATTAAATGATTTAAAACCTTTTGATATTGAAAAATATATATATGGATTATTTAAGGATATGATGTAATGGAAAATGTAGTATATTATACTTATTTATTTGATTATTATAAAGAATTATTAACTTTAACTCAAAAAATCTATTTTGAAGATTATTATTTTAATAATTTATCATTACAAGAAATAGCAGATAATAATAAAATATCAAAAAATGCCATAAGTAAAACAATTAAGGAAGTATTAAATAAATTAGATTACTTTGAAGAAAAATTAAAGCTTTATTATAATTATAAGCAAATAAAAAATATCTTAAATAAAGATATTTTTAAAAAAATCGAAGATTATATTTAATTATGTAATATTTTTTTTTGTTTGAAATAACATAATATATTTAAGAGGATAACAGGAATAAAAAGACATATAACACTAATATTATTTAAAAACGAATCTTTAAAATTAAGCCCTAAGATAAATAATATAATCATTAATGATATTGACAT
The DNA here is from genome assembly GCA_029004695.1 of Bacilli bacterium. Taxonomy (GTDB): domain Bacteria; phylum Bacillota_I; class Bacilli_A; order RF39; family UBA660; genus DUUS01. The sequence goes on along the minus strand of JAQVZB010000024.1, from coordinate 552 downwards.
AAATTGAAACTTTAAATCTCGATATATAAATGAAACTAAACTAAATATGCTAATTAAACAAATTGTTAATACAATTAAAGCCCACCAAGAACTAGTATACATATTTTGGATTAATAAAGCTAAATCTTGAGTATTATTGGCAACACTTTCACTATAATTTAAGCGATCAAGATAATTAAAATAAAATAATATCCATATACTAAATATACTTTGAATTAAAATAACTGTAAAAAATAACTTACTTCTTTTTTCAAACATATTAATGCCTCCAACTATTAATATTTTATCAAAGAATTATTAATAAGTCATTAAAATAGAGCACATATTATATATGTGCTCTAGTTGAGAAAGCAATTATTATTTGCTTTCTCATTATACTATATGTATTAATTAATTTAATATACCTAAAAAAATAAAATTTATTAAAATATAAATTGAAAAAGTAAGTGTCCGAAAAGGACAAAAAAAAGACACATAATGTGTACCATGATACAATGTTAATTGAAATAGAAAACATTGGAGGTGCACTTATGTGTCTTTTAGATTATAACA
>JAQVZB010000023.1 GCA_029004695.1 Bacilli bacterium | reverse complement strand
AAAAGTAGATATTATCTACTTTTAATTCACTTAAAATTTTAAGGTTACATTTTCTTTTTCAGCTTCTAGAGCTTCAAAAAATTCTCTCGCTTCAAATTTAAATAAATTTGCAACTATATTAACAGGAAAAGTTTCTATTTTAGCATTATATTTCATAACAATATCATTATAAAATTGTCTTGCAAAAGCAATTTTATCTTCAGTATCTTTCAAATCACCTTGTAATTTAAGAAAACTAGTATCTGCTTTTAATTCTGGATAATTTTCTGATAAAGCAAATAATTTACTTATCAAATTAGATAATTCACCATTCGCTTTCATTTTTGCCTCTGGTGTATCAGCAGCTAAATATGAATTTCTAGCTTCAATTACTTTTTGTAAAGTCTCTTTTTCATGTTTAGCATAACCTTTTACTGTTTCTACTAAATTTGGAATTAAATCAGATCTTCTTTTTAATTGAACATCAATTTGCGACCATTGATTTTTCACCTTTTGTCTTAATACAACTAAACTATTATATACACCAACTACAAAAATAATTAATAAAACAATTAATGCAATTATTATATACAACCATTCCATAATACCACTTTCTTTCTTATGCTATTATATTATCATAAGAAGTTTTATAAAACAAATATATTTTAAATAAATATATAATTGATAACATCTTTATTTTCAAATTCGATTTTTAAATTATAAATCCCTTTTCCAATTCCTTTAAAGATTATGGAATCTTTATCATAATTATCTGCATATTTATAATTTATATTGCTTATTTGATCTTCAAAATAATTTTTAAAACTAATTACTCTAAAACTGCTATTTCCTATGAGCTTTGTTATCTTATTTTGAGTTATAATATAATCATTATTATTATAACTCTCATACTTTAATTTATAAAATTCATTTGGATTTATTGTTACATAGGTTTGACCTTTAATTATATCTGGGTTAGCTAATATAATTGATGAATTATTATTTTCCATCTTTTCTTCGCGATATATTTGTTCTTGATATCTTATTACAGTAGGATCAGCACTTATTTTATTAACAAGTTCTTTTTTTTTAACATTTGTATTTATTAATGGATTTATTTTACTTATATAATAATTATTTCCTTCTTGATAATATTCTATTTTTAATTTATCACCAATATTAAATATATTAGAATATATAGATAGATGCTTATTAATTTTATCTTTTGAATCTTCATCAATACTTGCGACTACTTCTTTTCCAGATCTTCTTTCAATAATAGTTGCATTTGCATCGTACATAATTATAGCTTGTGAATCTTTTTTAATCATAGATATTCCATAAATAATACCTGTTATTAAAATTACGAGTAACAATAAAATATTTTTGGTTTTTTTATTTACTTTCATTTTTACTCCTATAATTTTTCAATTACCTCTAATATTAAAGGTACCATTTGTTTTTTACGAGATACTACCCCTTCAAATAAATATCCTTCAGTTAAATCATCAATACTATAAGCTTCTTCTAAATATTTTTGACCATTTTCATTAAAAATAATATAAGAATTATTATTTAATATATCAGTAACAAAAAGACATACAACTTTATAATTATTATTAGTACTTATTTTATTTAATTCATTAATATAATCTTTTATTTTAACTTTATATTCATCAAATGATGTTGTAAACACTTGGGCTACACCTACTTTATTATCACCGGCCATATAAGTTTTAAAATCCTTATTTATGATATCTTGAATGCTCATACCTTTTATACTTACACCACTTTTTAATAATTCTAACCCATAGGTGTGTATATCTATTTTAGCTATTTTAGCTAGATGTTCAATTGCTAATTTATCATGCATTGTTGTAGTAGGACTTGCCAATAATAAAGTATCAGATATAATACCACTTAACATTATTCCAGCGATATTTTTAGGTATTTTTAAACTCTGTTCCATAAATAAATAATAAATAACAGTATTAACTGACCCTACCGTCATATTTCTAAAATTAATAGGTCCAGATGTAGATATATTACCAATATTGTGATGATCAACTATTTCTAGTATATTAGCTTCATTTAACCCATCAACACTTTGATTTGATTCATTATGATCAACTAAAATTAAGTTTTTTCTCGTAAACTCATGAGTATCTATCACTCTAAGCATACCTTCACAAATACCTTTACTATTAACAATAGGATAATTAGTATGTTTATATTTATTACTTATTTCAATAAAGTCAGTTAAATAATCTTTAGGTTCAAAACAAATAGCTGAAGTTGCTCTTTGAATCGTTTTAATTGGATTAGATAAACTAATTATTTTAGTTACTTTAAAAGTATCAAAAGGAGTAATAATAATGTTGACTTTATTTTCTTTAGCAAGCCTTTCTTCTTCTTCAGTTAATGGTTTATTATTAATTAATATAATAAGCTTAACTTTACTTTTTAAAGCATGATTTAAAATTAAACTTCGATTACATCCAATGATTATTGACTCACTATTGAGTTTTATAGTATTTACCAACATGCGATAAGGAATACTTATCGTCATGGCTTTACCAATAATATCTACATCAAATTTATATACTTTAGAGGCCCTTAAAGTACTAGCAATATTATCAAAACTAGTATTTATTTCATTTGAGGAACTAACAATTAATTCTTTTGCAATTTCTTTTAATGAAACATAACCTAAAAATAATTTTTTATCATCTACAATCGGTATTCCTGTTATTTCTTTCTCGCTGATATAATTATAAGTATTAAAGATAGATTCATCTTCATTAATATAAAAATTCTTTTTATATTTAACATCATTTAATTGAATTTTAACATCATTTAAATATTTAGGTACAGGCATATTAAATTTATTTAAAACAAATAAAGTTTCCGAATTTACTTCACTTAAAATTCTAGGTTCAGTATTTAAACCCATTTGATTTTTTAAATTACTTAATGCAATTGCTCCACATACTGAATCAGTATCAGGTTTTTTATGTCCGATTACAAATATTTTTTCCATATTTTTTACGCCCCTCTACCTTAATAAATTATACACTAAAATTTTAATAATTTAAAGTTATTATAATATTTTATGTTATAATTTCTATAGTCGAGGTGTTTTAATGTATAAAAAAAGAAAAATTAGAAAACAAGCTAAAAGGAATTTTATATTATTAACTTTAATTATCTTCATATCAGTAGTTGGAATTAAATTAGTTGATGATTATTTATATCAGCAAACATATGAATATAAATTACTCCAAATAAATTATTCTTTAGATGAAATTAAAATTATCGAAAAAGAATTAGAAGATAAACAAATTGATTCTTTATTAACGAAAGACTATAATCCTAATTTAACTAAGATAATTATTAATAAATATTTTATTTATAATAATTTAGATCGTTATTCAAATTATGCTAATGAAAATAAGGATATTGATTTAAATAAAATCATATCTTTAGTTAATGTAAATCGAGATCGTGATTTTTATAAAGAACCAATTAAGAATAATTATAAAGATGAAAAATTAATGCTAGTTAATAAATATTATTACTTAGATAAAGATTATGAACCAGAAAATATTATTACCACTACTGGTACATATTCATATGCAAATAATTCTTTAAATGAAGAAACTTATAATGCTTATCAAGAATTATATGATGCGGCTAAATCAGATGGATACACAATCTTAATTGTTTCTTCTTATCGTAATTATGAATATCAAGAAGAATTATGGAATGAAAGAAAAGCACTATATGGAACCAGAAAAGCTGATGAATATGCTGCAAGAGCAGGCCATTCTGAACATCAAACTGGTTATGCTTTAGATGTGGCTGATTTTTATGATACTAATGATAAATTTGGCGATACGAAAAGTTATTTATGGATGAAAGACAATGCTCATAAATATGGATTTATTTTAAGATATCCTAAAGATAAAGAAGATATAACCGGATATTCATATGAACCATGGCATTATCGATACGTAGGTAAAGAAACAGCTAATAAAATATTTAAGGAAAATATTACTTTTGATGAATATTATGCTTATTATTTAAATAAAGAGGTAAACTAATATTACCTTTTTTTAATATACAATAAAGGAAAAAAATGATAATATATTTTTTATAAAGGAGCATTTAGTATGTTTAAATTAATTTCAAAATATCAACCAGCAGGTGATCAACCAGAAGCAATTAAAAGATTAGTAACAGGTATTAATAATAATGAAAAACATCAAGTATTACTTGGTGCTACTGGTACTGGGAAAACTTTTACGATTGCAAATGTAATTGAAAAAATTCAAAAACCCACTCTAGTTTTAGCTCATAATAAAACTTTAGCCGGTCAATTATATTCTGAATTTAAAGAATTATTTCCTGAAAATAGAGTCGAATATTTTATTTCCTATTATGATTATTATCAACCAGAAGCTTATGTTCCTTCTAGTGATACTTATATTGAAAAAGATTCAAGCGTTAATGACGAAATAGACGAATTAAGACACGGAGCAACAAGTGCTTTAATCAATAATAAAGATGTTATTGTTGTTGCTTCTGTTTCATGTATTTATGGTATCGGTGAACCTGAAGAATATAAAAAAAGTATGTTAATTTTATCACTTAACGATAAAATAAAAAGAAATGATATTATAGAAAAATTAGTCGCGATGACTTATGAAAGAAATCAAATCGATTTCCACCGAGGAACCTTTAGAGTTAATGGTGATGTTATTGATATTATTCCCGCTAGTGGTAGAAAAAACGGTATTAGAGTAGAATTATTTGGCAATACCATTGATCGAATTAGTGAGTTTGATGTTTTAACAGGAACTATATTACAACAAGTTAAAAATATAAGTATTTATCCAGCTAGTCACTTTGTTACAAGTGAAGCCAAAATTAAAGAAGCAATCAAAAGAATTGAGGCCGAAGCTGAAATCCAATTAAAATATTTTAAAGACAATAATAAATTAATTGAAGAACAACGCTTAAGAGAAAGAATTAAATATGATATTGAGATGCTTAAAGAAACTGGTTTTTGTAATGGGATTGAAAACTATGCTCGACATTTAGCTTTAAGAAACGAAGGAGAAACTCCTAGTACTTTAATGGACTTCTTTGGTGATGATTATTTATTAGTAGTAGATGAATCACATGTTACTTTACCCCAAGTAAGAGCGATGTATAATGGTGATCGCTCTCGAAAACAAACTTTAGTAGATTATGGTTTTAGATTACCTAGCGCTCTAGATAATCGTCCTTTAAAATTTGAAGAATTTAATAATAAAATTAAGCAAGCTATCTATGTATCGGCCACTCCAGGTGATTATGAACTAGGACTAATAAATAATAATTTTGTTGAAAGTATCATAAGACCTACTGGTTTAGTTGATCCAACTATTGAGGTAAGAAAAACAAATGGCCAAATCGATGATTTAATTCATGAAATTAATCTTAAATCAAAAAAGAATGAAAGAGTATTGGTCACTACTTTAACGATTAGAATGGCTGAAGAATTAACAAATTACTTAAAACAATTAAATATTAAAGTAGCTTATCTTCATAGTGAAGTTAAAACTTTTGAAAGATTAAAAATAATTAGAGATTTACGAATGGGAAAATATGATATTATAGTTGGAATTAATCTTTTAAGAGAAGGTTTAGATATTCCTGAAGTCAGCTTAATTGCCATCCTTGATGCTGATAAACAAGGTTTCTTAAGAAGTGAACGAAGTTTAATTCAAACTATTGGTCGAGCAGCTCGTAATGTAAATGGCCATGTTATTATGTATGCCGATAAAATAAGTGATGCTATGGATAAAGCCATAAAGGAAACCAATCGAAGAAGAGAAATTCAAATCAAATATAATCAAGAACATAATATAATACCTCAAACTATTAGCAAAGAAATCAGAGATTTAATATCAAACGAAATCAAAGAAGATAATTTAGAAAAAATATCTGCTAAAGAGCAAAAAGAAATAATTTTAAAAATAGAACGCGAAATGAGACAAGCTGCTAAAGAACTCGACTTTGAAAAAGCTATGCAACTACGAGATATATTATTCGAAATGAAATCAAAATAAAGAAGCATTTTTGCTTCTTTTATTTATGATAAACTAGTTTTTTATATACTTCCATAATAATTAAAAGGGGAAGAGATACAACAAATATTCCGAAAATATGCCATAATGGTATATTGGTTATTTGTAAAAATTGAGTAAGTACATCAACTTTTAAAACTACTACCTGTAAAATAATCGATCCTACAATTGAAAAAATTAAAAATTTATTATTAAGTGGCATTGAAAAGGTACTTCGTTTTTCGCTTCGGCAATTAAAGACATGGATATTTTGCATAAAGACCATTAAAGTTACGATATATGTTCTTGCTAAAATTATATCAACATTATTTTTAATTAGAAAAGTCCAAAAACCAAAAACAACTAACCCAATTGTTAAACTTGAAACTAATAATTCAAAAAATAAATCTTTATTAAAAATGGTGTTTTCAGGACTACTTACCTTTTCTCCTAATACGCCATCTTCATGTTGTTCAAAAGATAATGCCATATCTTGAAGACCATCAGTTACAACATTTAACCATAGTATTTGAATTGCTATTAATGGAATTGGTAAATTAGCTACTATTGCTAATATAAAGAAAAGTACTTCAGCTGCTCCACAAGATAATAACAAATAGACTATTTTTCGAATATTACTATAAGCTATTCGACCATGCTTAATACCTTCGACAATTGATTTAAAATTGTCATCTAAAATTATCATATCAGCAGTATCTTTTGCTACATCGGTTCCACTTCCCATAGCAATACCAATGTTAGCAGCTTTGATAGCTGGAGCATCATTTACACCATCTCCTGTTACGGCAATATATTCATTTTGTCTTTTAAATGATTCAACTATTGCTAACTTATTTAAAGGAGCTACTCTAGCAAAGACGGTTTTATCTTTAATAAAATGATCGAATTCTTTTTCCCCCAGTTGTAAATATTTCTCTAATTCCTCTCCCGTAGTAATATTTTTTTCATTTTTTATTAATCCTAATTCTTTACCAATATTAGCTGCTGTTAAAGGATGATCTCCTGTAATCATAACGACTTTAATTCCAGCCTTTTTACATTTACTTATTGATGGTTTAGCTTCTTTTCTAATTGGATCAATAAAACAAACAAAACCAAGAAAAATTAATTCATTAAGATCTTTTTCCGTGTATTCTTTTTTAAAATTCACTTCCTTTTTAGCTAAAGCTATCACTCGATAACCATTAAGAGCTAATTTTTCATTTTGCTTAATTAAAGACTCTTTATCTATTTTAATTGCTTTTCCATTTATCATCATTTTATCGCAAAAAGATAATATTTTTTCAGTTGATCCTTTAACAGTACAATATTTTTTATTGTTATCTTCATAGAATGCTGCTGAATATTGATTTTCTGATTCATAAGGTATTTCTGATATTAAATTAATTTCTTTAGATACTTTAGTTTTTAATCCTAAAACTAAAAATGCTACATCAATGGTGTCTCCAAAATACATAAATTCGTTATTTTCTTTTTTTATGACCGCTTCATTATTGATAATTCCTTGAAAAATTATATCTTTGACTTCTTTTTCTCTTGCTACTGGATAATTAATTTTTCCAATATCATTATAACCACTTCCCGTAATATTAAATTCTTCTTGGGAAGGCAAGACTATTTTTTTAGCCGTTTGTTCATTTAATGTTAATGTACCTGTCTTATCACTTGCTATTATAGTACAGCTACCTAAAGCTTCAACCGAATTTAATTTTTTAACAATAACATTATTTTTAGCCATTCGGCTAGAAGATACAGTTAAAGCCATTGTTAAAGCTAAAGGAAGACCTTCAGGCATTGCTGATACTGAAAGAGCGATAACAAAAATAAATATCTCTTTCCCCGGAGCATTATTATACAATAATAAGATGGTTAAAATAATAGCAATAATTAAGATTAAGATTGATATTTGTTTTGATAATTTATTTACTCTTATAGTAAGGGGAGATGGAGCATCTTCCATATTAGATACCACATCAGCTATTTTACCTATGGCAGTATTACTTCCCGTTTTAATTACGATAGCTTTAGCTCTACCTTTTATAACAACTGTTCCTGCATAAGCAATATTACTAGCTTTAGTTTTTTTATTACTATTTTTTATTACTCCAATACTTTCTCCAGTTAAAATTGACTCATCAATAATTAAATTTTGATCCTCAATAATTCTTAAATCTGCCCCTATTTTATTACCGGATTCAAGTAAGACAATATCACCAATAACTAAATCAGTTGAATATATCATTTGTTCTTTATTATCTCTAATAACTTTTGTTTCATATTTAATTAAGTCGGTAAGAGCATCGGTTGTTTTTAATGCTTTCCATTCTTGAATTGCCCCCATCAAGACATCGATTAAAATAATAATTAAGATGGCTATGCTTTCAATGTAATCTTTGCTAATAAGAGAAAATAGTCCGGCAATAATTAAAATGATTAAAATCGGATTTTTTATTTCATTTACAATAATTTTAAAAAAATTTCGTTTTTTATTTTTAGCTAATTCATTTTTACCATCTTTTTTTAATCTATTTTGAGCCTCAATTGTCGAAAGACCATTAAGGCTAGTATTAAAATATTTTAAAATATCATTTATATTTTGGTCAGAAAATATTTTCATATTAATACCTCTTTGTCTAATTTAATATAATAAGTATAACATTTTTTTCAATTAAAAAAATGCTATAATTTAGCATTTTATTTTTTTTTAATCTCGCCCGCTTACGATTGAAATTAATCTTAGAAGTTCTAAAGCACTTGATAATACCCCAGCAACATAAGTATATGCAGCGGCTTTTAACATTTTATCTACACCGATTAAATCTTCAGAAGAAGCGAAATTATATTTCTCAATTTCTTTTTTAGCTCTTGAACTAGCATTAAACTCTACTGGTAAAGTCACAACTTGAAATATAAAACCTAATCCTACTAGTAATATACCTAACCAAATAAGATCTATCATTTGAAATAAAAATCCAATTAATAAGACGATATAAGAAAATTTAGTTCCTAAACTTACGATTGGGAAAATAAAACTTCGAATCTTCATATATAAATATCCATCTTTATCTTGCAAAGCATGGCCGGTTTCATGAGCAGCAATAGCTAAAGAAGCAATACTAGTTCCATTATATACATCATCAGATAACCTGACGGTTTTTCTTTTCGGATCATAATGATCACTCATTGTTCCATCAGTAATTACAACGTACATATCTTTTAAACCATTATTATCTAACATTTTGCGAGCTATATCATAGCCAGTTATTCTTCTACTATTTTCTTGTTTTTTATATTTTCCATATGAAGAACTTACAAAAAATTGAGCTGCTAACGGAATTAATAAAATTAAAATAAAATATATTATACTATCCATATTATTTACCTACCTCTTTATATATTGTACCTTCTTTGGTATCAATTAGCAAGATTCCTTTTTCTAATAGTTCATTTCTGATTGAATCTGCCAACTCGAAATCTTTTTTATTTTTAGCCTTATCTCTTGACTTAATAAGAGCCATTATACTATCATGATCTTTACTTAATTCTTCTTTTTTTAATAAATCCAAACTTAATACTTTATCAAAATCTTGGATTAATTCTAATTTAGTAAAACCATTTATCATATCATTTTTTAATAAATCATAGAGTACGGTTATGGCATTAGCAACATTTAAATCATCTTCTAAAGAATTAATAAATTTACCAATATAGAAATTAAAAGCCGCTTCATCTAAATCGCCTTCTTTTTTAATTAAAGCTATTTTGTTTTTTAATTTTTTATAAGCTTGCTCAGCACTATTTAATGAAGTAAAACTAAATACTAATTGACTACGATAATGACTATTTAAACACATATATCTAAATGCTAACGGATTATAGCCTTTTTCTTTTAATAATGAAACTGTTAAAGTAGCACCTTTACTTTTGCTCATTTTACCACTTTCATCTAGTAAATGTTCATTATGAAACCAATAATTACACCATTTATGACCAACATAAGCTTCACTTTGGGCTATTTCATTCGTATGATGAGGGAAAATATTATCTACTCCACCACCATGAATATCAATATATTCGCCACCATGATCCATACATATTCCTGAACATTCAATATGCCACCCGGGATAACCGGTTCCCCAAGGAGATTCCCATTTTAATTCCTGATTATCAAACTTTGATTTTGTAAACCAAAGAACGAAGTCTGCTTGATTCTTTTTATTAGCATCTTTTTCTACTCCTTCTCTTGCTCCAATTAACAAATCATCTTCTTTATGATTAGTTAATTGATAATAATTAGCTAATTTTGAAGTATCAAAATAAACATTACCTCCAGCAAAATAAGCATATCCTTTGGCAATTAAAGTTGTTATCATTTTAATATAAGTATCAATATGTGATGTAGCCGGTGATACTATTTCTGGCACTTTATTATTAACAAAATCAAAATCAATAAAAAATCGGTCAGTATAATATGAAGCTATATCCATAACTGACTTATTTTCTTTTTGAGCTGTTTTAACCATTTTGTCAGCACCATAATCAGAATCACCAGTTAAATGTCCAACATCAGTTATATTCATTATTCTGGTAACTTTATAACCTAATAATCTTAATGTTTTATCTAAGACATCATGATTTATATAATTACGCATATTTCCAATATGTTGATCATGATAAACGGTAGGACCACATGTATAAAATATAACTTCTCCTTCTTTGTGTGGAATAAATTCTTCCACTTTTTTAGTTAAAGTATTATAAAATTTCATAACATACCTCCATTAATCATTTTATCATTTTTAATTAGCAAATAAAAGGTGTTTTTTATTATTAAAGCCGATACTTGAATTAGTTTTATTATCCAAAATGAATATGACGGTATTATTAAGAAATAATTTTTCATTGCGATTATTAGTAATATATCCATTATTAATCATAGTATTAATTAAATTAAAAAGAACTTTATTGGCACTTTCATAATTATTAAACAAAATTATTGAATAAGGATTTTCATTTATTTGATCATATAAATAATTATTAGCAATTAACTTATTTAAACTATATTCATCATTAAATTCCGTGCAATCAACATTTATTAAATTAATAAATAATTTTTTAGATATTACTTTAATTAATTCTTCTTTCTTTTTTCGATCAGCTCCTGATAAAATCATATATTTGTTTGGTTTATTATCTTTAATAATATTTAAGACATTTTTTAATATCTGTTCATTATATTTAGATAATAATTCTCCTTTTAGATTTTCAATTTTTTCTTTACTTATTTCATATAAATTAATACGCAAATAAATAATTTTTTTTATATCTTCTTCTTTTATTTTATTATCTTTATTGTTTTTATTAAAATTATCTAATACTTTTTTTGAACATACTGAATCTAAAATATCAATACATTTATCAGGATTATACAAATTTTGAAAGTATATTTCTGCCATACTAATTAAATAATCGATTGAATCTTTACTTATTTTTAAATTATAATGCTTTTCAAAGCCTTTTTTTATTTTCATTAAAATATATTTCATATCTTCAGTAGTAGGTTCATTTACTTTAATAGGAGCAAATCTTCGATTTAAAGCTGAATCTTTTTTTATAAAATCATTGTACTCTTCAACAGTAGTAGCACCAATTATTGATAAATCACCACGAGCTAAATATGGTTTTAAGATATTTGCAGCATCTATTGACCCATCAGAAGCTCCGGTTTTGACAATATTATGAATTTCATCAATAAATAAAATCACTTTTTTGTTATTAATTACTTCTTTAATTAAATTATTGACTCTTTCTTCAAATTCGCCACGATACTTAGTACCCGCTATTAGGGTACTAGTATTAATTAAAATTATTTCTTTATTTTTAAGATTATCCGGAACCTCTCCTAATTTTATTCTGCGAGCAAGTTCTTCAACGATAGCGGTTTTTCCTACCCCGGCTTTACCGATTAATAAAGGATTATTTTTATTTTTCCTTAATAATATTTGCATTACTTCTTCAATTTCTTTTTCTCTTAATAATATTTTGTCAGTTTCTTTTTCATTTAAATTAATCCCTAATTCATAAGCTATTTTTGGTTTATTTAATTCTTTATTAAGTTCTTTTAAATCAATTCCCATATTATCAACAATTCTTAAAGCTATTCCTTCATTTTCATTTATTAAAGAAGAAAATAAATATATTTCATTTAATTCTTGTTTTTCATCATAAGATTTATCATATGCTTTATTAATAATTAATTTTAATAATGGTGTATAAAGAATTATTTCACTTTGTTTAGATGAAGAACCAACTATATTAAGTAATTCGGTTTTAAAATTATGATAGGTTAAATTATAATTATTGCATATCTTTTTTATTTTATCTTTCTTAAGTAAAGATAATAATAAATGCTCAGTTCCAACATAGGGATGTTTTAAAACGAGCATTTCTTTTTCAGCATCAGTTAATATTTTATTTACGGCAGCATTGTAACATTTATTCATAAAAAAATCCTCCTTATATATTTTATGTATATAATGAGGATTATATTTATTTTTTATTCATAAGCTCGTTCTAATCTCAATTTATCGGCAAGAGTTGCAATAAATTCCGAATTAGTTGGTTTAGCTCGATCATAGTCAACTGAATGACCAAAAATATCTTCCATTAAATCATAATCTCCCCTACTCCAGCTGACTTCAATAGCATGACGGATTGCCCGCTCTACTCTACTTGTTGTCGTGTCGTATTTATCTGCTATTTCAGGATATAATTCTTTAGTAATAGCTCCAATCATTGATGGTTTGTTATACATTAAACTAATCCCATCGCGGATATACATATACCCTTTAATATGAGAAGGTATACCTAAGGAATGTAATAAGTTAGTAATAGCTTGTTTTAAGTCTTGATTAGCTATCGTTAATTCTGTACTGTGATTGGTCACTGAATTTATTATATGATTTTCTAGCGCTTCAAATTTAAATGGTTTTAACATATAATAATTAACCCCAATATCAGCCGATTTTTTAATTATTTCTAGTGAATTCATCCCAGTAATAATTATACTCTTCTTATTAATTCCTCGCTTTTTTAATTCTTCAAGTACACTTAAACCATCCATTTTAGGTATTATTAAATCCATTACAATGATATCATAATAATCTTGATTTAATATTAATTGATTTAAGGCATCCTCTCCATCATTTGCACTACCGATTACATCTATTACTGCGTGACTGCTAAAATACTCATTTACTGCTTTAACAACTTCTTGGTTGTCGTCAACCATAAAAACGCGTATTTTCTTTTCCATTTGTTTTCCCTTCTATACTTCACGCTATGATAATTATAGTATAGAAATCGTCAATAATCTATAAAACATATTGACAAGTTTTGTCAATAAATGTAAATAGACGTCAAACTATGTCGAATAAGTATATAAAAAAAAGATATTATTATTTAATATCTTTGTTTAGAATTTATAGTTCTTTCAACAATATTTTTTACTGCTTCAGGAGTAAATGGTTTTTTTAAGATATCAACAATCGGATATTCAAAAGCATTTAAATTAATTTCTTTAGAATCATTACCTGTCACTATTGAAACTGGAATACTATCAAATAAATTATTTTGTTTCATAAACTCAAGGACTTTAAATCCATCTACTTTAGGCATATTTAAATCTAATAATAAGGCAACAATTTTATAATTAGAATTTTGATTTATATAATTAATAGCTTCTTCGCCATCACTTGCAAATAATAAATTATATTCATTTGCAAATATTTTCTTGATAAAATTAATAATAATTTCAGAATCGTCTGCCGCTAAGATGGTTTTTTTATTATTATCAATTGAGAAAACCTTACTAGGAGCATCTTCTTTTTTTATTGTCGGTGAGATAATGTTACTACCTGATGATAAATATTTCTTGACTACTTCAACAATTCGATTTGCTTCATCAATAAGACTATTATAATTATCATTCACAAATATAATATTTTTTTCTTTACTTTTTAATTCATGTTCATAAGCAAGTTCAGCTAATTTTGTAAAACCAAAATATTTAGCATCACTTTTTAATGAATGGACTAAAATGGCATAGTTGGGCATATCTATGGCGTCTTTAAAATGAGCTATTTTATATAGCTTATTTTCCACTTCTGCCATAAAATCACCAAGAGATTCATCATACATAGTCATGTCTCCAAATAGTTCTAAACTCTTATTTAAATCCACGCCATTTTGAATTAGGATATTTTTATCCTTAATCATTATAAAACCTCACTCTTTTTCATTATAACACTAATATTTTTAACTTACAATTACAATTTTATAAATATAATTAACTTGTGATAACGTCTTATTAAAGAGCTAGCATGCAACAATTACTCCTACTATATAATTCAAAGAGTTTTCAGGTGACGGCGTGCAAAGATTGAGAGTCGACAATTATATTACGGAACCACCACAATATATGGATCACTACTCGTTCCTGTTCCAGTTACTTGTGTCTCAGAGCGAATTGAAACTCCCGGCCTGACCCCGACGACGTAGTCCACGCCGTTGTAGTCCAGACGCCCCGAGGAGTACACGCTCCACACGACCGCATAGCCACTAGAATCCATGAAGAACGGCGAGATAGACCACCAATGATGATTTGTATATAAATAATTTGTTGAATTAGCTGTTCCATAAACTAATCCTGCTAAGGCTATCTCATCAGCTGTTATTAATCCGACTGGATAAGTTAAAGCTCCATTTCC
>JAQVZB010000022.1 GCA_029004695.1 Bacilli bacterium | reverse complement strand
ACTGGTTAAATAATTATTTAAGACCTATGTTTGATTATAAAAGTTCAAATATGGTAAAATTAGAAATATAGATCATCAATTAAAATTAATATCATGGCACTGGACACTTAATGTTTCAATTTGCAATTTTAGTTTAAATTATTTTCTTTATTGCTAATAAAATATTAAAATGCTACAATAAATTAGGTGATAAAAAATGAAAATAGCTATTGCAACAGATCATAATGGCGAATTAATAAAAAAAGAAATCATAAAATATTTAGAATCTAAAAATTATAATATAGTTGATTTAAGCCCAAGTAATACTCCTGTAGATGATTATTCAGATTATGCTTTTTTAGTAGGAAATGCAGTATCAAAAGATGATGTTGATTTAGGAGTTTTATTATGTGGTACGGGAATTGGTATGAGTATTGCAGCTAATAAAGTTAAGGGCATCAGATGTGCCCGTGTTTCAAATATAAATGAGGCTTCTTTATGTAAAGAACATAATAATGCGAATATCATAGCTTTAAGTACTAAAATTAATATTAATGATTTAATTAAAATACTTGACATCTTTATTAATACTAAATTTAGCAATGAAGAAAGACACTTAAGACGAATTAATAAAATTACTAAATTTGAAGAAGGAGAATATAATGTATAAAGTATTAATATATACTTTTTCAGTCCTTTTAAGTGTTTTTGCTTTATCAGGAATAAACTTTAATAATTTTTTTAAAAAGAATTATAAAAATGAAGCAAAAGTATTTATATTTATAATATCTTTAGCTCTAGGTTATTTACTTGGTAGTTTTATTATCGAGTTTTTAAATGCAAGTAGGTTATTATGAAAAAAGTATTAATTATAATTGGTTTTTTATTATTAATTTATCTTATATTTATTTTTATTGAAACCAAAAGATTTAATAATAATACTAAAATAGAACCTTTAATATTATTAAATCAAGATAAAATAGATATTGCTTCCGAAGAAGGAATGGTAAAGAAAAAATATTTTGGTTTAGGATATACGATTGAATATGAATTTTTGGTTAATAAAAAAGAAAATAAACCAGTGCAAATAGATGTTATAAGTGGAGAATTCAGATTATTTGATAAAATACTTTTATCAGCTTGGATACAATAATAATTAGGAGGAATAATTATAAAAAAATTAATCTATCTTATTCTCTTTTTGTTACCCATTAGTATTATCAGTTTTGTAGTAAAATACAAGACTATTTTTTTTGATGATACAAAAAAAGAAGAAATAATGATTAATTTAACCGATAAAAAAATAAGTATTAATTTAGAAGATTATATTTTTGGGGTTGTTGCTGCTGAAATGCCAGCTTTGTTTCATGAAGAAGCATTAAAAGCTCAAGCTGTAGCATCAAGAAGCTATGTTTTAAGTAATAAGAAAAATAATGAAATAAATATTACTTCAACTATTAATGACCAGGTTTATTTAACAAATGACGAATTAAAAGTAAAATGGGGTCTAGATTATAATAAATTCTCTAAAAAAATCAAAAAATGCATTAAAGAAACTAATAATTTAGTTCTTAAAAGAGAAGATAAAATATTAAAAGCTTTTTATTTTTCAATGAGTAATGGCTATACTGAAAACTCTAAAAATGTTTTTAAAGATGCCCAAATAGAAAGTAAACCATCAAAATGGGATAATTCCGAAATAAAAAATTTTATATTTGAAAAGATAATGCCAGAAGAAGAATTAAAAACGATCTTAAATATTAAAGAAAGAATAAATATTCAACATATTACTAAAAATGAAACCGGTAGGGTATCGGCAATCAAAATAAATGATAATCTTTATTCAGGAATAGACATAAGACAAATTCTATCTTTGAGATCCACTGACTTTACTATTACGAAAAAAGAAAATTACTATATTTTTACTACTAAAGGATATGGTCATGGGGTAGGAATGAGTCAATACGGAGCTAATGGGATGGCCAAAGAAGGCTATACTTATGATGAAATATTAAAATATTATTACAATAATGTAAAAATTACCAAAATCTAGTATAAATTTTGAAATATTACTCAAACTTTAACTAGGAAGGTGTTTATATGAAACCAAAATACAAGTTAAAGAGTTGGGTAGTAATTTGTGTCTATATTATTTCTATAGGAGCTATTGTATCTAGTTTATTTTTAGTAGGAAAAACTTTAAAAGCTGGAACATTATCATATGATAATTTATCTTATGTATTTAGAGGAGTAATTAAAAATACAGAAGTACCTGTAATAGAGTATACCAATGAAAAGATATCAAAACCTTTTACAAGTGAAAAAGTAAAAATTGTTAAAGGATTTTATGATAAAAATGATGATGCAAAAGTTCAAGAAAATGCATTAATCCTTTATCAAAATACTTACATGCCAAACACAGGAATTCTATATGCTAGCGAAGAAACTTTTGAAGTAAATATCGTATTAGATGGAACAGTTGAAGATGTTAAAGCCGATGATTTAATCGGAAATATTGTTACCGTAAAACATTCTAATAATTTAACTACAATTTATCAAAGTTTAAATGAAGTTGATGTTAAAGTTGGTGATACATTAAAACAAGGGGATATAATTGGAACAAGTGGTAATAATAAAATTAAAACTGATAGTGAAAATATGCTCTTATTTGAAGTAATAAATAATGGTGTCTATATTAATCCTGAAACTTTTTATCAAATGAACATTAAAGATTTATCCTAAAAATCACCCCTAATATATATAATTTATTAGGGGTGTTTAATATCAAAAAAAGAATAATAAAAGAAGCATTATATATTATTAAAAATAATGCTACCGTCAGAGAAACGGCTAAGTCTTTTAATATAAGTAAAAGTACAGTTCATAAAGATATAACAGAAAGATTAAAAAAAATAAATAAGCCTCTTTATGAACAAATAAAAATAATCATGGATAATCATTTAAAAACCAGACATTTAAAAGGTGGGGAAATAACTAAAAAAAAATATAAATCATTAAGGACGTGATAATATCTATATTGTTAAAATAACTGATTATAATATTTATATTTATAATAAAAAAACCAACAAATTAATTAAAGAAAAAATTAAACTTAATATTATAAAAAATAATAAAATATATAATGTTCAAAAATTAGTTAAAGAAATAAATTGTTTTTTTCGAAAAAATAAAATAAATACGAAATTAATTAATACCAAAGTAAAATTTATTTTAAGTAATAATATTTCACCTGCTGAACTATTTTGTTTTAAATCAGCTTTTAATGAAGTTATAAATATTAATTATAAAATAGTATATGAAGAAACTTTAATAAAAAATAAAAATGAGATAATAATGTGGGAAGATATTATAAATATACCTAATATTAATAATTGCCTTGATATAAATAGCATTAATAATTTATTGAAAAAAGATCAATATATTATAATCGGATGTAGTGATAATTGGTCTGATAATATTTCCAAATTAAATCTCAATAATATATTTGAATATGAAAATAGTAAGACAATATTATTTGAAAGAGCCTAATATTGTTTTTATTTGCTTAAGAATACTATTTATAATATAATTAACATAGAAAGATGGGATATAATGAAAATAATAGATGGTTGCGCAGCATGCGCTAAAATGGCGTATAAATTAAGTGATATAAGTTTCATATATCCAATTACTCCTTCAAGTCCAATGGCTAGTCAAATGGATTTATTAAGTAATAATAATGAAAAAAACATCTTTAATGATAATGTTAATGTTATTCAAATGCAAAGTGAAGGAGGGGCAGCTGGAGCTCTTCATGGGGCTTTGATTTCTGGTTCTTTAGCTTCAACCTTTACCTCAAGTCAAGGTTTACTATTAATGTTGCCTAACATGTATAAAATGGCAGGGGAAATGCTTCCTGGAGTAATTCATGTTGCTTCAAGAAGTTTGTCTACTCATGCCTTAAGTATCTTTGGCGATCATCAAGATATCTATGCTACGAGAATGACTGGTTTTTCGATTTTAGCAAGTACTAATGTTCAAGATGCCTATAATTTAGCTTTAATTGCTCATCTATCTGCGATTGATAGTAGTATTCCTTTCTTACATTTTTTTGATGGTTTTAGAACTAGTCATGAAGTAAATGTTATTGATGAAATAACAGATGATAAAATAAAAGCCTTAGTAAATATTGATAAAATAAATAAATTTCGCAAAAGAGCTTTAAATTCAGGAAAAAGTATTACCAAAGGAACAACTCAAAATGAAGATATTTATTTTCAAATGATGGAAGCTAAAAATATATATTATGATAAAATTCCTGATATTGTTAATGAAAATATGCAAAAATTAAATAAAATAATTAAAACTGATTATCAACCTTTTAATTATTATGGCAGTCCTTTAGCTAAATATGTCATAGTTGCTATGGGTTCAGTTTGTGATACCGTCAAAGAAGTTTTACATAATATTAATAAAGTAAAAAATGAATATGGTTTAATTGAAGTTCATTTATATCGACCTTTTAGTAAAAAACATTTAGAAAAAGCATTACCAAAAAGCGCAAAATGTATTGCAGTATTAGATCGCACTAAAGAACATGGTAGTGTAGGGGAACCTTTATATTTAGATGTTTTATCAATATTAAATGATAAAGATATTAATATCTATGGAGGAAGATATGGTTTATCTAGTAAAAATACAACTCCAAATGATATATATGATGTCTTTATGATGCTAGAAAATAATCCTAAAAACAATTTTACGATTAGTATTGATGATGATGTAACTAATACTAGTTTAAAAAAATATGAATACCAAAATAAAAGAAATTATAAAGAAATAAAAATCTATGGCTTTGGATCAGATGGTTTAGTTAGTACTAGTAAAGATATATTAAAGATTATAGGAACTGACAATTACATTCAAGGATATAGTGAGTATGATTCGAAAAAAAGTGGCGGAGTTACGATAAATCACTTAAGGTTTAGTGATAAGTTAATAAAAGCTCCATACTATACAACTAACCCAGAATTAATAGTAATTTCTAAAGATGAATATTTTCACAAATTTGATATGATATCAAATATTAATGAAGAAGGAACAATTTTAATTAATACTTCAAAAAATGAAGAAGAATTAAATAAATTTTTACCTAATAATGTTAAAAAGATCATCATTGATAAAAAAAATAAAGTTTATACAATTGATGCTGAAAATATTTCGGTTAAAAATAACATTAAAGGAAAAATAAGTATTATCATGGAAGCTAATATTTTTGAATTACTTAATTATCCTAATTATGAAAATATTTTAATTAAATCAGTAACGGAAAGATTTAAAGTAAAAGGTAAAGAAATAGTTGAAGCTAATATAAATAGTATTAAAGAAAGTAAAAAAGAAATTAAATTAGTTAATATAAATGATGAAAAAACAATTGATTTCAACATTAAAAAAGATCTTTTTAGTATTATTAATGCTCGAAAAGGTTATGATTTAAAAGTAAGTGAGTTAATTAATAATACTGATGGTCATTTTCCAGGTGGAACAAGTTCCTTAGAAAAAAGAAATTTAACTCAATTAGTTGCTAAATGGGATAAAACTAATTGTATTCAGTGCGGTATCTGTTCAATGATATGTCCTCACTCAGTAATAAGACAATTTTTATTAAATAAAGGAAATAAATATTCTAATCAAGCAATAAATGCGATCGAAAAAGATAAAGATTTTATTATTGCTTTAAGTGAAGCTGATTGTACCGGCTGTGGAGTATGTATCAAAGAATGTCCTAAAAAATGTTTCAGTTTTGGTAAATATGAAGATGAAACCCAAAAATTAGCCGATGATTTATTTAATAATCATGATAATCCTGAATATCCTCTTGATACAATTAGGGGCGTCGAGTTTAAAAAACCCCTATTTGAATTTAGTGGTGCATGTGCTGGTTGTGGTGAAACTCCATATTTAAAATTGTTAACTCAAATAGTTGGTGAAAAGCTAGTTATAGCTAACGCTACTGGCTGCTCTAGTATTTATGGGGCATCATGTCCATCAACCCCATATAAAGTATCTTGGGCTAATAGTTTATTTGAAGATAATGCTGAATTTGGTTTAGGTATCTTAGAAACTTATACTAAAATGCAAAAAAGAATCGAAAAAATATTAAAACTATCTAAAAATAAAGATGTTATTAAATTTTATGAAAATTGGACTTTAAATAAAAATGATTATCAAAAAACAAAAGAATTAGAAACAGCAGCTAAAAAATATTTACCAGAAGATTTAATTGAATATTTAACCCCTAAAAGTGTCTGGACAATTGGCGGTGATGGTTGGGCATATGATATCGGCTTCGGTGGGATTGATCATGTTTTATCTAGTGGTAAAAATGTCAATATATTAGTATTAGATAGTGAGGTTTATTCTAATACTGGTGGTCAATCTAGTAAAGCAAGTAAAATAGGAGCCGTAGCTGAATTTGCTAATATGGGTAAAAGAACCCATAAAAAAGATTTATTTAGAATTGCAATGACATATCCAAATATTTATGTCGCCGAAATAAGTTTAGGTGCTAATATGATGCATAGTATTAAAGCTTTTAAAGAAGCCGAAGAACATGATGGCCCTTCAATAATAATAGCTTATTCACCATGTGTTGAACATGGTATTAAAGGTGGATTATCTAATAGTGTTCAAAAACAAAAATTAGGTGTTGAATCTGGTTATAATATTTTAATGCGTTATAAAGATAACAAGTTATATTTAGATTCAAAAGAACCTAACTTTGATAAATATGAAGAATTCTTAAATAATGAAGTAAGATATAATGCCTTAAACATTAAAGATCCTGTAGTAGCTAAAGAATTACTCTTTTTAAATAAAGAAGCTGCTATTAAAAGATATGAATATTATAATAATATAGCCAACAAATAAAAAAGAAGTCGCCCCCTGAGGTCGACTTCAAAGAATAAAAAGGGGTTGGCTAGTGTGATACTAGCACCAATTCGCCTTAAAGTGAATTGGTGCTTTATATACTATATTAAAAGGTAATTTTTGTCAACACTTTTTGTGAGATTTATAAAAATAAAAAATGGAGGGTAAAATGTTAGAAGAAATTAAGGGAATTGGCTTAAAAACGATTTCCGAATTTAACAAGTTAAATATTAATACGGTAGAAGATTTATTAACCTATTATCCTTTTCGTTATGACTATTTTAAGCCAATAAATATAAATGAAATTGATGATGATAAAGAAGTTGTTATAAATGGTTATATTCAGTCCATATCCAAAGTTATATATATAAAAAGAAATTTAAATAAGTTATCTTTCAATTTAAAAACGGACAATGTTATTATTAATGTTGTCATCTTTAATCGAGCTTTTCTTAAAAATAATTTAAAAATTAATAAATTAATAACTCTAATAGGTAAATATAATAAATTAAAAAATACTTTTACTGCTTCAGATATAAAATTAACTCCCATTATTGAAGATAAAATAGAGCCTATTTATCATTTAACGGCTAATATTAAAAGAAAAAATTTTAATAAAATAATTGATAATACTTTAAATATGAATATTAATATTCCAAATTATATCCCTAATTATTTAAATCAAGAATATAAATTTATTGATAAAAAATTAGCTTTAAAATATATCCATCAGCCTGCATCTTCTAATCAAATAAAACAAAGTAAGTTAATGCTTACTTATGAAGAATTATTTATTTATATGTTAAAACTAAATTATTTAAAACAAAAAAAACAAGTTCAGAAAAAAGAAAATATTAAGATTTTTGATGAATATAAATTACAAGAATTTATTAATAATTTACCTTTTAAATTAACCGAAGATCAAAATCAAGTTTTACAAGAAATTATAAAAGATTTTAAATCGCCAAAAAGAATGAACAGATTAATCTTAGGTGATGTTGGAAGCGGTAAAACTATCATGGCTTTTATCTCTTTATATATAAATTTTCTAGCTGGTTATCAAGGAGTTATTATGGTACCTACCGAAATATTAGCTTATCAACACTTTAAAAACTTTAAAACACTATTTAAAAACTATAAAATAAAAGCGATTTTATTAACCAGTTCAACTAAAATAAAAGAAAGAAAAGAAATAATTAAAGAAATAAAAGATAATAAGGTTAACATTGCCATAAGTACTCATTCAGTCCTTAATGAAGAAATAATATTTCATAATTTAGGTCTTGTGATAACTGATGAACAACATCGCTTCGGAGTTAAACAACGAAAAAATTTACAAGAAAAAGGAAAAGATGTTGATGTTATCTATATGAGCGCAACGCCAATTCCAAGAACTTTAGCACTAACTATCTATGGTGATATGGATATTTCATTTATTAAAACAAAACCGCAGAATAATAAAGAAATAATTACTAAATTAATTTCTGAAAATGATATTAAAGAAGTATTATTTGATATACTAGAAGAAATTAAAAAAGGCCATCAAGTTTATGTTATTGTTCCTTTAGTAAATGAAAACGAAGAACTAAATATTGAAGATATTAATTCAATCAAAGAAAAGTTTGATACTGCCTATAATAAAAGAATCCCAATTGGAACGATTCATGGTAAAATTAAGGCAAAAGAAAAAGAACAAATTATGAATGATTTTAAGAATAATATCATAAAAATATTAATATCAACCACTGTTATTGAAGTTGGAATAGATGTCAAAAATGCGACAACAATGGTAATATTTAATGCTGAGAGATTTGGTCTAGCTACTCTTCATCAATTAAGAGGAAGAGTTGGAAGAAGTGATCTTCAAAGTAAATGCTTTTTAATAAGTAATTATGAAAAAGAAAGATTAAAAGTTTTAGAAGAAAGTAATGATGGCTTTTATATAAGTGAAAAGGATTTTCAGTTAAGAGGAACAGGTGATTTATTTGGCGTAAAACAAAGTGGAGATATGAATTTTAAAATCGCTAATTTAAAAAATGATTATAAAATATTATTACAATGTCAAAAGGATAGTGAAAACTTTTTATTAAATAATTTAAAAAATATTAAGTCATTTCCAAATCAAGAAAAAATATTAGAAAGTATAATCTTCATAGATTAAAGGTAATTATGAATCGAAAAGAAATAAAAAAACAAGCTAAAGAAATATTAAAAACAAATTTATGGAAAGTATTTATTCCTTATTTAATAATAGAAGTAACTATTTTATTAATATTCTTTATAATTGATGAAAATGTTATTAATGAAGGGTATCGTTCTTTAATAAAATCACTAATCCAAATAATAATGTATCCATTAACAATCGGATTACTAGTGTATGTATTTAAAATAGTTAGAGATAACGAATTTAAAATCGAAGTTATATTTAAACCTTATAATATATTTTTCTTCGTTTTTGCTTTGTTCTTTATAACTGGTTTTTTAATAACATTTGGAATGTTCTTATTTATTATTCCGGGAATTATATTAGCAATAATGTTCCATTTTGCATCATTTATTATGGCTGATGGCCAAAGAGATCCTATTCAATGTATTAAAGAAAGTTCTCAATTAATTAAGGGTTATAAATGGGATTATTTTAAATTTGCTTTAAGCTTTATTGGCTGGTATTTAATTATTATTGTAGCATTTTGGTATGTTATACCTTATGTAATAGTATGTGAAGTTTTATACTACGAAGAACTTAAGAAACTAAATAAAAGTAATTGACAAAGAATTGAAATTCCTATATTATTAATTTAGGCATAATATTAAATATTATGCTTAGGTATACTTCTAACGATTTTAATGTTGGAGTGTATCAACCAAAACCCCCTGAAGGAGCCGAGAGGCTCCATTTTTGTTTGATTTTTCAAGGGTTTCTGATTTTTTATTTATATTTTAGATACCATTGAGATTACCCAACTTGCTATAAATTGTTTATTATATTCACGATATCATTCATTTTATTCTTAAATAAGTGCGAATATGTATTGAGTGTTTCATCAATTTTAGTATGTCCTAGATATTTAGCTACCATATTGATATTGGCACCACTATTTATAAGTAGAGAAGCACAACTATGTCTAAAATCGTGTATTCTTATTTCTCTAAGTTTTGCTTTATTACAATTACTAATTTTATGAGTTCTAATCTTACCATTACTTATTGGTTCAACACCACCAAATACAAACCATTTCTTATTGAAGTTTTGATATTTTTTGAAGTTTTCATAAACTTGCTTTAAGCCATTTACTAATATATCAGGCATAGGTAGTATTCTATTACTACTTTTTGTTTTAGGAGTAGTAATTCTAAATTTTTTACCTTCAATGTAAGATACAACATTTTTATTAACTCTTAATGTTTGCGTAATCCACAATAGTATAATGTTTCATACAATGTTTTATATAAAACATCTTCTTCACAAGCGATGAATTTTTGAAATTCATCATAAGTATAAAAATCCATTTCTTTAGGTATTTCATTTGAATCAGTAAAGTTAGTCATCTTCAAATACATACCGGCAAAATTTAATCTATACCATTTACTACCATAATTTAAGATAGCTTTAAAGAATTTATATAAATGATTTTTATAATTAGTAGATATATTTTGTTTATTAATATATTCTTTCCATCTCTCAAAATGTAGAATAGAGAAGTCATTTACTTTAACATTATCTAAATCCTTAAAGAATTTAACTCTATCTTTATATGTTTTTATAGTAGTAAATTTAACTTTATCTGCTTGATAGTTGTAATATGATAAATAAAGCTCTTTAAAGGTCATATTAGAAGTGTTAACTCCAATATTAGTATATTTGGTTAAGAACTCTTTTTCAGCGTCTAAAGCTTCCTTTCTGCTGGCATATTTCTTTGAAAAGTATTTTTTGCGTGAACCATCTAATTGTGTTACCCAATCATAAAATATCCATTTTCGACCATCTTTAGTTGCTTGTTTTTTGTCTAATAGTTTTACAGCCATATTATTTCCTCCTTCTTGCTATTAAAACTATCGACCACATCCAATTTGATTTTAACACTTATTTGATGATTTATAAAGGATGTGATCATAGTTTTCTTATCATATATAGAAATCTTTATCTTGTTTTTTATCCTTTTTATAATCATCATCTAAATATTACTATTAACCTTATGTGGATGTAGCAAAAACGAAGAAGATAGATTTGCTGACTTTGAACATTATAATTTGAGTGGAAAAGATATTTTTACTTATACTTATACTCCAGAATATGGAGTAAATAATACATATGCAATTGCTGATATCACTCCAGAAAAATCTGAAATAAGTATAAGAGGGCTGTTTTATAAAATATCTTCTGATGATTACATTTTGCTTGATAAAATTGAGTCTAGTGATTATCGTACATCTGCAAATGATGAGTACAATGTATTTTATGGAAATAAATTATATGCTATAGGAAAATACTCTAGTCCTTTAATCGCTGAATATACACTTAATTATGAAAAGATAGTTAAGAAAGAATTAAAATTTGAAATACCTGAAACACCTAAAGGACTTTTAATTGCAACTATAGACCATATACAAGACAATTATATTTATCTATCCGCATTTGCTGGGTATGGTTCTGATTACGAAATAATAAAATGTTCATTATATACTTATAAGTGTGAACTAAGTAAAGAATAAAATATGATTACTATATAATTATTAAAAATAAATAGATTAGCAAAAAAAGCTAATCTGTTTTAATATAAATGATAATATATTAAAATTTTATTCAGTTGGATTTAATTCTTCTGATAATTTTTTAACTTTTCTTGTTTCTTTAGCAGTCTAAAAGTGTCGAAAATAAATTTCATTCTTTTTAATCCCAATCAACAAATTCATCATCTGTATAATCCTTACATCTTATATATATTTTATATTCCCATTTATTTTTTTCTACACAAGTTGCATAGGTAATAGTATCACAATAACTTTTACCATCAACATCTAAAAACTTTTCTTTATCCATTCCACCATTGTAAATTAACTCGCCATCCGGAATTTTTTGAACAGCTTGTTCCACATTACAGGTTGGCCGAGTTACAGAAAAATATCTTTTCATTTCTTTATTAACATCATTTTTTATTTCTTCATATCTTGTATTATTTTGAATTAGTTTTTGATTGTTCTTATATTCTAAATAATTATATAATACAACTATCAATATCAACAAAAAAATTAAGACTATACAACTTATGATTATTTTTTTCTTCATATGTACCTCACATTAAAACTACTTTATCAGTATACTTAAATAAATAGTTTTCATCTAAAATTAATTTCTTATTTTCAATAGTAAAAGTTGAAACTGTTGGTATTTGAACTATTGAATCAAATTCTAAAATTTTATCTCGATAATAAATAAACTTCCCATTTTTTATTTCATATGTTCCTAGTGAATGCTCTAGAGTTTCGCCATAAGTATTATGTTGTTTAATTACTTTAAGATCTATTCTAAATTTATTTGCCTCATCATCAAGTAACGATAAAACAATAGTTATTTTACCATCAATATCTTCTAATTTCCCATTAACTACATTTCTAGTATAATTCATAGAATACCCTTCATTAACTTTTATATATTTACTATATTCATTTAAAGTTTCCATATAACAATAATCATTATTAGTTATTAAAATATTGGCTGATGTAAATAACAAATTATCTTTAACTTTATAATCGATTATTGATATATTATTATCTTTATCATAATAATAAATTGTATCATTACAAGATAAGTATTCTAATGTTTTCAAATATTCTTTAAATTCACCTTTAACAACATGAGAACTCCTTAAATTTTTAAACGAATAGCTTTCATCATTATTTTTATTCATAAATGAAAATTTTGGAATTCCTAATTCGATACTTTTTTCTTCTGATTCATATTTTTTTAAATCATAACCAAAACTAATATTTTTAAATAATCCAATGATTAAAACAATAATTACAATACTTCCACACACTATTATTTTATTTTTTTTACTATTTTTCTTATTAAGAACTTTTATCATATTCTTTAAATCACTTTTATTAAAATCATCTTGATTTTCTATTTGCAATAAGTCATAAATATTAGTGTCTAACTCTTCAGAAAGTTTTTCAATTATGCTTAGATCAGGTAAATTAATTCCTCTTTCCCATTTTGAAATGGCTTTATCGGTAACATATAATTTATCACCAAGTGCTTTTTGAGTAAGGCCTTTTCTCTTTCTTAAAAGAGCGATGTTTTCTCCAATTCTTTTACCATTCATCCTCTCACCTCAAAATAATTATATTACATTTATATACAATAATCACTCTACATTTAGTTTACCATATTTTTAGCATTAATTAAATAATATTTATTAAACAAAAATTAAATAAGGAGTGATTATTTCACTCCTTAAATATTTTAATATCACCGTTGTTTTTTGACATATAAATTTTCTTTATTCTGTACTAATA
This sequence comes from Bacilli bacterium, assembly GCA_029004695.1. Lineage (GTDB taxonomy): Bacteria > Bacillota_I > Bacilli_A > RF39 > UBA660 > DUUS01. The sequence continues at coordinate 1,826 of JAQVZB010000022.1, read as the reverse complement.
TTTTTATTAGCTTTATCTAATAAACTATTTAAATCTGTACTCATTTCTTTAGATAATTCAGTTATTGAAACATTTTTAAAAGATTGATTTTTTTCTATTATATTTTCAATTTTTTTCAATAAATCAGAATATTTTCCTGTATCCGATAAGTAATTTCCATCTTCAAGTTTTAAATTAATTGCTACATATTTTAAATAACCATAATCATTTATATATGTTAGTTCCCATTTTCCTTTTAGTTCATCATCAGTAGAATCAACCATTATTTTTCCTAAATGACTATAACTTATATACTTGCCAGGCTTATCTTCAACACTAGAAGATAAAGCATTATTAAACATTTCAACTAATAAATCTTTTGATATATATGTCGTATTCAAATCACTTAAATCTGAAAGAGTAATAATACTATTAAATTGTTTTTTGTTAAAATATTTATTAATTTCAACAATTTCACTACCAAAATTATCAGATCTTGAAAGAATAGGTGTTTCACTGGTAATTTTTTGTGTTACTTCATTAGTTTCTGCATTTATCATCTTAATCGTATAATCTTTCAAATAAGTATATTTAACATTATATCCATCAAAAGCATAGTAATTTTCTGATGTGTCTTTATAATCTAGAATATCAAAATAATATATCCAATTATCTTCCATCTCTTTAAAACAGCCTTGTTTTGTAAAACCGATTTCATTTTCAACGTTTTCAGCATTTACTTTTAAGGAATTTTCATTTGAAAAAATTCCAATTAATAAGCCTAATACTAATGCAATTGTAAATATTCCTAGTTTCTTATTTTTTAATTTCATTTTCATTCAACCTTTCTAACTATGACATACACATAGTATATCTAAATAAATCTGAATCCATAATTGTGAATGGAGATGTATCAATAGTTTCTATTTTAAATTTCATATATAATTCACAAGTTTGATCTCCTGTACTATCTATTAATCCAGAAGTAGTTATGCCTATATAAGTCCAAGATAATAAAGTATATCCACTATTGTATCCTCTATATGTTTTTACTTTTTCATGAGCATTTCCTGGTGGGTCTTCTTCCCATAATTCTGCATGTATATAGAATCTACCCATAGGGAGATAAGAACCATCAGAAAAGTAGACTGAGGTATTAGAACCATAGCATGAAGCTGCTGTTGTAACAACATCTTGCTTGTAATCGGTTTTCCAAGTTCCATTAGTATATATTTGAGGTGAAGGGATTCCATAAGCACATGCTGCTTTTACACTTGGTGCAAACACAAATATACCTATAATCATTGCAATACTTAGTATAATATTCTTTTTCATTTTATTTTCCTTTCCATACTTTTTTGTTTCACAAATATTTCTTAATCAAATAGTCTAGCTTGAGTCCATTACACCAACTTGTCCAGATATAAAAAGCTCTAAAAATAAACATATTTTTTTCATTTTTTACCTCCAATCTTTTTTGTATTCTATATCCTATTATAGGATAATAGTCATTAAGTAAGGCGGTATAACACAAAAGCAGTATCAATTCAATCTATTTCAAAAAATTAATTTTGAAATAGATTTGATGAAAGATACTGCTTATTCATCTAAAAAAATATTCTTTTTCATAAATACATCAATTATATGTCATATATAGATATTGTATTGTATTTTAATTTTACAATTTCCTACAAATTTTGTCAAGGTTTCCTGATATATCCTTGGTGTAAAATGTTTGTAGGTTGAAGGCATATAAAAAGATTGGTGCCTTTGATATAATATTAGTGTGTCAAGCAGATACATAATATTAGGAGGTACCAATCTATGAACATTTTAACAAATATTAC
>JAQVZB010000021.1 GCA_029004695.1 Bacilli bacterium | reverse complement strand
TAAATATACAATGCTTTAAATCATGTGTCAAATAATTTAAAATAAAAATTTGTTTATTATAATATAAAGTTGTGAAGTAATAATATTTTAATATAATACAGTAAAAATGCCCTGTAAAGAATATATATATTTCTTGATAACTTCTTTTCTTTATGTTATATTAATAATAGATTGATACAAAATAAAATAAGGAGTGTAATTTATGAAAAAAATTTTTATTTTAGTTGCTACTTTGTTATTTATACCTGTTTCTGTTAGCGCCGCTGAATATTCAGATACTTTTAAAATTGGGGATCGACTTGAAGTCTTTATAGCTAATGATCAAGAAAAGAAAGAATTTCATGTTATGAGACCTAGTGCTGCCGGGGAACAATATGTGTGGATGATGTTAAATGGAAACGTGGAAAATTTTGAAGATTATCGAAATAGTATAACCGTTTATGATCAGATTCGTCCTGGAGAGCACGATGAAGTTACTACGGTTTTAGAAGATGCTCTTCCTATATATAATGTATTAATAAATGGGACTCAAGGATGGCGTATTATAGGTTCACCTCGCTTATTAAATGCTGAAGATTTAACTGCCTTAGGTTTAACAACTGGTACTAGTGGTAAATACGAAATAATGGGGGATAGAGATTTTATAGCTCCTACTAAAACCGATGCATTTACTGATCCATCAGGATATAATTACTGGACCCAAATAGCTGATACTAGCGCGACTAATGCTTCAGTGTTTGCGGTAACATTTAATGAAAGTTATAATGGTGATTCTTTAACTCCAGTAGCTACTTTAGAATCTTATGATATTACTTCTGTTACTGAAAGTCCTCAATTTATTGTTAGACCAATTGTTAAAGTAGATAAACAGTATATTGATTGTATCATAAGTGATAGTACCACTCCAGTTGGAAATGTTAAAACTTCAGAAGTTAAAATGCCGATTGAAGCAGTTGCGATAATTGGCATAGCTACTTTAGCATATATTTTAATTAGAAAAAAAGATATTTTTAATAAAATTTAAAGGCTAATGCCTTTTTTTATTTTTTAAACTATTATATAATGTTTTAGAAAGTAGGAGTATATGAAAAAAATTATTATTGCTTTAATATCAATATTATTTACTTTTATAGGCGTGACTTTTCTAGTTTCAGCATTTATATTAAATGGCGGTAAAATATTAAGTAGCTTTAATATTATCGATGTAGAGAATGTATCTACTAATTTTAGTATTAAATTTGAAAAAGTAAAAGCTGCTGAATATTATGATATAGTAGTATATAATAGTGATAATATTCCGATATATTCTAAAACAATTTATGAGAATGAAAATCAAATTGATCTAAATATGCTTGAATATAATTTAAAATATAAGTTAATTGTATATGCATATGATAAATTAGGGGATAGTATAGCAGTTAAAAATCCTTATAAATTTAAATATACCGAGCCAACTTTTAGTAGTAACAATGATCTTATCTTAAATAATGCTGAAAATTATAAAATATTAATTGATGGTGATTTAAGCAAAAAAAATTATAAAATTGCAATTTATGATAATAAATATAAATTGAAAGAAGAAAAATTAATATCTAATGAATATATAATAGATAAAAAATTTTATCAAGATATGAATCAAAAATTAGATGTGCAAATATTTGATGGATTAACTTCAATTAGTAAGATTTCTTTATATAATAAAACTAGTCCTGTATCTGATATTGTAATCACTAGTCCTGCTAGTGGTAATATCCTTGATTATAATGATGTTGTCTTTACTTATGATGGGGGAGATAATGCTACTAGTTATATTGTTGAAATTTATAATGAAGATCAAAAAATAAAAGAAACAACAGTTAAAAAAAATAGATGCGTTATATCGGCAGGTCTTTTTGAAAAAGCCGAAAAATATAATATTATAATTAAAGCTTTATATAAAGATTATGAAGAATATACTAAATCTGATAAGGTTGAATTTCAAATGAATGAAAAAGAAACCTTAAAACCAGTTTATATTAATTCTTATCATAAGTATGTTAAAGCAGGTAGTTATTTATATTTAAATAATCCTAATCAAGAAGGAACAATTTTTTATACTATAGATGGTAGTGACCCAATAGTAAATGGAAAAAAATACGAAAAACCACTATTAATCAAAAAAAATATGACTTTAAAAACGGTTATTATGGAACCTAAGATGAATAATAGTATTGTTAATGAATTTGAGATTAATATTGGAGTTAAAGATACATACTCTGTATATTTAAGCCCTTCTAATCAAGAAATGAATTTTGGGATAAAAAGTACTGGTTATTCTAATGAACAATTTGAAATGAATGATTTAACTAATTTTATTGAAAAAAGATTAAAAAGCCATAATATTAAAGTATACCGTAATAGTCCTTATGGTAATATAAATTTATGGACAGCTGATTCTCGTTATTATGGAGTTGATTTACATTTGGCCATTCATTCCAATGCTAGTCCTAGTCATGATGTTTTTGGTATTGAAACTTGGATTCATGAGCAATCTAGCAAAACTTACAGCTTAGCAAATTTAATTCAAGATTCTTTAATAAATATCTATTATTCTGAAGAAGAAATAGGTAATCGAGGTGTAAAATATGCTAATGGAGCAATGGGAGAGGTAAATGAACTTGCTGTACCATTTGGAATATTAATTGAAATAGCCCATCATGATTATGAAAAAGATGCTGCCTGGATCATCCAAAATAAAGAACTTATTGGTAATACTATTGCTGATACGATATTAAAATATTATGGCTTAATATGACGAATAACTTTTAATTTTTAAAAATCCTCTTTATTATATAATAAAGAGGTGGATTATATGTCTGATATATATGAAGAATTAATAAGTAAAATTGATAACGCTAAGTTAATATATGGCGAATCATACCTTTATTTAATAATAGACAAATAAACTCCAATCTTGACAAATCTTACTATTAATAATACAATATATTAGTAAGAAGGTTGGTTATATATGATGAATGACAAATTATTTTTAACGCCTCAAGAAATATTGGAAAAAGACTTTAAAATTGATGCTAGAGGTTATAGGATGCCAGAAGTTGACAAGTTTTTAGATATGATTATAAGAGATTATACTGAATTCATGAGAGTGATTAAAAAGTTAGAAAATGATAACATTCATTTAATAAATGATAACAAAAAACTTCAAGCGGAATATCGCAATTTAAAAGAAAATATTTTAGCAAACGAAGATGATAAAGCCAAAATAGGAAATGTAGATCTTTTAAAAAGAATAAGTAATTTAGAAAAAATTGTTTATGGAAGAGAATAATATCTGGACAAACGCTGCTAATTATTAGTAGAGGAAAGTCCATACTCGCAAAGTCTGAGATGACTTTAGTGTTTGTGCTAAGGGAAAAAATAACCTTAGGTAGTTAATAGCTAACGGCTTTGAAATAACCTTAAATGGTTAAAGTAGATATAAAAGTGCCAAAGAGACGAGTATATCTGGAAACGGATATAGTGGAACGTGGTAAACCCCACAAGCGAGAAACCCAAATTATGGTAGGGGAATCTTTTGAAGTGAAATGAAACTGATAAAGAACCAATAAAGGTAGATAAATGTTTGTCACTTACGAAAGTAAGTACAGAATATGGCTTATAAGATATTATTTTTTTTCTTAAAAAAAGGAAGTGAATAACCACTTGATTGAAATTGGTGAAATTCTTAGTACAACTAGAGAAAGTTCTGGGGTGTCTTTAGAAGAAGTAAGCAAAGATCTAGAAATTCCCTTATTAGTTTTAGAACAAATCGAAGAAGGAAATATTGGTTCTTTTAAAGATATTTTTGTACTCAAAGAATATATTGAAAGTTATTCAAAATATTTAGGGTTAGATTCAGTTGAAGTCATTGATGAATTTAATGAATATATGTTTGAAAAGACATCTAAAATACCAATGGATGCCATAAAAAAAGCCGCAAGGGAAAAGGCTGAAGCCGAAGAAAAAGATGAAAGAATTGCTTCTCCTTATACTAAAGCAGCACCCAAAAGTAGTGATAAACAATTTATTATAACCATAATTATTATTTTAATTTTAGTTATTATTGCTATATTTTGGAGCGTTAAACAAATTACAATCGGAAATGTGACAACAGATGTATTAACTTATTATAAGTAGGAGGATTTATGAATTTACCAAATAAAATCACAATCGGAAGAATTATATTAGCAATAATAATATTATTGATTTTAGTTTTTCCTTTTCATCAAATTAATTACGAATGGTCAACTTATTTAATAGCAGGAAGTATTACTATTAATATCAAATATATTATAGCAGGAATATTATTTATGATTGCTAGTTTTACTGACTTTTTAGATGGTAAGATTGCTCGTGATCGAGGTATAGTTACCGATTTTGGAAAGGTAATGGATGCAATAGCAGATAAAGTATTAGTTAATGGGGTTTTAATAGCTCTTGCTTATGATGGTTTTTTACCAATTATTATTCCGATTACGATAATAATTAGAGATATTGCTGTTGATTCTATTAAAATGGTTGCTGGATCATTAGGAAAAGCAGTTGCTGCTTCAAAAGCAGGTAAGATAAAAACAATTTTTATGATGGTCGGATTAACTATGGTATTCTTCTATAATTTACCGTTTGAATTATGGAACATATCATTAGGAAATTATTTAGTATTTATTGCAACTATTCTTTCAGTTTATTCAGGAGTTCAATATTTTTTTGTTAATAAAGAATTTTTAGTCGAAAGATAAACAGCTTTTAAGAGCTGTTTTATTTTGTTTACAAATTTTGAAAATTTGTAGAACGAATGTTCGAAAAAAATGTTGACAAATTATTTTTAATATATTAAAATATTTATAGAAAGAAAGATTGGTGAAATAAAACTTGAAGAATAGTTTAAATGAAAAAGAAAAAGAAAAAGCTTTAGAGCAAGTATTAGCAGATATTGAAAAACAATTTGGTAAAGGCGCTATAATGAGACTTGGAGCAAATGATAATATAAAAATTGATGTAACGTCATCTGGATCATTAGCACTTGATTTAGCTTTAGGTGTAGGAGGTTATCCGAAAGGAAGAATAATTGAAATATTTGGCCCTGAATCTAGTGGAAAAACTACAGTAGCACTTCATGCTATAGCAGAGGTACAAAAAGCAGGAGGAAGGGCAGCTTTTATTGATGCTGAACATGCTTTAGATCCAGTATATGCAAAAAAATTAGGAGTTAATATTAATGAGTTATTATTAAGTCAACCAAATACTGGGGAGGAAGCATTAGAAATATGTGAAGCTTTAGTTCGCAGTGAAGTTGTTAATATTGTTGTCATAGATTCAGTAGCTGCATTAGTTCCAAAAGCTGAAATTGATGGTGAAATGGGCGACTCTCATATGGGGCTTCAAGCAAGGTTGATGAGTCAAGCTTTAAGAAAATTATCTGGTACGATAAATAAAACCCAAACCACAGCAATTTTTATAAATCAATTAAGAGAAAAATTAGGGGTTATTTTTGGTAATCCAGAAACTACCCCAGGAGGCAGAGCGTTAAAATTTTATGCTTCGATTAGACTTGATGTAAGAAGAGGAGAACAAATTAAATTAGGTGATAGTATATCTGGTAATAAAACTAATATCAAAGTAGTTAAAAATAAAGTGGCTCCACCTTTTAAAACTGCTACTTTAGATATTGTTTATGGGGAAGGTATAAGTAAAGTTGGAGAAATTGTTGATATAGCTAGTAATTTAAACATTATTGAAAAAAGTGGCTCATGGTTTAGTTATAATGGTGAAAAAATTGGCCAAGGAAGAGAAAATATTAAATTATATTTAAAAGATAATCCGAAACTAGCCGATGAAATAGAAAAGAAAATAAAAGATAGTTTTAAAAAGAAAAAAAGTGATGTTAAAAAATGATTAACTCATTTTTTTATAAAATAATGGATTTTTAAAAGCATATGGACTAAAATAATTAATATAAGATATTAAAAGTCTTTAATAAATATTATCTTGCAATATTTGTTAATAAATTTTATAATAAGAGTGTAGATTAAAACTACAAAGAAAATGGAGGAATAAGAATATGGTATTTAATACTGCTTCCATTTTAACTCTTTTTATTGGATTATTATTAGGAGGCACAGCAATATATGCAATAGTTATTTTAACTGGAGCAGGTGCCGGTAAAAAAGCAGAAAAAATGATTAATGATGCTAAAAAAGAAGCTGAAAAGCATCGCCGTGATAGCATTATTGAATTAAAGGAAGAATCTTTTAAATTAAAACAACAAACTGATAAAGAAATAAAGGAAAAAAAATCAGAAATTTTAAGTAGTGAAGAACGTTTAATGCAAAGAGAAAAATCTTTAGATAAACGTGAAGAAATGCTCCAAAATCGAGATAATCTTTTAGAGCAAAAAGATAATAATTTAAATGTTCTGCAAAAACAATTACAAGAAAAAGAATTAAAAATGGATGAATTAATAAGAGAGGAAATAGATAAATTAGAACAAATCTCTAATTTATCAAAAGAAAAAGCTCATAACTTAATTATGGAAAGAGTAGAGACAACTATGGCTGTTGAAATAGCTTCCTTTATTAAAGATAAAGAAGCCGAAGCAAAACTAGAAGTTGATAAAAAAGCCAAGAATTTATTAGTTAATTCTATGGAAAGGTATGCTAATGATGTTACATCTATTCAAACCGTTAGTACGATAGAATTACCGAATGATGAAATGAAAGGCCGATTAATAGGTCGAGAAGGAAGAAATATTCGTACTATTGAAGCTGTGACTGGGGTTGATTTAATAATTGATGATACACCAGAAGTAATTGTAATTTCTTCATTTGATCCATTCAGAAGAGAAATAGCAAAATTGACTATTGAAACTTTAATTAAAGATGGTCGTATTCATCCGACAAGAATTGAAGAAATTTATGATAAAGTATGTAATGATATGAATACTAGAGTTACTGAAATTGGTAATGAAACTATATATGAATTAGGATTATCTAAAATTGATCCGGAATTAGTATATTTAATTGGGAAATTAAATTTCCGTACTAGTTATGGTCAAAATGCTTTGAATCATTCTAAAGAGGTTGCTAATTTAGCTGGACTTTTAGCAAGTGAATTAGGTGAAAATATTAATTTAGCTAAAAGATCTGGATTGTTACATGATATTGGTAAATCAATAGATAATGAAATAGAAGGTAATCACATTGAAATTGGCGTTGATTTAGCTAAAAAATATGGTGAACCTGAAATTGTTCAAAATGCAATTCTTTCTCATCATGGTGATCATGAAGCTACTAGTATTATTTCAGTATTGGTTAGTATTGCTGATACACTATCAGCAGCAAGGCCTGGTGCTCGAAATGATACCATGGAAAACTATATTAAAAGATTAGAAGAACTTGAAAATTTAGGCAATAGTTTTAAAGGGGTAGAAAAAACTTATGCAATGCAAGCAGGAAGAGAAGTAAGAGTTATTGTTAAACCTGATGAAATTGATGATTTAGCTTCATTTAAAATAGCGCGTGAAATGAAAGAAAAAATTGAAGCCGAAATGCAATATCCAGGTACAATAAAAGTTACTGTTATTAGAGAAACAAGAGCCCAAGAAGAAGCAAAATAATGCTTTTTTTTGTTGACAATAAGTTGATTTTATAGTAATCTTAAAATATAAAAGGAGAAAACATGAAAAAAAGAAACATGACAAGAATTATTATGTTTGTTGTAGTTATATTATTAGCTGTTGTAGGTCTATCATATGCATATTTTACAGCAAATATAACAGGCACAGAAAGCACCACAACACTTACTGTAACAGGTGGTACAATGACGATTGCTTACTCAGGAGGATCTACTATTACTGTATCTAATATATTTCCAAAACCAGAAGCAGCAACAACTAAATCCTTTACAGTAACAGGAACAAGTACAACTGCAATAGCAATGAAGTATAAATGTAGTTTAGTAGTGACTGGAAATACATTTTCATCTAATGCTTTACAATATAAAATGACTTCTACCAACACTGGCGCAAATGGTACACCAATTCCAGCAATAACAACAGCACAAAATCTTGCGACTGGAACAAGTACTTTATTATTAGGTAATGGTCAATTTGCTGGTCCAACAGGCGGGGCTAAAGTTCATACTTATGTATTAAGTATCTATTTCCCAAGTACTGCATCAAATCAAAACGCTGATCAAAACAAATCATTTACTGCTTATATTAAAACCGAAGCAGTCCAATAAAATGCTGAAAAGCATTTTTTTATGTATCACATTCTGTTATATTGACATACTAATTATTGTATAGTAATCTTTGTTTATAAATAAGGAGTCAAAAAAATGAAAAAAAATAATAAAAAAAGTAGTATAAAAAAGGGGAATTTATCTAAAGTAGTTGTTTCAATAGTTTTATTATTATTAATATCTATTGGTGTTTCATTTGCATACTTTACAGCAAGTATAACTGGTTCAGAAACTGGAACGACAATTAACGTTGGAGGTGGTACATTAAGTATTACTTACAGTGGAGGATCAACAATAACTGTATCAAATATTTACCCTAAAGCTGAAGCTTGGGCAACTAAAACCTTTACGGTAAGTGGAACTACAGCAACAGCAGCGACAATGAATTATAAATGTACATTAGTAGTATCAACTAATACATTTTCAGCTAATGCTTTAAAATATCAGATGACTTCTACAAATACTGGAAGTAATGGGACTATTATGACAGCAAAAACAACTAGTCAAAATATTGCAACTGGTACTAGTAATATTTTGCTTGGTAATGGTTCATTTGTAGGTCCAGCAAGTGCAAAAGTTCATACTTATGTATTAACTATTTATTTCCCTGAAAGTGGAGCAAATCAAAATACTGATCAAGGAAAAACATTTACTGCAAGAATTACAACTGAAGCAGTAGCCCCTGCATAAAAATACTTAGATGCATTTTATACATTTTAAAATATTGCATTGACATATAATTAATAACCTTTAATTGAATAGCAAGGAGTAAGATATGAAAAAAAGTAATAAAAAGAAAAAAATATTTAGAATTAAAAAGGGAACTATAAATAGATCGATAATGGCTATAGTAGCATTATTATTAATAAGTATTGGTGCATCATATGCATATTTTACTGCCACTATATCTGGTTCTGAATCATCAACTACAATTACAGTTGGCTCGGCGGTAATGAATATTACTTATAGTGGTGGTTCTGCAATTTCGGCATCAAATGTTATTCCAGGATGGTCATCTACTAGTAAATCAATTACTGTGACTGGTACTAATACAAATTCAGTTGTTTTAAGTTATACTTTGACTTTAAAAAAAACAAATACATTTTCAACAGGTGCTCTTAAATATACACTTACCAATACTACTACTGGAGGAGTTGTTACACCTATAGCAACAGTTTCTAACGTTTCAATAACAAATGGATCAGCAGATATGACTATAGGTTCTGGAAGTTTTGCTGTTGGTGCATCAGGAGTACAACACACATATACATTTATAATTTCTTTCCCTGAAACAAGTTCAAATCAAAATACAGAACAAGGGAAAAGTTTTACTGGTTATATAACAACTACTTCTAGTACTCAAACTCCATAAAGCTCTTATGTTTTTAAATATCTAATCATGCAATTTATATATTGACATCCAAAAAAGATATATAATAAATATATAAAGTAATAATATTAGAAAGAGATGTATTTATGAAAAAAATAAATAGAATTCAAAGAAACCAAAAAAACAATAAAATAACCAAAGGTAATGTAGTAAAAATACTAATAACAACATTTATTTTATTATTAATTACTATTGGAGCATCATTTGCATACTTTACAGCAACTATAACAGGATCAGAATCTGCTACTACTATTACTGTATCTGGTGGTACAATGACTATTTCATATAGTGGTGGTTCTGCTATTTCGACTTCAGGTATTGTTCCAAAAGGACTTGCTGCTTCAGCAACAACATCTGATGCTTGGGTTACTAAAGCTTTTACTGTGACTGGTAATAATACTACTGCTATTGTAATGAAGTATAAAGTATCATTAGTAGTACAAACAAATACATTTTCAACCGGAGCATTAGAATATAAAATGACTGCTACAAATACAGGTAGTAATGGAACACCGATGTCTGCTGTTACAGCATTTACTGATATTACAAATGGAGCATCAACTATTGTATTAGGTAATGGTCAGTTTTCAGCAGCTACTGGTGGTGCTAAAGCTCATGATTATGTATTATACATATACTTTCTTAATACAGGAGCCTCTCAAAATGCTGATAAAGGAAAATCATTTACAGGTTATCTTAAAACCGAAGGTGTTCAATAAAAATGCTGAAAAAGCATTTTTTTTAATTATTAAATTTATCTTGGGTTTTACTTTAAAATATGTTAAAATTATAATAATAAAAGAGGGTATAAATATGGCTAGTTTAAAACCACATTTTAAAATTGATAAATATGATGATGCTAAAGCTCTAAGTGATGCTATGATTATTGGGAACAAGTATCGCATTACAATTTTAAGTGATATTTTAATTCGGCTTGAATATAGTGAAACTGGTATTTTTGAAGATCGTCCAACCGAATTAATAAAATATCGCAATTTTGATATTACTAATTTTATTAAAAAAGAAGATGAAACTTATTTAGTAGTAACTACTAGTTATTTTAAATTAGAATACCAAAAAGAAAAATCTTTTTTAGGTTCTAAAGTTAGTCCTGATCAATTTTTAAAAATATCTTTGAATAATACGGAAAAGTTTTGGTATTTTAATCATCCCGAAGCTCGTAATTTTAAAGGGGCGGGTTATAGTTTAGATAATGCTGATGGAAATCCTAATTATGGTAAAGGATTATATTCAACTGATGGTTTTGTATCCATTGATGATTCGGAAAGTTTAATTTTTAATAAAGATGGTTCTTTAGGTAAAAGAAGTGATTCTAGAATAGATACATATGTCTTTTTATATCGTAAAGATTTTGGTCTATGTTTAAGGGATTATTTTAGATTAACAGGAAAGCCTTCTTTAATACCAAGATATGCCTTCGGTATATGGTGGAATAAAGATTATCCTTATTCAACTGAAGGATTAGAAGAATTAATATGGAATTTTAATAAAAATAAAATTCCTTTATCAATAATATTATTAAGTAAATATTGGCATATTTTGTATAATGAAATAGATAGTGGATTTACTTTTAATTATAATTTATTTAATAATCCTAAACAATTAATCGATATGCTTCATAATAAAAAAATAAGAATTGGATTAAATATTAATCCAGTAGCAGGAATTCATCCTGATGAACTTTCATATAAAAGATTTAAAGAGGCCGCTTTAATCCAAGAAGAAGGTATATTACCATTTAATGTTTTTAATAAAAATGTATTAAATAGTTATTTAGATGTTTTTATTAAACCGCTAAATGATTTAGGTGTTGATTTTTATTGGATTGATTATTATAATTCTAATGATTTAATGAGTTTAAGAGCTCTAAATCATTACCATTATTATGATTATAAACAAAGTGAAGCTAAAAGAGGAATGATTTTAAGCAGAAACGGTTTATTAGCTACACATAGATATCCTGTTACATATTCTGGTTATACTAAAGTAAGTTGGAATAATTTAGACTTACTTCCAGAGTATAATTTAACTAGTTCTAATATTGGAGTAAATTGGTTAAGTCATGATATTGGAGGATATTTAGACGGGATTGAAGATCCTCAATTATATATGAGATTTATTCAATTAGGGACATTTAGTCCAATCTTAAGGTTGAGTAGTGCTGAAAGTCATTATTATAAAAGAGAACCTTGGCTTTGGGATGCTCAAACTTTTGCTGTTGTATCTGAATATTTAAGATTAAGACATCGATTAATACCTTACCTTTATAGTGAAGGATATAAGTATTCTAATACTGGACTTCCTTTAATTCAACCAATTTATTATCGATATCCCGAAATTTATGATGAGCCTTTATATAAAAATGAATACTATTTTGGCACAGAATTATTTATTGCTCCTATTACGAAAAATAAAGATCTATTAATGAATCGTACTGTTCATAGAATATTTTTACCTAATGGAGTTTGGTATGATTTTAAAACTGGTAAAAAATTTGTTGGTGGTAAAAGATATGTTTCCTTTTTTAAAGATGAAGATTATCCAGTTTTTGCAAAAAAAGGGACTATTGTTCCTCTTGCTATATTAGATGATGAAGATATAAATAATACTAATCCTCCAGCCAAATTAGAAATTCAAATTTTCCCAGGTCGAAGTAATACTTATAAACTTTATGAAGATGATGGTATATCTAGTTTATATAAGGATGGTTATTACCTAATGTCAGATATTGATTATAATTACCAAGCTAATAATTTTACAGCAGTAATTAGACCTACTGATGGTAAAAGTGGTATTGTTCCAAATAGAAGAAATTATATCATCAGATTTAGAAATACTAGAAAAGCAGATGAAGTAATTTTATATATAGGCGAAGATAAACAAAATTATGTAAAATCATATGTTGATGGAAATGATTTTATAGTTGAAGTAAATAATGCTTTAAGCACTAAGCAGGTTTCAATTAATTGTAAGGGGCGAGATATTGAAATTGAAGCTGAAAGAATTATAAATGAAGATATTGATTCAATTATATCTGACTTAAAAATTAAAACGAGTTTAAAAGAACAAATAGCCGCAATAATATTTAGTGACGAAGAAATAAAAAGAAAAAGAATTGAGATTCGTAAATTAAGAACTAAAGGTTTAACTTCAAAACATATTAGAATGTTTATAAAATTACTTGAATATATTGCCGAAATTTAATATAATATTTTCAAGCAAATGAAGAAAGAGTATTAGTAGATAAAATATTTAAGAGAGTTAACAGGTGCTGAAAGTTAATATATCTTTATTTATGAACTTGCTTTTGGATGTGATTGGGTAGCTTCATTACTAGCAAAAGATCAAATTAAGGTGGTACCACGGTTTTTCGTCCTTAGAAAAACTGTGGTTTTTAATTAAAAGGAGGAAAAATGGAAAATTTAATGTTTTTTTTAATAACATTTATAATATTTTTTATAATATTTTTAATTAGTTATTTTATTAAAAGGAAAAAAGGAACAATCGGAGAAGCTAAAGAGTTAAATTTACTGATTTATTGGTTTAAATTAAAAAGAAAAGATTTAGATAGTGATAAATTGGTTTTAATATTTACGATTATTAATAGTTTAATTATTTCTATAACAGCGACTGTATGTACAATGGTTAAACTTAATTATGTATGGCAAATTCTAATTGGATTTGTTATGGTTATGAGTTTAATGTATTTATCATATGCAGTAGTAGGTAAAATTATTTTAATGAAAAGAGGAAGAAAAAATGGAAAATATTCAAAAAATTGAAAAAAAATGGCAAGATAAATGGGAAAAAGAAAAAATATATAAATTTGATTCAAGTTCAGATAAAGAAAAATTGTATTGTTTAGAAATGTTTTCATATCCATCTGGAGCTAATTTACACATGGGACATTGGTGGAATTATGGTGTAACAGATTCTTGGGCTAGATTAAAAAGAATGCAAGGATATAATGTTTTTCATCCCATGGGATTTGATGCTTTTGGGCTTCCCGCTGAAAATTATGCTATCAAAACTGGTATTCATCCTCAAGATTCTACTAATAAAAATATTGAAACTATGGAAAAACAATTAAAAGGAATTGGAGCAACTTATGATTGGGATTATGAAATAAATACATCAAGTCCAGAATATTATAAATGGACGCAATGGATGTTTTTAAAATTATATGAAAATAATTTAGCTTATAAAAAGAACGCTCCTGTCAATTGGTGTCCTGACTGTAATACTGTTTTGGCTAATGAACAAGTTGTTAATGGCGAATGTGAAAGGTGTCATTCTACGGTTTTAAGAAAAAAAATGAATCAATGGTTTTTTAAAATAACTGATTATGCTGAAGAATTATTAAATGACTTAGATAAAATAGATTGGCCTGAAAGAACGAAAACATTACAAAGAAACTGGATCGGTAAAAGTGAAGGAACATATATAGATTTTAAAATTGATCAATTTAAAGAATCTTTTAAAGTTTTTACTACGAGAGCTGATACATTATTTGGAGCAACATACTGTGTACTTGCACCTGAGCATGATTTAGTAGATATTATAACTTCTAAAGAACAAAAAGCTAAAGTTGATGCTTATAAAATTGAAACTTTTAAAAAAAGTGAAATTGATCGAACTAGCACAATTAAAGAAAAAACCGGGATATTTACCGGTGCATATGCTATTAATCCGGCTAATAATAAAAAAATACCAATTTGGATAGCTGATTATGTTTTAGCTACATATGGAACTGGTGCTATTATGGCAGTACCAGCTCATGATGAAAGAGATTATGACTTTGCTAAAAAATTCAATTTAGAAATAATCCCGGTTATTCAAAAAGTTACTGGTTCAATAAGAGAAAATGAAAGTTTTAAAAGAAGTATCGTAGCTGTTGTTTATGATCCGAAAGAAGATAAATATTTAACCATAAACTGGAATAAATTAGGTGGTCGTTTATTTATCGGGGGAACTATCAAAGATGATGAATCTCCAATTGATTGTGCTTTAAGAGAAATAAGAGAAGAAACTGGCTATGTTAATTTAAAATATTTACATTCATCATTTCCTATTAATCATCATTATTATGCTTATAATAAAGATAAAGCCTATGAAATTGTATGTGATTTAGTATATTTTGAATTAATAAATCATGATAAAGAAGATCTTGAATTAGATGAAGATGAAATAAATAATTTTTCGGTTCAGTGGGTAACAAGTGAAATAATTGAAAAAGAAATAACTGATGAATTACATAGCACCGCTTTTCAATTTAGAGTCGAAAAGCCTTATACCAAAGATGGTATTCATGTTAATTCTGATATTTTAAATGGTCTTAATATGGACGATGCGATAAAGAAAATGAATAGTTATTTAAAAGGAAAAAATTTAGGTGAAAAAACCATTACTTATAAATTAAGAGATTGGTTAGTATCTAGACAAAGATATTGGGGATCGCCAATTCCTATAATATATTGTGATAAATGTGGAACTGTTCCAGTTCCGGAAACTGATTTACCAGTAATACTTCCTTATGATGTTGAATTTAAACCCGATGGAGCAAGTCCACTTGCTAAAAGTGATGAATTTATGAATTGTAAATGTCCTAAATGTAATAGTAATGCTAGAAGAGAAGCTGATACTTTAGATACCTTTGTATGTTCATCTTGGTACTTTTTAAGATACCCCGAAGCTAAAAATAGTCAAAAACCTTTTGAAAAAGAAATTATAAATAAAATGTTACCAGTCGATAAATATGTTGGTGGCATAGAACATGCCTGTATGCATTTATTATATGCAAGGTTTTTTACTAAAGCTCTTCGGGATATGGGATATTTAAGTTTTGATGAACCATTTACATCTTTAGTTCATCAAGGTATTATATTAGGTTCTGATGGAGAAAAGATGAGTAAAAGTAGAGGTAATACCGTTCAACCTGATGATATAGTTAATAAATATGGCGCTGATATCTTAAGAAATTATTTAATGTTTGGTTTTAATTATATTGCTGGTGGTCCATGGACTGATGATGGTATAATTGGAATTAATAAATATTATAATAAAATAGAAAGATTAATAAATAGTTATAATAAAAATACGTTAGATAAAGAAATTCCGGAAATAGAAAAAATATTACATAAAACCATTAAAAGTGTTACTGAGGATGCTAATAACTTTGCCTTTAATACCTCAATTGCTAGAATAATGGAATATACTAATATTTTAAATAAGTATGAAAAAGAAGGTATACCTAGATATTATTTAGAACAATTGCTTTTATTATTAGCTCCTTTTGCTCCTCATATTACGGAAGAGTTATGGTGCAATAATTTAGGGAATAAATTTAGTATTCATAATATGGAGTATCCAAAATATGATGAAAGTAAAATAATTGAAGAATATACTGAAATCGGAATTCAAGTTAATGGTAAGTTAAGAGCTTCAATTAAAATAAATGATAATATGACGGAAGATGTAATAAAATCATTAGCATTGAAAGAAAATAACATTATAAAATATATTAATAATTTGGAAATAATAAAAATTATTATTATTCCGAAAAAGATTGTAAGTATTGTCGTAAAATAAGATATTAAAGATATCTTATT
>JAQVZB010000020.1 GCA_029004695.1 Bacilli bacterium | reverse complement strand
TATATTTAGATGATATATCATTTAATATTAATGCTATGCCAAGAAAAATGTTTGACTTTAAATGTGCTTATGATATAGAATTAAATTATATTTAAGTGGTGCGGTTGAGATTACAATAAACAAAAAAATAACTCAAATAGAGTTATTTTTTTATTCATATTTTATTATTTCTTTAGATTCTAAATCGTAATAATATTTTTCTGATTTAGAAGTTCCAGCTTTAATATCAACTGGGACATCAACTAAAATATATATTATATCGTTTTCTTCATAACTTTGAATTCCATGTAACGTTATCGTCGCCCAAGGATCAACTTTATAATAAATATCTAATTTATTACTAATAACGTTACCTATTAAATCTAAAACAAATACTTGACTATTTTCGGTAACAACTAAGTAATCTTTATGAACAAAGATAAAATCATATCCTTTAGGAATTATCTTTTTATTTAAATCATCTACTAAATACCATAATTTACCTTCTTTAACTACTAATTTATTATATGGAGTTATAACAATATCTTCATATTGAAAATCAATCAATCCTTTACCATTATTAAGTGATATCATACCCCATTTTGAATTTAATTTTGCGGTAATATAATTTTTTTCTAAAGAATAATTAATAAACTTTTCATCTAAACTTTTACCTAATTCTTCATAAATCATATCAACTAATATATTACCATCTAAGTCTATAATACCTTGTTTTCCAAAAGAATCATTTACTTTAAATAGTTCAATTGAAGTACCTTCTTTATTCAAAATAAAATCAACCCGATTATAATAACCACTAATTTTTTTATTTTTTAATAAATTATATAAATATATACTTTCGCCATCTTTAATTAATACTTTACCCTTATCATAATATTGCTTATTCGAACTTGTGGTATAAATTACGCAATCTTCCTTACATTTGTATGACTGCTCAATTCCTTCATTACTATTTAAATATAAAGTATTTTCTTTTATTTCATAAGTATATTTTTTATTTTCATCATAAACTATTTCATCTTCATTATTATACATTAAATAAAAATAATACAAACATCCCAAAATTATAAAAAGTAATAGCATTAAGAAAACATTTATTAAAATATGCTTTTTATATTGTTTTGATTTTTTATATTCTAGGAACTTCTCATCCATATTATCACTTCCTAAATTTATTATAACAAATAAAATAAAGTCCTACTTATTATAGTATGGTACTTTACATTTAATTTATCAATTTTGTTTTTTAGGAATATTATCTTTCACTATTTCAATATCACTAAAATGAATCTTTTCATGACCAATAATTTGATAATCTTCATGACCCTTACCTAAGATAAGTAAAAAGTCATTATCTTTCAATTTATTTAGTCCAGCTATGATCGCTTTTTTTCGATCGACTATGACTTGATAATTATTAGCTTTATTTTCTTTGATAATATCCTTAATGATATCATCAGGATTTTCGGTTCTAGGATTATCACTTGTAAATATTACTTCATCACTTAAAGAAGTTGATAAAGAACCCATAATTGGTCTTTTTTTAGGATCCCTATCCCCACCACAACCTACAACGGTAATTACCCTGCCTATTTTTAATTCTTTATAGGCTTTTATTATTTTTTCGACGGCATCAGGTGTATGAGCATAATCTATTACGGCATAACTATTATTTACTTTAAGTGTTTCACATCTTCCTTTTGGAGGATAAATTTTATTAGTTTTAGCAATTATTTCTTTAATATCAAAATCTAAATTATTAATTATCGCTAAGCTCATTAAATAATTATAAATATTAAAATTATTTATTAAATTAGTTTTAACTTGATAATTTTTTTTATCTATAGTAAAAGTTATAACCGTTGAATCAGGATTATATTTATAATCAATTATTTTATAATCACCATTTAATCCAACCTCAAAAATATGATGATATTTAAATTTATTAGATGCTTTATCATCACTATTTAAGATTAAAATACCATCTTTTTTTAAGTAATCAATTATTTTAATTTTGGCTTTTAAATAATTTGCCATTGTATGATGATAATCTAAATGATCTTGGGTTAAATTAGTAAAAGCAGCAATATCAAATTTAATTCCAGCAATTCTTTCTAAAGATAAAGCATGAGAAGATACTTCCATAACAATATATTCAATATTATTTTCTTTCGCTTCTAATAATAATTTATATAAATGTAATATATCTGGTGTAGTGTTAGGAAGTTCTCGATATTTATCATTATAATAAAAACCAATAGTACCTATATAAGCAACTTTTTGACCTAACTCTTTTAATAATTGATAAATCAAATAACATGTTGTTGTTTTGCCATTTGTTCCAGTTACACCAATTATTTTTAAGTTTTTAAACTCATGTGAATATTCATTTACTAGTAATTTATGTAAATATTTTTCTGGATCTTTTACTTTTTTATAAGGAACAGATATTTTTAGATCTCTATTCGTTATTATTGAAGTAGCTCCATTTTTAATAGCAATTTCGATATAATCATGTCCATCCACTGTATGACCTTTAATAGCCACAAATATTTGACCTTCTTTAATCAGTCTTGAATCAGTTTCATACTTCATTATTTTTTCTCCTTTAAAAATTTTATAATATTAATAATTAATTTATGAAAAAAAGTTCAAAAAATTAAACTTTCAATAAAATTATATCTTTAATATCTTTATCCTCTGGTAATTGATAAAATTTTTTATATAAATTAACCATTTTTTCTAATTCTTCTTTACTATTTTTTCCGATTATATTTTTGAATTTTAAAGCATCAGAAGTTCTAATACATTTTTTATATACTACTAAATCATTTTTTTCCATTATGAAAGGATTAATATTTTCTTTAATTAAATTTGATATTAAAATAAGCTGACAAATTAGTTCATTATTACAAGCAAAAGGAATAATTCTCATCAGTTGAATATGAAAATATGCTTCCTTTTCTAAAACTTCAATTTCTGACCAAAATCCATAATAACAATTTAATAATGTTTGTAACTTTCTATATATAAAAGAAAAGTCCTCTGAAAGGTGAGTTTCTTTTTCATTAAGGGGATAATTAAAACTTCTTAAACCAAATACTTTAAAATTAAAATTAATATAATCTCCTAATTCAATTAAATCTTTAATATCGATTATTTTATTATTATGAAACTTAAGAAAAGCTTCAGTAACTAAATCAATATCATTATTATTAATATGATATCTTTTAAAATAATCTTTTAAATAAATTTTAAAAAATACTTTATCATGAATTAATATTTCAAATATTTTTTTATCACTTATATTTAAATCCATCTTTTTATTCTCCTATTGTTAATTATAACATAATTATAAACTTTTAAAAATTCTTTTTCCTTTATTAAATAAGATATAATATAAAATTATCGTAAGGAATAATACGATAACCCCTACTAAAAATGAATATAAAGTTTTATTTATATCTATTCTTATAAATAAAGGTGCCATTGCCACTAACATTCCCACAGCTAAGCTAGCTAATACTGCTATACTTTGTTTAATTACTTTAACTTCATTAGTCCAGTTAAAATCAGGAAAGAATAAATTAATAAGTAGACCACAACCAGAAATAAATAATGCATACATAACTGGAGTAAATAGAAGAATTAAATATTGAATAACATTTAAATGCGATATAAACGCAAGCATAATACTAGCTATTAATATAGTGGGAAACAAGATAGTTAAATTAACCATTATTTTACTTATAAAAATATCTTTAATATTAATCGGTAATGACTTTAAAATCCATAAATTTTTACCTTCTAAAGATATTGATGAATTGGTAGTACAAGATATTACACAAAAAACACCAAATACTAAAGGACCATAAAAAACTAAATAATTAGATAATTCAGGAATTTCTAATAATTTATTTATTGTATCACCACCAAAGATAGCAAAAGCTCCTAAAACTAATAATAGCATTATACAACCAATTGCGGTATTCATTACATATAAAGAACTTGAAAAGTATCTTTTTATTTCTTTTTTATATAATGCATATAACTTACTACTTACTTTAACATCTTTTTCTCGATACTTATTAATGATCGTTACTTCGCTTAATTTACTATTAATATTATCAAAAAATTTAACTAAACCAAACTTAAATAATTGATACAATCCAATAGAAATAATTATAAAAAATATTAAATCAAAGATACTGTTTTCTTTTATGATATTTAAATAAACTTTTGTAAGCGGATAAATATTATTAAATTTATCTACAATAAAATTACTAATATTTGCTAAATCCGCCGATGACATTGATTGCACTTTATAAGATAAGTAATAAATTATAAATATAAAAGCAATGCTTATTAAAATATCAAATGAATTTTTATATTTAAATTTAGAAATAATCGCTGTAAATAGAGTTCCAATTATTGAACCAATAATAGTTGGTATAACAGGAATTAATACAAAGGTAATTAAATACATTATATGAAACCAGATATCAACATCAACTTTTACAATATAAGCAATATAAGTTGGAATTAATAACATAGCTCCAAACACAAAATTAATAATATATAAATTAAAAATTTTACTACTAATAATAATACTTTTCTTAATAGGCAAACTTAATAAAAAAGTATAATCTTTAGCATTAAAGAGCGTTTTATTAATTTTAAATACAGTCATAATTGCTGAATATGTACTTACTATTATCATTACTGTAACTAATATAATATAAGGCATATTAAGTGCTATTAAACCATCTAAAGTAAAAGTTACTCCTTTATATATTACAAAAGCAAGAAAACCAAAAGAAAATATATAAAGTAGTAACATCGGTAAAACTTTTTTTACTTCTTTAAAACCTCTAGCATTAATTATTTTATGAATATCAAAAAAAGTATATAAATTAATTTTAGTTAATTTAAGAAATTTTTTCATTTTCTAACTCCATAAATATATCTTCAAGAGATTTATCTTTTAATACGTCATGCATAAGACCGGTTTTAATTAATTTACCATCTTTAATTATAGCTATTTTATTACATAACTTTTCTGCTACTTCTAAGACATGAGTAGAAAAGAAAATACTTGTTCCTTTTTTAGTTATTTCTATCATATGATCTTTTAATTTTTTAGTAGCTACTGGATCAAGACCAACAAAAGGTTCATCTAAGATTATATATTTAGGTTCATGAATTAATGCTCCAATAATCGCTAATTTTTGTTTCATCCCATGAGAATAAGAACCTATTGGATTACCTAATGCATCTTTAAGACCAAATTCAGTAGCATATTTATTTATCTTTTCTAATCGAGAATTATCTATTTCAAAAATATCAGCTATAAAATTTAAATAATCAATACCTTTTAAAAATTCATATAAATCGGGATTATCGGGTATATAAGCAAGATCTTTTTTACATTTAAGAGGTTCATTCTTGATAGATATTCCATCATACAATATGTCTCCATTTTCAAATTCAATAATATCAGTCATACATTTAATACAAGTTGTCTTTCCCGCTCCATTATGACCAACAAATGCAAATATATCACCAGATTCGATCGTTAAACTCATATCATTTAAAGCCATCTTATTGCCATATTTTTTAGTAACATTTTTTATTTCGATCATCGTTATACCTCTTTCCTATACTATTATAATATTTTTACATTAATTTGTAAATGTTATATATATTATGATATTAAGCATAATAATTATGGTGATAATATGGAAAAAGTTTCTTCTTTTCCACCAGTTTATAATCAAAATTCAAAAATATTAATTTTAGGTACAATTCCGAGTATAGCATCAAGAAATAATAATTTTTATTATTCACATGCCAATAACCGATTTTGGAAAATAATGGAACATTTATTTAATACTAGTTTACTTAGTATCCAAGATAAAATTGATTTTTTACTTAATCATAATATTGCTTTATGGGATACTATTAAAGAATGTGAAATATATAAATCAAAAGATTCGAGTATCAAAAATGTAAAAGTAAATGATATTAAATCTATTCTAGATAAAACTAATATTAAGAAAATTTATGTAACGGGCATCACTGCTTTAAAAATATATAACAAATATATAAAAAATACTATTAATATTGATGCTATTTATTTACCTTGCCCATCTAGTGCCAATGCTTCCTACTCTTTAGATAAATTAATTAACACTTATACGATTATTTTGAATAATTTAACAATTAATGAGCATCATAATAATGGAGGATAAAAAATGGAAAAAGTACCAAATATGATTTCAACTAAAGATTTATTATACATAGGTGACATGTTTAATTGGAATATGATAGCTGCAAAAAAAATGGAATTGTTTTTAAATGAAATTCAAGATGAAGAATGTAATAAAATGATTAATAAATTATGTAATATGCACTATCAAATATGTGCTGATTTAACTGATTTACTAGAGGTAGGTGACAATTAATGGAAGATAAATATATAATGATGGATGTCTTAAGTACAGAAAAATGTTTAACTTCTAATATAGCAACAGCCTTAAACGAAGCATCATGTGATACTATATATAAAGCCTACTATAGTATATTTGAAAAATTATCTAAAGAGGCAAAAGAAGTATTTAATCTATGTTATAATAATGGTTGGTATACATTAGAAGAAGCACCAAGAACAAAAATAACTAAAGAATCTGATAAATTAAATAAAGAATTAGGTGGAAATTAGCCTAATTCTTTTATATAATATAAATATGGGTGATTAGATCAGCTGGTTAGATCGTTTCGTTGACATCGAAAAGGTCATTGGTTCAAGTCCAATATCTCCCACCAATTGGATATTCATAAATAGATTGTTTTAAAAAATAATCTATTTTTATTTAAATTTAAAATAATTTGTTAAAAAGATAAAAAAATATGGTATAATCAATTTATATTAATAATGAATAAATGGGGAAAATAGAAGGGAAATGTTTTGAAATGGAACAAAACAAAATTAAGGTAGAACTATTACCTCATACGCCATTTATAAAAAATAATGGTAAATTCGATAAAAAAGCTGCTATTAAATATAGCGCAAAACTTGCTGGTGAATGTTATGAACCAGAAGGATGGTCAAAATTAAAACAGGAAGATGACAAAAAAACCGAAAATAGAACTAATTTAACTTTAGGATTAGAACATGCTACACCTTATGAACATATTAATATTGGGTTTGAAATTGTTAATTTACCCAAAATTTTAGCTATGATTTTAAATAATGAAAGACAATGTTCTACTAGTGAAAAATCAGCTCGTTATACACCAATAGATGCCAATATTGATTCTAATATTTCAACCAAAGAAGGAAAACTGTATAATAAATGGATGAATATATTTAGAACTATAATAAAAGATAAATATGGCTATGTTCATAATGATTCTAAAATTGAAAAATTAGCCCAAGAAAACGCTCGATATTTAGTAACTGTTTTCGCTTCAACAAAAATGATTCATACAGTACCATGGATTCAATTAAATAGAATCGTATCTTATATGATAAAATACATGGAAAAAGAAAATAAAAATGATTTTGATGAAAGACTAATAGAATCTTTCAATCAATTTATTAATTGTTTTCTCGAATTAGATGTCTTAGATGAAAGAGCAATGTCTAATCGAAAAGAAAGAGGATTATCTTTATTTGCTGAAAGAAAAGTTGAAGAACATTTTGGATCATCTTATTCAACAAATTATAAAGGTTCATTTGCTCAATTGGCTCAAGCTCATCGACATAGAACCCTTGAATATAATATGGAATTATTAGATGAAAAAGAATATTTTATACCACCTATTTTATTAGATAATTCATCATTAGTAGATGAATGGTTAAATGATATTTCATCAGTTGCATATGCTAATCCTCAAGGGGAAATGATTTCTATTAATGAATGTGGTACTTATGATAAATTCATTTTAAAAACTAAAGAAAGACTATGTTCAGCAGCTCAACAAGAAATTATGAAGCAAACAAGATCTACTTTACTTAAATATAAAAAAGCATTAGAAGAAAGTAATCATTCACTAGCTAGAAATATAGCATTATATGCAAAAGGAGCAAGATGTACTTTCCCAGATTATTCTTGTGCTAACAATTGTAAATTCAAAGAAGGTAAAACTTTAGTTAGGAAAATATAATATGAGTCGATTAATAGTTGTTGAAGGTACTGATTTATCTGGTAAGGAAACTCAAACTAATCTTTTAATTAAAAGATTAAAATTAGAAAAAGCATCAATAGAAAAATTAGGATTTCCAATGTATGATACCCCAACTGGGAAAATCATTGGCGGCTCATATTTAGGTAAAAAACATATATCTAAAGGCTTATTTCCAGAAGGCGCAGCAAATGTCGATCCCAAAGTAGCATCTTTATATTATGCAGCGGATAGAAGATATAATATTGATAAAATAAGAGAATTATTAAATAATAACATTGATGTTTTGCTAGATAGATATGTCGAATCAAATATGGGCCATCAAGGTGGAAAATTAAATACCCCTGAAGAAAGAATGGCAATGTATAAATGGCTTGAAAATTTAGAATATGGACTTTTAGAACTACCCAGACCAGATTTAACAATCTTTCTTTATATGCCATATCAATATGCAATGGAACTAAAGAAAAATAGAGAAGAAATTTCTGACCAACACGAAGCAAGTATTGAGCATTTAATAAATGCTGAAAAAGCTTATTTAGAACTTGCTGATTTATATGGATTTTATAAAGTGAATTGTGTTGAAAATAATAGTATAAGAACTAAAGAAGATATTCATGAAGAAATATATTCATTAGTAAAAAGTAAAAAAAATTCTAAAAGCAAATAACTTATATTTTTTAAAACCAATAAAAATACTAGTATTCTAAACTAGTATTTTTTATTTGTTTTGGTATATCCAACCTAAATATTTAGAGGTTTCTTTACCTACTATACCATCTATTATTAATTTATTTTTAGTTTGTAAATCTAATATTGCTTTTTTAGTTTTAATTCCAAATATACCATCTATAATTAAATTATAACCTAATTGATTTAATCTTTTTTGTAATTCTTTAACATATTTTCCCCTTGAGCCTTCTTTTAATAAAGAAGATAAAATGAATTTAGGTATCTTTATTTCTTGCCCCACTCTAATTAAATTAGGATTTGATATATTATTATAATCTGCCAAATCTTGATAAGGTATATTATATAAATTTCCAATCTTACTTAAAGTATCATTATTTTTAACTTGATAAACAAAATCTGATTCTTCTTCATGATAATAAAAAATTTGATCTTTATTTTTTGATTTATCTGATATTATTTGATTCTTATAGGCATATGTATATTTAATTGGATTTACTTTTTTATTATTCAAATATACATTATAATGTAAATGATTTCCTAATGCATAACCACTATTACCCATTTTAGCTATTAAATCACCAGTTTTAACTTTACTACCTTCTTTAACAACAATACTATCTTTTAATAAATGAATAAGTCTTGTCGTTAATTCATTATTATGTTTAATCTTTACAAAATTTCCAGGGTCTGTTTTATTAACTAAATTATTTTTTTTGCCATTTACTACACTTATAACTACTCCATCATGAGGTGAGTATATATTTTGATTTAACCCCCCATATTTTCGATGCCATCCTAAATCTATTGCTTGATGATTATTTTTAAACTCATTAGTAATAATAATATAATTAACTGGATATCTTAAATTTATCAAAATTATCACTTCCTCGATTTAATTCGTTTACCGAGCATTCTATTAAAATTTCTAATTCAAATTCGTTAATTAAAATATTCTTAAATTTTAATCTTTCAATTATAATTTTTTTAGCTTCATTTAATTTATCATTACCTTTTAAATTATAATGTTTTTGCTCAATATATTTAATAGTACTATTAACAATATTTTCTATATATTCGTCTTGTAATTTTTCATCTAAACACTTTTTTATTTTATTTAATATATACGCAAGAAAGCCACCCAACGTGGTAATTATTATTGGTAATATTGACTGTATTAATATATTTAAAAATTCTTCAATAAAAAACACTTCTTTCTATTATTATTTATAGCATAGCTATAATATCTTATGATTTATTTAAATAATAGAAAAGGAATATAACCTAACAAAAATTTATTTTTAATAATTTAAAAGAATATCTTGTTACTAAAACCTATTTTATTCATATACTATAATATAATTTTAGGTAATTAATAGAAAGGTGGTATTACTTATGACAACTTATATTGTGATGCGAGGAGATACTATGTGGCAAATTGCAACAAAATATGGAATTGAATTAAATGACCTTTTATTAGCTAATCCTCAAATCTCAAATCCAGCCTTAATTTACCCAGGTCAAATTATTAATATTCCCCAAAATAATAATACATTAACTTATACTGTTATGCATGGAGATACCATGTGGGGTATAGCTCAAAAACATGGTATAAATTTAAATAACTTACTTGCCAAAAATCCTCAAGTTACTAACCCAGCATTTATCACGCCAGGCCAAATAATTAATATATCTTATCCCAGTGAAACTCCAAATATCCAAAATGATATTAGTTCATTAGAAATGGAAGTCATACGTTTAGTCAATAGTGAAAGAGAAAAAGCAGGTAGAATCCCACTCGTTGAAAATAGTAAATTAAGCGAAATAGCTCGTACTAAATCACAAGATTTTATTAATAATAATTATTTTTCCCATAACTCCCCTATTTATGGATCTCCATTTAATATGTTAGATTCTTATGGTATAAAATACACTGCTGCCGCTGAAAATATTGCAACTGGTCAAAGAAACCCTGCAGAAGTTATGAAATTTTGGATGGCATCTTCAGGACATCGAGCAAATATTTTAAATTCAACAATAAATCAAATTGGTGTAGGAGTAGCTAGAGATAATGAAGGCACATTATATTGGACCCAAATGTTTATAAGGAGTTAAATCCTTATTTTTTTGTTACGATTTACTAAATTTCATTAAAAATCTATTAACTGTCTCTTCAATTATATTAAATCCTAATTTTTTATATAACTTTGTTCCTTTTTTATTATTTTTATAAACCCATAAATAGACTATTTTATTTGAATTTAGAATATCTAATATTATAGATGAACCTATTTTTTTATTTCGATATTCTTCATTAAGATATAATTCGTCAATTAATATTCCATCTAAATATTTTAACACTAGTAAGCTTCCGACAATATTATTATTAATATTAATTATTTTATAATCATGAATTTGCTTTAGTACATTATTTTTTACATATTTATTAATTTTTTCTATTTCTTCATCAGATAAATTTTCGGCATATTCGTATATAGTTTTTAATTTGTATTTAATTAGTAATTCTAAATTTTCATCTTTTGCATATTTTAATTTATATTTCATATTATTCACCTATCAATAAAAACATAATTTAACTAAACCTCAATTTAATTATACATCAAAACCCCCAAAAATGAACTACAAATGCAGTTCACATAAGTACCGGTGCAAATAAGGTCTCTTACTCAACTTTTAACAGAAAAAATCCAGTATAATTAATCAGTATAAAAATCGAAAAAAACCAGTATTTGACTTACTAAAAAATACAAGTAAACTTGTTTTGACTAATGAGAAAGTTCCCTTAAAAGCAGTTCAGTTATTTTATTTCAATATACTGATTTTCCGGTAGTACTTTTAGGTAATAGTTTACTTGAATTTTTCCGTTTTTTTAGGCAGTACTATTATGCGATTTTTTCGGATTTTTTTTAATAAATAAAGAACAATTATTATGTTTTTAATTGATAAATTGTAAATTTGTTATTTACAAAAAACATCAATATTATCTGCATCATATTTTCGATTTTTAATTACTTTAAATGTTTCATTATCTTTATTAACATTACATCTTACCACATCATATAATGGTGTATCATAATACATAACATTTTCTCCTGAAACTTTTACTAATGAAAATCTTGGTGCTTGATGAATATTAACAACTCCAATATAATCTATTGTCATTAATACTAATACAAATATGAAGAAATATCCAAAATTGCATGTTAATCTTTTTATATAAGTTAATTTCTTTGTAAATTTACTTACTCCTATTAAAGATACAATTACTCCAAAAACAGAATAAATTGATCCCCAACTACTTTCACTTGGAAATATTGCAACTGATGTAATTGAAATTAAAATACCAAATATTATTAATATTACACCAATAAAATTATTTCTATTTTCAATTTTTTTGTTAGCATAATTTATTGTATTAATTAGATTTTCTTCCAACTTATCTTGATATTCTTTTTCTTTTACTTTTTCACCACTCATTAAATCATTAAGTGTGATTCCCAATTCGACACATAAAGGTTTAAATAATGATAAGTCGGGCATGTTTCTTCCATTTTCCCAGTTTCCTACAGAGCGATCTGATACACCTAATTTTTCTGATAATTCTTGTTGAGTCATATTTTTTTCTTTTCTGCACTCAGCAATAAATTTCCCGATTTTTTCTTGATACATATTTCTTGCTCCTTTCACATTAAGATTATATAAAATGTTTATTAATTTTTACAGGAAATATATCAAGGGTTAACAATAAATCACTATTTATCTCTAATAATAGTATAACATAATTCTATAAAAATTTTTTATTGTATTTTTCTAGTAAAATGTCCTGTTTTTTTCCGGAAATTTTCTGGTTTTTTTTGGTTTTTTTCAGGCAGTACTTTTTGGTATTTTAAACTTAAAATCTTTATTTCTAAATTGAAATTTTTTGTATTAAAAAACTCAAAAAGCCCTTATTTTATTTACAAAAGCAATTCGAGTTAAATTCTAATGGTGCTGACACGGTGAATTGAACACCGATTAAAGCCTTACCATGGCCTCGTAATACCATTATACTATGCCAGCTAAATTTATTATCCTATTTTAAGGAAAATTTATTCATTAAAATAGGATATTCTCTTTCATCTACTTTATATATAATTGTTTTATCAGAATCTTTTTCTTCACATAGGAATACGACTTCTTTATCGTTTTTTATATCAATTGTATAATAATAAGTACAATTATTTAATTTTAAAGATTTTATTATCTTGTATGTCACATTGTCTAAATTAATGTTTTTCATTTTTTATTCTTTTTAATCCTTCCTTTTTTAGGTTAGATATTTCTTCAAATAACTTTTCATTAGCTTTTTTTAAATCCATATCTTTCGGTACTTTAAAAGATTTACCAAATATGATATTTAAATGATTTTTTTTCCATACTTTATACTCACCAGTTACTGCGCAAGGTATAATACTTGCTCCTGATTTTTGAGCCATTGATACTACCCCAAATTTAAAAGGTAATAAAAAAGCATCCGTTTTATTTCTTGTTCCTTCAGGAAAAACTCCTAAAGCATACCCATTATTTAAAACTTCCATGGCTGAGCTTTTAGCATCCTCATCTTTTATTTCTCTATTAACAGGAATACATCCTGCCATTCTAAAAAACCACGCTTTTCTCCTATCTTGAAAATATTCAATTTTAGCCATATAATGAACCATTCTTTTAGTTGATAAAATAACTAAATTTTGATCAAATAAATGCATATGATTCCCAGCTATAATTATGGGGCCATTACTTGGAATTAATTCTTTATTATAATATTTTGGTCGATAACAAATATTAAAAATAAAACCTAATACTATTTTTAAAAAGTTATAACCTTTAATGTGTTTTTCTCTTATCATTATCTTTCTTTACCAAATTTCTTCGTACAATCTTCTTCTAATTTTTTAAAATTCACTTTACCAATTAATGTTTTAGGAATTGATCTTATATATTCTATTTCTACCGGCATAGAATATTTTGCAATTGATTTTTCACAATATTTTTTAATAGCTCTACTTAGTTCTTTACTGGGCTCATAGTTATCCCGTAATACAACATTTGCAATTGGAACTTGTTTACGATAAGGATGTGGCACCCCTACTACGACACATGCCTCAACTGCTGGATGAGTAGCTATAATTTGTTCCATATACATAGGATAAATATTATATCCACTAGTCACAATCATTCTTTTTAAACGTGATTCAAAAAATACTATTCCTTCTCTATTTTTATATCCAATATCTCCAGTATGTAACCATATTTTATTATCTTTATGAGTTCTTAAGGTATTTTTAGTTTCTTCATTTTCATTTAAGTATCCCATCATTACTGACGGACTTGATATACAAATTTCCCCTAATTTATTAGGCTTTACTTCTTTTTCAGTATTTATTTTAACGATTTTCACTTCTGTATCAGGCATTGGAAGACCTATTGCGCCTTCTTTAAAATAAAATGAAGGACATACGACACATACTGCAACACTTTCTGATAATCCATAGCCAACTCTTACTTGAGTTTTAGATCCATGTTCGGCAAGATAATTATTTATTCTAGTTCTTAACTCGGCTTTTAAAGTGTCCCCTCCACAAATACAATCAGTAACACATTTCAAATATGTTTTTGATGGTTCATCACTATTTATTAAGGCTTCAAACATAGTTGGAACCCCAACAACAAAGTTTGGTTTATTCTTTTTAATTAATTTAACAAAATCTTCTGGTTTAAATTGAGGAATTAAACAACATTTAACTCCAGCTAATAAAACCGTATGAATACAACATCCTAATCCAAAGCCATGAAAAATAGGCAAAATCGATAATACCGAATTTCCTGGTTTGGCTGATTCAATACGACTAATAGCTTGTAAAGCCATATTATTAAAATTATTATTTGATAACATAACTCCTTTTGGTTTTCCTGTTGTCCCACCACTATAAAGAATAACTGCTTCTTCCTTGCCATTTAACTTAACTTTATAATCTGATTTATCATAACTATAACCTAAATCATAAAACTCATTCCATAAAATTATTTTACTTTCATCTTGATCTTCTATTATAGGAGGATTACGAAAATTTTTAACTGATTCCATTGCAATATAAACAGACTTAACAATTAAAGGCATACTTGTATCAACAGTAGTTATAATAATTCTTTCCATATTTTGATTTTTAGTAGCTTTTAATACGCGGTTTTTTAATTTATCAATCGTTATAAAATATTTACTTTTAGATACTTCAACATAATATTCGATTTCATTTTCACTAGATAGTGGATGAATCATATTAGCTGTTGCTCCAATCATATTAACAGCATAAACTGAAATAATTGCCTCAGGTGTATTAGGCATACTTATTGTAACTCGATCACCTTTTTTTACTCCAATAGCTTTAAAAGCTTTAGCAGTATGTTCTATTTTTTGATAAAACACATTATATGTTACTTCTTTTCCAAAATAATCATAAGCTGCTAATTTGGGAAATCTATCAACAGATTGTTTAAGTAATTCATGAATACTACAACTCGGATACTCAAGATGAGTAATTGAGTCACTAAATGGCTTTATCCTTTCATTAGAATAATCTTTACTAAATACCTTACTTATAAAATTCATATCATTCTCCATATTTTTTTATTAGATTAATTACTTTTTTTTCTAATATTTTTATTTCTTTTTCTATATTATTCGTTTTAGGGTAATATAATTCGCCAAAAACTATTTTAACATTTTTTTTAAAAATTGTATATTCACCTACTATAGCAAAGGGAATTATTGGACTTCCACTAATAAGCGCCATTCTAACAGCACCTGTTTTAAAAGGCATTATAATGTCATTTGTTTTATTAATAGTACTTTCAGGAAATACCCCAATTAATAAATCTTTATTTAATAATTCAACTGCAGCTGGTACTACTGAGCCATCCTTTATTCTTCTATTAACAGGAATTAAACCTAATCTTTTAAAAAAAAATCTAGCTGACCCATTGGTTAGCTCATCTTTGGCAATGAATCTTATACATCTTTTTGTTGATGCACCTAATATAAAACCATCTTTTTTACTTATATGATTACCTGCTAAAATTGCTCTTTCTTTTTTAGGTATAGTATTATTATTAATTATTTGAGGTCTAAAAGTTGGAAAAAACCATAATGCTAATAATGGTCTTACGATTTTATATACAATTGGATCCTTCATATAATCTCCTTACTACTCTATAATTTTATCATATTATCTAAAAAAATAAAATAATAAAGTGGCGTCCACAAAAGGAATCGAACCTTCGACCTACTCCTTAGGAGGGAGTTGCTCTATCCTACTGAGCTATGTGGACGTAATAATAATATATCATATTTTTTTAAATTAAATAAAAAAATGAGTAGAACATAAATACTTCATGTTCTACTCAGTAGTTAAGAAATAAATTTCTTAACTACTTAAATTATATTATAAAAATTTACAAAAGTCAACATTTTTTTATAT
>JAQVZB010000019.1 GCA_029004695.1 Bacilli bacterium | reverse complement strand
ATTATATGCAAGGGGGATCATCACAATATCTTATTAATAATTTATTAGCATATCAAAATGTAGTTAAACAATTAGATGGTTTAAATCCTCCAGGTAAAAAATTAAAAGAAGATGCTGTTTATTATCCGATTCTTAAAAAATGGTATACTGCTGCATTAAGCAGTACTGAACCAGTTCAGATTAAAATTGATTTTAGTTCTAAAAATGAAGAAATAGCTACTGAATATGTTGGTAATAATTTTACCCAAACAATACCAGTAACAGTAAAAGGATTAAGTAAGTTTACTAATACTACTTATGCAATTACTAATCCTAGCTTTAAAATAAAATCCGTAAAATGTGAAAACGAAAAATTAAATTGTAGTTTAGAAAGTGCAACCCCCATTAACACAAATTTAATACCAAATATAACTGATGATAAATATGAATTTAAAGTAATAGTAAAAGGAGATAAAACTAACTTTTTAGATGAAAGTACAACAAAAGTTATTATTGAATATGAAAAATATCATATTTTAGATGTTGATAATTTAGCCGCTTTAAGATATTCAAATACTAATCAAACAAGACAAAGAATGATTGTATTAATGCCTGAAACTCCGCAAACAGCATCAGTAAAAGTTGATATATCTATTCCATCTATGTGTGAAGCAGAAGTTACAGGTGGAGTTCAAAAATATGTTTATGGTGGCACTCCAAAGAGTGAACTTGAATATTTGAAAACCGGATGTTGTAATGTTGACTATGATTATCTAAAAGATAAAACCGCCAAAGAATATTATTTAGAAAATTGCTCAACTGGTGATAAAATTCATCTAGAAGATGTATGTCGTAATGATAGAAGTGGTGATGAAAGCCATTCATATGTATATCAAACTTCAATTGATAAAATAATGGATCAAGTTAATGGTGCAGAAAATATGTATATTACTGGTGCTTATTCTCTTACTACATTATTAGATACGTTAAATAATTATGATAATAATTTAGATATTGTATATTCTGAAGATGGAATATCTTCAAAAAATAACTATTGTAAAATGTATACTAGTG
Organism: Bacilli bacterium; assembly: GCA_029004695.1. Lineage (GTDB taxonomy): Bacteria > Bacillota_I > Bacilli_A > RF39 > UBA660 > DUUS01. The sequence continues at coordinate 15,943 of JAQVZB010000019.1, read as the reverse complement.
AAAAACAAGATATTTATTATCCAGGGACAGCAGAATCTGTTGGCGGCCAATTCTTTGTATTTCATGAATATGAATCTGGTAAATTTCAACAACCTAGAATAAATGGCGAAATTTATGCTAATTTTCATACTGATGTTAACAGATGGTTTAAAGATTATGAAGATGCTATAAAAAAAGAAAAAGAAGCATATACTGCATGGCAATTCGAATCAAAGAAAGCTGACGCCATTCAAGTTGCAATTAATAATGCAGAAGATAGAACGTGTACTCATTGTTATTCATGTGGAACTGATGAAGAACCTGATACATGTTGTGATGATTATGATTATACATATTATTATGGTTTAGCCGAAGACACATATTATAAAGCTTCAGGAAACGAAGCAGATAGATTTACAGCAAGATGGGAAACTTATACACCATGTTCCGGTTCACGTAAACCAGGATCTAATGTTCCAGGAACATTAAATACTTATAATAGAGCTATGGCTAATAGAAAAGCTCTTGAAAAATATAAATCTGAATGTGAAGCAAAAACTAATATAAAAGATAAATGGGAATATCAATTATCTCCTGAATTAACATATTATTATAAACAAAGAGTAAATGCTATGAGTGAAGATGCTCCTGCAGAAATAATAACTGAAAGTGTACCAATGGAAATTTCTAAAGAAGATGTTAAATATTGGGAAGGTGTAAGTAAAAATCCAGAAAAGATTAATGGCTCAATTAAAGGAAATAATAATATAAAACCATATTCTTTTTGGTACGGTGGAGGAAGTACTAAAGTTAGTAAATCTTTCCCTTATGATAGTAATATCGATTATCAAGTAGGTTATACCCAAGAATTATTTTATAAACCTTCGACATATTATTATAGTTTAGTTCCTTCAGGAAAATATATAACATCTGAAGAGAAAAAAGAAGGAATAAGTGTTATTGATATTGGATATGTCTTTAATGTTGAAATAACTAATTATGAAGGATTTTATGAAACATGGTTTGAACTAAATAATATTGGTCATTTAATGAAAGACCCATCTAAAAAGCCAAAATTAAAATCAAATATTCAAAAATCTGTTGATGAATATATTGATAAAAATAGAAATAAATATTTAAATCATGAAGATAAAGTAAATACTCAAGTATTTGCAAGTAAATGCTTTTATGATAATAAAGAAGTATTATATAAAAGAGATTGTTTAGATTGTACTGATCCTGATTTTGAAGCTCAATTCTTTTATCGTACTGTTTCTATTAATAATATAAATCCAAATAATCGTAATAATACTAATTGGACTTCAAATAAAGGTAACAAAGCTAAAGAAACTGTTGAATCATTAGGTGATCAAATTTATAATGATAAAACTAAAGAATATTTAGAATATTCATTTGTTTTAGATCCTAATGATATGAATGAAATAAAAAAACACAACGAGGATAATAAATATACTGATTTTCAATTAAAATGTGAAAATGGCAAAGAATGTGAAAGTGATTTTCTTACTTTATGGGCTAAAAATTCTAATACCGAAGATTTATTAACTGATACAAGAAATAATAAATGGAAATATTTTATAAATGATTCTTGGACAAGTGGTAAAATAAAAGATTTATTAGGAGGATATCCTTCAGAAACAGAAAATTTAACGGAATGGCCATAAAAGGATGTGAATAATAAATGAAAGAAAGTTTATGGGGTTACTGGCTTATTGTTTTAGGTTTATTTGTTATCTCAGTGATGATGCTTTTACAAAATTATACAACAACTAGTGAACAAGATTATTATTTATTAAAAGAAGTAACTGAAGCAGCAATGGCCGAATCTGTAGATTTAGCTCATTATCGATTATATGGTGAAGTTAGAATCATTAAGGAAAAGTTTGTTGAAAATTTCTTGAGAAGATTCTCAGAAACCGTAAATATAAATAAAACTTATAAAATTGATTTTTATGATATTTATGAAGCTCCGCCTAAGGTAAGTGTTAAAGTAACAACTAGTACTCAAGAGTATGCTATTATGGGTGATGCTGGTGATTTTGGTGTCGTGAATAAAATTGATTCAATTATTGAAGTATTAAATGATGAGGAGGAATAAAAATGGGAAATATAGGAATATCGATAAAAAGATTTTTAGGTAATAAAAATACAGTTACAATTTTAGGTGTTTTAATTGGAATAGGAGTAATATATTTTGGTTATAACTGGCGAGTAAACCAAGCGATTGAACCTCAAACTGTTCCTTTTGCTAAAGTTGAAATACTTGGTAATGAACTTATTACTGATGATAAAATAGGGACAGTTAAAGTATCTAAAAATATGGTTGAAACAAATGATAATTTAATTACTAATCAATCGCAAGTAATAGGAAAATACGTTAGATATGATACAACTATTCCTAAAGGGGGACTATTTTATAGTTCACAATTAATGTTAGAAGAAGAATTACCTAATTCAGTTATAAAGGATATACCAGAAGGATACACTTTGTATAGTTTAGCAGTAGACTTGCATAGTACTTATGGTAATTCGATAATGCCAGATGATTACATAGATTTGTATTTTAAAGCAGTAAACGATAATAATTTTGTTATGTTTGGTAAATTTATTGAAAGTATCAAAGTATTAGCGGTAAAAGATTCAGCTGGAGAACATGTATTTTCATCATCTTCTGATGGTGAACCGGCAGAATTATTATTTGCTGTACCTGATAATTATTATTTACTTTTAAGAAAAGCTGGTTTTATAAGTACAAATAATATTGAAATAATTCCGGTACCAAGAAATAAAGATTATAGTGAAAATCCTACTGATACAGTAATAACTAGTGAAGAAATTAAAGCTTTTATTAACTCAAAAGCAGTAGATGCTAGACAAAATGTTGGAACTAATCCAATTGATACAGAACCAGTAGTAGAAGAAACAGAATAAAAATTATTTGAGAATAAAAAGGAGGTCCCAAAATGACAGATGCAATTTTTTCACAATTAGATTTTGGTCCGTTAAATGAATTTATTAATGATGATAATATTACTGATGTTTCTTATAGTAATGGTGGTCAAGTTTGGCTTAAAACTCTTGACAAAGGAGTTTATCAAGTTCAAAGACCAGAAATTAATAATGCTTTAATGGAAAAGCTTGCTTTTCAGTGTTCAAATGTCATGGGAAAAACATTTAATATGGCTCATCCATTTTTAGATGCTGAAAGTGCTGAACTTCGTTTAAATTTTGTTCATGATTCAATTGCAACAAATGGTATAGCATGTGTAATTCGTAAAACACCAGCCAAAATAAGATTAAAAAAAGAAAAATTATTAGATGAAAAATATATTACATTACAAGTTCATGATTTTCTTATTAAATGTGTTGAAGGGCATTGTAATATTATTGTTAGTGGTGAAACCGGTTCAGGTAAAACCGAACTTGTTAAGTATTTAGCAAGTCATACTAAAGAAAATGAAAAACTGATTACTATCGAAGATACATTAGAACTTCATTTAGATAAAATATATCCTCATCGTGATATCGTGGCGATGAAAACAAATAATATTGCTTCTTATTCTGATGTTCTTGTTACTTGTATGAGACAAAATCCAAGGTGGATTTTATTATCAGAAGTACGTAGTGCTGAAGCCGTAATGGCCGTTCGTAATTCTATTTCATCAGGTCATAATATTTTATCTACTATTCATTCTGATAAAGCTGAAAGTATACCAATGAGAATGTATTCATTACTTGAAGGAGATCAAGATATTGAGCAATTTTTATCTTCAATTCATCGATATGTTCAACTCGGAGTATATGTAAAAGGATATATGAGTAAAGAATTAGGTAGTTTCCATCGAGAAATAATGGAAGTTTGTGAATTTTATGTTGATGAAAATAATGTAGCTCGTAAAAATATTATTTATAAAAAAATGATGGATGGATCATTTTTTATGAAAAATCCAACTAAATATTTGCTTGAATATTTATCTATTCAAGGAGTAATACTTCCTAATGACACTTTTAAATTAGGTAGTGAAAATGATGGAAGTCAAAAAGAAGTCAAAATGACTTCATAAATATAAAAATGGAGGTGCAAAAATGGAATTAATAGTTTTATTATTAATTGCAGTATTTGTATTAACTTATCGAAAAAATACTGGCGATAATTTTTATAAATTTCTAATGAATGAATTAGGAAATATTTATGGTAAATATGCACCTTATAGTTTTCAAATGGTCCGAGAAAAAACCAAAGAATTAGGCGAAGAATATACTATAAAAGAATATATTTCTCAAGTTACGATATTTGGTTTCTTTGGAGCAGTAGTAGGATTTTTATATTTTCAAAGTATAATATGGGCAATATTTTACGGTTTAGTTTCAATAGCTTTCATACCTTTTTTAGCTTATTTAAGATGTCAAAGAGTATATAGTGAGTACATATTTGAACAAATTCAAGTATATACAACTAATATTATTATGGAGTTTAATACTACTCAAAGTTTTGTTAAAGCATTAGAAGGAGTAGCTGAATCAGGAGTATTAGAAAATCCAGTATTAAATGATGTTAAATTAATGATTGAATTATCTTACCAAAATGGTACAATTGATGAATCAATTCAATATTTTGATAATAAATATCCTTATTATATGGTTAAAAATATGCATCAATTATTTTTACAAATAACTAAAGAAGGAGCAAAAGATTCAGGTGAATCTCTAGAAAATATGCTTTTAGATATTGATATGCTTGTTGAAGGTGTCTATCGTGATAAAATGGATCGAGCAACTTTCCATAAGAAATTTTTGACATTTGGTTTTGCTTTATATTTTTTAGTTATGTTAACGCAATTTTTATTAGGTAGTGATAATTACATCAAAATGTTAGAAGAATGGTATGTTCAATTTTTGCTTCACGCTATTTTAATAATAAATACTTACTTTTTAATAAATGGTGAGAAATTTTATAATGAAGATACGGGGGCTGAATAACGATGTTAATAGAAGTTTTATTATTAGGAGTCCTTTTATATATTATCTTAGAATATAATGGCAGTATAAGTACTAATAAATTTATTATAGATAATAGTAGTATTTTTATAAAATTAAAAGAAAAAGATTATGATTTTTATGTTAAAGCCAAGTATGGAGACTCAATTGATGTTGAAAAATTGTTTAATATTAGATTGCGAAACGGATTATTCGTTATATTAGTAATGCTCTTTCTTTTTATTACAAATATCAACTTTGCTAATATTCTCTTTTGTATAATTGCCGGTTATGGAGTATTTAAATTATCTTATTTATCACTTAAAAAATACTATAAAGCTCATTTACATACGATTAACTTAATGCTTCCTTATTATTTAAAAAATCTTGAAATATTAGTTCAACATTATACTGTCCCAGTTGCACTAGGTAAATCAGTTGAAGATGCTCCTAAAATATTTAGAGAAGGTTTAAAAACATTAATTGAAAAAATCAATGCTGGTGATAGTACTATTAATCCTTATATGGAATTTGCAAAAGACTATCCGGTTAGAGATTCAATGAGAATGATGAGATTATTATATCGTTTAAGTTTAGGAAGTAATGAAAGAAAACAAGAACAATTATTAACTTTTTCTCGTAACATATCAAATTTACAACAAAAAGCTAGAGAATCAAGATATAAAGAAAGATTAGAAAAAATGGAAAGTAAAACAATGATTATGCTAGTGACTACAGGGGTAGGAGTAATGGCATTATTAATTATTTCAATTTTAATGATGTTTACATCGGCATAAAGCCTTGTAAATAAAACAAAAAAATATAAAAATTGACAAATTTGTCATTTTTTTTCATTTAGGGGTTGCTTTTTATCAAAATAATAGATATACTATAATTGCTTATAGTAAATTAGAACAATCAATTAATGACTTGCATAATTTTTCCATAAGAAAAGTTATGCATATTAAATTATTAGAAATAATAATTTTGAAAATTTATTTATTAAATTTAACATTATAATTTTTACTAAAATTAAAATTATTAAAAATTTAATAAATGATAATTAATTTTGTTTTAATTAAGTAATGAAGTTTTACGAAAGTAAAATCTTATCTACGATAAGCGGGACAATTGTTTTCGGAGAGTGTGTTACTCCAAATGATAGGTAGTTACCGGGTTGTACTGATAATACTCCGTAATTATATATATTATGTTTTTAATTAAATATAATGTGTATTGTAGCTATTCATCAAACCAGACTAGATATTTTATCAGAGTATCTAGTTTTTTTGTTGCAATAAGTATTTTGATTTGTTATAATTTATAATAGAATAGAGGTTTATTAAGGGATGAATGATTGGGTTAGTGTGTATAAAAAAAATAAAAAAATAAATCTTTATCAATATATGTATTTAATATCCAACATATTGTCTATTGATAATAAAAAAATCTTAGGTAGCAAAAAAAGGACCTCAGAAATTTTAGAAAAAATATGTGACACATATATAGAGGAGATCTATTTAAATAATAATTTAAATGTTAATTTAAGTAATATGTTTATTGAGAATAAATATATTGACGATTATAAATTAAGTAAAGAAATCTATTCGATAATTAAATATTTTATAAACAATAACATTGTCCTTGATATTAAAAATAATGAAAAAGATATTATATTAATTGCAGTTATTACTAAATTAGCTACTGAATTGGATAATTTAACTAATCCATTCACAAGTGAAAAAATAAATTTAAATAATTTAGTTGTCGAATATATAAATTTATATCACAAAATAGATTTTATTTATTTAATAGATGAAGGTAAGAAAAACACTAAATTATTAATTGATACAATTAAAATAAATTCGATAAAAGCTAAAAAATTTTTTAATATTTTAACAAGTGAAAACTCTTTTAATAAATATATTAGAATAAATGAAAATATCTCTTATTATATTACTCAGTATAATTACTATATTGAGAGCTTAGAAAATTTTGATCCAAAACCGATTAAAAATGTATATGAAACATCAAAAATCGACGAGCAATTCACTTTTATCAGTATGGAATTAGCAATTATTACCTTATTAAAAGAAATATCGGTTCAAAAGGATTTAAGTACTTATTTAATACCAGTTAAAATAGATTTTTTTGAAAAAGACAAAAATATTAAAGATTTAAAATCAATCTTTGAATTAAAAATAATCAATAAAAGAATAAAATTACTTATAAATTATGATGATATAAATAATAATTTACTTAATATTTTAAAAAGAAATAAAATAGATTATTATATATATTGTAATAAAAATTCAGCTATAACTAATTTTGAAGATAACGAAAAGTATATCTTTAGTAAAGAATTTATCAAAAAATATCAACTTGAAGCGACAAATAATGTTATACTAGAAACAATAAATGTATATATGAAAGATAATGATATATTATTTTTGAAGAGTAAGGAGAGTAAAATATGAATGTATACGGTGAATTTTTCCTGAAGTTTATGGAACCTTTTTTTGGAGGTATAATAAGTTTATTTACTGAACTAGGTAAGTCATTATTTAAAATATTTAATATTCTTACTTATATTGATATTATTAAAGAATATATAAATGAATTAAGTGGTATTGGCATAGTAATGGTAGTTATAGCAACACTTTGTTTATTAATATTATTTGGTTTATTCTTCTTCTTTATTTATAAATTAATCACTAATTTTGTAAAATATCGTCAAAGAATGAAACATCAAGAATCTTTAGTTGAAGAAATCGATAGTTTAAATAATGAAGTTATAAAACTTAAAAGTGAAAATGAAAAATTCCTTAATATGACTGATCCTAATACTGGTGAAATAGAATATGATGAAGAAGGCAATGTAATTAATAAATTATCTGAAGGTGAAAGTAGATTCTTTAAATTAACTCGAGTAGATAACATGATGCAAACTTATGAACCGAAGGTATATGCAGAAGTAACATCTTTAGAAAGTTTATGTCAAGATTTTCTAAATTATTCAGCTTCTAAATTAGGATTATACTATGATATTGCTTTAATAAGATTATATGTTGCTGCTTTTGCTTCTAGTAGATTAATAATATTACAAGGTATATCTGGTACTGGTAAAACATCATTAGCATATGCTTGGGGAAACTTTGTTAATAATAATACTGTAATAGCACCTGTTCAACCATCTTGGCGAGATAGTTCAGAATTGTTTGGATATTTTAATGAATTTACAAAAAGATTTAATGAAACTGAAGTATTAACTAAAATGTATGAAGCTAAATATATCGATAATGTATATACAACATTATTAGATGAAATGAATATATCACGTGTTGAATATTATTTTGCTGAAATGCTTTCAATATTGGAACTTCCTTCATCTAATGATTGGGTTATTGATTTAGTACCTAACACATGGGATAATGATCCAAAGTTAATTGAAAATGGTCGTTTAAAAATACCTATTAATATGTGGTATGTAGGAACTATAAATAATGATGATTCAACTTTTATGATAACTGATAAAGTTTATGACCGTGCGATGCCAATAAATATTGATGAAAAAATTCCTCCTTTTGAAGCTCCGATTACTGAATCAATTAATTTATCAAGTAAAAACTTCATTGATTTATTGAGTAAATCAAGAGAAGAACATCCAGTTAGTGAAGAAACATTAAATAAAGTAGCTGAAATGGATGATTATGTTATAAGTCATTTCCGGATTGCGTTTGGTAATCGTATAGTTAAACAATTAAGGGATTTCATTCCTGCATATGTTGCTTGTGGTGGTGAAGAAATGGTAGCAGTTGATTATTTAATTGCTCATAAAATTTTAAGAAAGTTTGATCAATTAAATTTATCATATATAAGAAATGAAATTGATGGATTTATTACCTTTTTAAATCAAACATTTGGACAAGATGTAATGAAAGAATGTATAATATATTTAGAAAGACTTAAAAAGACAATATAGTAAAGGAGTAATAATATGACTGAAGGATTATTAGATTTAGTAAATAATGTGCCGACTGATGATTTAGATTTGTTTTCATCTAAAACAAAATCAACATTAACTGCTAAAAAATATGTTGAAAAAGTTTCAGTTGATTTTTCTTGGGTAGATGAAATTTATGAATCAATTCCTTATATTGATAATATAATCCGTAATCCGAGACGTTTTATTACTCAAGAAGAAGATGTAATTAGAATTGAAAAAGTTAAAAAAGTTAGTGAAGAATCAATAAAACATTTGGCTCAACATACTTCATTAATTCAAAAAGTTGATAAAGATGGTACGGTAAAACCGCTTAAATTGTTAAACATATTTAAAGAAGAAACAATTGATTTATATGAAAACCGATTTATTTATTCCTTAATAACTAACTTAAATGTTTTTATTCAAGGTCAATTAATATATAAAGATGAAGAATCATTTAATAAAGAAGTTAAAACCGTTAATTATGAAGCTCAGACTAGATTTGAAAAAGAAGATATTACTATCAAACTTTTAATGAGGTCAGCTAATTATGAAAATTTAACTATTTCTAGTGAAAAAGCTAAAGATTTAAAAGAAAAATTAAATTATATTGCTGATATTTTAGATGATTTTATGAGTAGTATATTTATGAAAACGATGAAAAATGCTACTCCTGTAAGATCACCTATTAGAAAAACTAATATAATCCTTAAAGATGTTAATTTTATTTATGCTTTAAAGTTATGGGAATTTTTAGAAGGTTTTCAAGTTGAAACACCTCTTAAAAAATATAAAGAAACAATTGATTTAGCTAATAACAAGCTTGATAATAATTATGCTTTAACTTATTATTTAAATTATTATTTTTTAAATGATCGAGATCGAAATGAAAATGATGAAAGTAATAGACATGCTGGCTTAAAAAAAATAATATTTGACACTGCTAAAGACTTTGATAATGATGAAATGGAGTTAAGAAAATTATTAAATATTGAATTAAGATTAGCTGCTAAATATAAACAAGATCAAATAAAAGGAATTAATCTAGCCTTTAAGGATTTTATTGATAATCACAATAAAAAGATGAATGAAGCATTATTTATTTTAAAATAATTTTTAAATTAATAGAAGGGAGAAGAAATGGCTAATAAAAATAAAAAAGAACCTAAAGTTAATCCGATACTGGGTCGAACTGGTCAATCGATTGATTTAGTTAAATTTAATATTAAAAATGAACAAGATCAATTTAATGAAATTGAAAAAATATTAAAAGAAATCTATCAAGATGATTTTAAGATTAGTAGAAAACAGATTTTAAAATGTCTAAAGTTAACATGGTCAGTTAATGATAATTTTATCTTTCTTCCTTATAATTTAAAAGTATCAAGAGAAAAATTTACTTTAAATTTTGATGTTCAACCTAAAAAAGGTTTAAGTTTTGGTTGGGTAATATTTGCTGTTTGGTTATTTGTATTTTCTATTATTGGGGCAACTTATGCTGGCTTTGCCTATCTTAGTATTGCAAATCTAAATAAAGATATTGATGGCGATGGAATAGCAGATATTAATATTGATATTAATAATGATAAATTAGCTGAAATAAATATTGATACAAATAATGATGATATCCCAGATTTGAATATTGATTATAAAGGAAATCGAAGGGCGGTATTTAATATTGATACCGATGCTGATGAAAAAGCTAATTATAATTTAATAAATGATGCAACTGGTGGTAAATCATGCTCAATTAATTGTGATTTAAATGGTGATGGATGGCCTGATATAAATTTAGATTTAGATGGTGATGGTATAATTGATACTGATATTGATACTGATAATGATAAAGTACCAGACTTAAATTTAGATGTTAATGGTGATGGTCTTTGTGACATTATGTGTGATACAAATGGTGATGGTATTTGTGACGTTAAATGTATTAAAGCAGAAGAAATTGATGAAGATGTGAAAACAGGAACTTCTACCCAAACAGGAGAAGGAAATGTTGAAACTTCTACCCCATATTTATTAATAAATTATAGTGATGGTATTACGGTTAATGTTAGAGGCCTATTACCAGATGATCAAACTGAAATCGATGGACTTCCAATTATAAAACCAGTTAAAGAATTTACGGTCGAAAATTTATCTGATTATCCGATATATTATGGAGTAAGATGGAATGTAAGTACCAATACCTTTGTAACTAATAATTTAAAATATACAATTAAAGGTACAAATGGAGCACCAAGTCTAGAATCAACAACAATGCCAAAATTATCAAAATCAATTTACGAAAGAGTATTAATTATGCCTAGAGTAACGCAAAAATTTAGGATTGAAATTAATCTTCAAGGTACTGGAATGCCTCAAAATGAAGATCAAGGACGAGTATTTATAGGTCAAATTGAAATTAATTTAAATATTTAAACACTATTTTAAATAGTGTTTTTATTTTACCAGGGATTATTTTTTTCTAATTTAATTTATTTTTGCATATAATTGATTGGTGATAAAATGTTTTACTACAAAATTCAGAAAAGATTATATTTAACTTTTGTAATTTTATTATTAATCTTTTTAGCCATAATACTAAGACTTTTTTATATTCAAGTATTTAAGACAAAAAGTCTAAATGAACTTGCCAGTAATTTATGGAGTAGGAATTTGCCTATTTTAGCTGATCGTGGTTTAATAACTGACCGAAATGGTATTATATTAGCTGAAAACATTACTACTACTAGTTTAGTAGTTATCCCTAATCAAATAAAAAATAAAGAAAAAGTATCAGCTGATATTGCTAAAATATTAAATACTGATTATTTAAATATTTATAAATTTGTCAGTAAGCGTAGCTCAATAGAAAGAATTCATCCCATTGGTAGAGGACTTAGTTATGATACAGCAGAGAAAATAAATAATTTAAATTATGATGGAGTATATTTAGTTAAAGAATCAAAAAGATATTATCCCTACGAAACAATGTTATCTCATGTTTTAGGTTATGTCGGAATTGATAATCAAGGCTTATCAGGTATTGAATTAGAGTATGATAAATATCTAAAAGGAAATGATGGGGCAATTAAATATTTTTCTGATGGTAAAGGCAATCGGCTAGATTTAAGCGAAGTTTATACTGAACCAGTCAAAGGTAATAATTTAGCGTTAACGATAGATGCTAAAATTCAAGAAATGGCTGAAAGAGAACTTGATAATGCTATGCTTTCTTTAAATCCTGACCAAGCTCTTGTTTTAATAATGGATCCTAATACTTCTGAAGTTATCGCCATGAGTAGTAGACCTAATTTTGATAGTAATAATTATCAAGATTATGATATTGAAACGATTAATCGTAATTTACCTATCTGGGGAACTTATGAACCAGGATCAACTTTTAAAATCATAACTTTAGCAGCTTCTTTAGAAGAAAAAACAATTAATTTATTTGAAGATCATTTTCATGATAGTGGATCGGTAACGGTTGAAAGTGCTCGTATAAAATGTTGGAAATCTGGTGGTCATGGGTCTCAAACTTATCTAGAAGTAGTTCAAAATTCATGCAATCCCGGGTTTGTATCTTTAGGTCAAAAATTAGGGACCAATCGTTTATATGATTATTTAATTAAATTTGGTTTTGGAACTAAAACGGGCATCGATTTAAATGGTGAAAGTTCAGGAATATTATTTAAACTTGATCAAATGGGCCCAATAGAAACAGCTACAACAGCTTTTGGCCAAGGAATAAGTGTTACTCCACTTCAACAAGTAAGAGGAGTAAGTGCAGCTATTAATGGAGGAAAATTACATATTCCATATATCGTAAGAAGTATTAGTGAACCAGAAACTAATGAAGTAATAGTCCTTAATAAACCGAAATTGGTTAAAGAAGTTATTTCAGAAGAAACTTCTAAATTAGTCAAGTATGCTTTAGAAACAGTAGTATCTCATGGAACGGGACGAAACGCTTATATTGAAAATTACCGAGTAGGTGGTAAAACTGGTACAGCTCAAAAAGTAAAAGATGGGGTTTATATGGTAGGTAATTATATCCTATCATTTATTGGATTTTTTCCTGCTGATAAACCTGATTATGTAATCTATGTAGCAGTAGATAATCCAAAAGGAATAACTCAATATGGTGGAACAGTATCAGCTCCCATAGCTAAAAATATTATCTTAAGTATTATTGATTACTTACATTATAAACCGGTAAAAAATGAATTACAAAAAGAATATTTTTGGTTTGATACTAAATATTTATATTTGGAAAATGTGGTAGGTAAAAGTGTCAAAGAAGTAAAAAAAGAGTTAAAGAATTTTAAAATCGAATATAGTGGAAGTGGAACAAATATTATTGAGCAAAGTCCTAAAGGAGATACTTATGTCAAGGAAGGTAGCACTGTAAAGTTAATGCTTAATTAATATTTACTTTATTAAGTAGAAGATAGTATAATAAATTTATGAGGTGAGAATAATGTTAATATTAGCTAAATCAATATTAGGTCTTATGTTAGGTTTTGTTTTATCTTTGATAACAGCAGTAATATTAATACCAATATTAAAAAAATTAAAAGCAGGTCAACCAGTAAGTCGATTAATTAATAAAAGACATTTAGAAAAAGATGGAACTCCTACTATAGGAGGACTAATATTTATAATTCCTACTATTGTAGTAATGGGTCTTTTATATTTAAGAGGAAGCATTGAAATAACAGCTTCTTTAGCGATTTTAATATTTGTTTTTCTTTCTTATGCTTTTTTAGGTTTTATTGATGATTATAAAAAAATAAAATACAAAAATAATAAAGGAATACCAACGATTACTAAACTTATATTACAAACTATTATCGCAATTATATTCTATGTTATTTTTATCCAATATGGGGGAGATTCAAATTTAATTATAACTTCTTTAGGAATAAATATTCCTTTAGGATGGTCATTCGGTATTTTTATCTTATTAGTATTAGTTGGAACAACTAATGCTGTAAATATTACCGATGGTTTAGATGGTTTATGTGGTGGTTTATCGGTTATGGCATTTCTAGCTTATGGAGTTATTGCTTGGGGAACATCATGGCTTGCTGGTTATCAAGAAATTGCTATCTTCTCATTTGTTTTAATAGGTAGTATATTAGGATTTTTAGTTTTTAATACTCATCCAGCTAAAGTATTTATGGGTGATACAGGATCTCTTGCTTTAGGTGGGGCTCTTGCTACAATTGCTATTTTAACTCAACATGAAGTTTCTTTATTAGTAATTGGTGGTGTATTTGTTGTTGAAACATTATCTAGTTTAATTCAAATAATCGCAATTAGGAGATATAATAAAAAAGTATTTAAAAAAGCCCCTCTTCATCATCATTTTGAAGAACTGGGGTGGATTGAAACCGATATTGTTAAATTATTTTGGACAATAGGTTTATTACTAGCTATGTTAGGTATTTTATATGGAGTTTGGCTTTAAAAATAAATATTAGGGGGTTAAATAATGATAAAAAATCTTGGGATTATAATCCCAACGGTAATATTAACTTTATTTGGTTTATTAATGGTCTATTCATCTAGTAATATTTGGAGTGAATATAAATATAATGATTCTTTTCATTATTTAAGACATCAAAGTATTTTTGTTATTGTTGGTTTTATAACAATGTATTTTTTATCTAAAATTGATTATAAAATATATTATAAAAAAGCAAATTGGATTTTACTAATTTGCTTTTTATTATTAGGGCTTGTCCTTATACCAGGAGTTGGTATAATTAGAAATGGGTCAAGAAGTTGGTTTGGAATAGGTGCTTTTGGGATTCAACCTAGTGAATTTGCTAAAATATGTTTAATAATCTTTATGGCTAAGTATTTAAGTAATAATGTTAAAGATATGAGTAATTTTAAAAAAGGAGCCTTACCTATTTTAATCGTGATATTCATCTTTTTTGCTCTTATTATGTTAGAACCTGACTTTGGAACAGGTATGGTAATTGTAGTAACTTTAATTGGGATGTTATTTGTATCAAATATTAAATTAAATTTTTTTGCTTATGCAGGATTTACTGGTTTAATCGGCATGATTGGTTTAATTATAGCTGCTCCTTACCGAGTAGCAAGAATCGTATCTTATTTAAATCCATGGAGTGATCCTTTAGGATCGGGATTTCAGATTATTCAAAGTTTATATGCAATTGGACCAGGAGGTTTATTTGGTTTAGGATTAGGCAATTCAATTCAAAAGCATTTTTATTTGCCTGAACCACAAACTGATTTTATCTTTGCAATAATTAGTGAAGAATTTGGTTTTTTAGGAATTATAATTCTAGCTAGTTTATATTTATATTTATTTTATAAAGTGTTAAAAATTAGTATTAATATTAATGATTTATTTGGTAAATATTTAGCCTTTGGTCTTATTTTTGGTATTATATTTCAAACGGTATTAAATATAAGCGTTGTAATTGGATTACTTCCCGTAACGGGAGTAACTCTACCATTTTTTAGTTATGGAGGATCTTCTTTATTAGTGTCTTTGGCTAGTATTGGGATTATTTTAAATATTGGGAGAAATGTAAAGTAATGAATATCTAATTTAATATAATATAATTTTACCATTTAAATATAACGATTTTAGTTTTATAAGTGAAGAAACAATGAAAAATCATTATGAAGTATTATAAAAAGGTTATGTTAATAATTATTAATAGAGCATTCAGATTTGCATGAAGCAAGAGAAAAAAATGACCAAATCTTTAGAAAAAAAATTAGCTTTTCGAGCAAAGGGGACTGACATTTTTAATTATATTAATTGGGATATTTTGTTAAGATAGATATAAAAAATGGAGGATTATAAATTAAAAGAAGTAAGTGTCCGAAAAGGACAAAAAAAAGACACATAATGTGTACCATGATACAATGTTAATTGAAATAGAAAACATTGGAGGTGCACTTATGTGTCTTTTAGATTATAACAAAGAAATTAAAAAA
>JAQVZB010000018.1 GCA_029004695.1 Bacilli bacterium | reverse complement strand
CAAACATTTTATTACCATGCTTATCAGTAAATCTTTCTCTTGCTGCTTGGTTTTTAGATTCAAAAGCAGTTCTAGCAGCATCAGTTTCAGCTCTTGTCCGATTTATATTTGCACCTAATTGACCCCACGAAGTCATACCTTGGCTATTTTTTAAGCCTCGATATCCGCCACCAAATAGGCCTCCTGCTGCACCTGTTAATTTTCCCAAACCTTTGCCATTCCAAGCACCAGATATTGCAGAAGCACCAGCTCCACCTAGCATCGATGCTCCTCTTTGAGCAAAAGTATTATCATCTAATCTTTTTCTAATACTTATACCATTTCCAAAATCTTTAATATTAAATAAATTTTTAATTAATTCAGGAGCGGTTTTAGCAAATTGAAGGATTCCTAATATTATAACAACTGTTGCTAACATTTTAACTAATGTACTAGTATCTGATTGATTACGATAAAAGATATTTTCAATTACATCTGGTACTAGGGTAATAGCAAACATTGAAAAGTATATAACAATTAATTTCATAAATATTTCTAAATAAGTTTCAACCAAAGATTTAAACCATGTAGTTTGGGTAAGCGCTTCTTTTTTAGTTATATTTTGAGCGATAGGAATCGGCGCTATAATTTGTAAAAATCCTAATTTAGCAACTCGAATTCCGATATCAATAGCAAAAGCAACAATCATTTGAATAGCTAAAACTGCTGCAATCGTACTTAATATTGCATAATATATCATTTCCCTTTCAGAATTTACTGTTCTTTCCCAAAGATTTAAATTTAATTGCTTTTTTAAATTAGAATCCCCAAAAAAGACACCTGGAGTATTACTATTAAGAGCTTCATCATATGCGGCAATAAAATTAGCACATGCCGGAACATTTGTTTCGTTATTATCAATCTTACAATCTATATATGAATATTCTTTTCCTGTAGAATCAACAGGATGATAAAAAGCTTGACCAATTGATAAAGCCATAGAAGTACCAGCAGTTTTTAGTGAATTATCCGGTGCCGATCCTGATGAACTTCCAAGAATAATATTTCCTATAACATTCGAAGATAAAATATTATCTTGAAATATTTGCATATATTTAAAGATTGTTGGAAGTAAAATAATAATTATTATCGATTTAACTAATTTGCCGACTATTGTTTTAGCTTGATTTTCCCCTGATAATTTATCTGGAGATACAATTAAAATTAATATTTCATAAGCGATATAAAAAAGCATTACAATTCCAAGAATTATAAAAATTCGATCCGTAAAAGTTCTTAATGTTGTTTCAGTAAATAAATTTGCTTTACTAATTACAATAAATACTTGATATAAAAATGAAATAAATGAATAAAGAAACCCATCTATCCAAAGACAAATTGTGTTTAATACATTCCATATATTGTCCATAGAAAGCCTCCTAACTTAAGCATGTAGAATATTTACTATCAATAAATCCTAATAAAAGATTTAATAATATTGGTAGAAAAAATAATACTGCTACCAAGATAATTCTCGTTGTTAATCTACTTAATGCTTTTGTTAAAGCATCATCATCTTTACTTGCCACAGCACTTATTAATTCATAAATAGTAAAAATTACCACTAATAAAGGAGCGATAATTTTCATGACATTTAAAATAGATTCGATATCTTTTTTTAAAGTATCTCCTAATAATCCTTCACAAACTTGATTCTCATAATTATTTTCTTCAGGTATAGAAGCTTCTTCCTCATTTGATGAATCATTATCTTCTTTTAATAAAGTTATATTATAATTATCATTAGTATTAGTATTATTTGCCAAAACAATATTAGGGCTTATAAATAATGATGTAATCAAAAATATAAAAATTAAAAAAAATGTCTTTTTTTTCATACAAACCTCTATCTAAGCCACTGGCATACAATAAAATTATACCATATAAAAAAACAACAGTAAAGTTGTTTTTTTAGGCTTTATTCATCAGCATTACATGAAGTATCCCAAGGGGTTAAAACACATGTTCTACATAAATCGAAGTTTGCTTCAGTGCTACTTTTTTCAAATTCAGATATTGCTCCAAATATCCACATAATTAAGGTTGGAATAAAAAATATAACTACACCAGCTAAAGCTCTATATAATAATCTTCTTGTTTGCGTTTTAATTTCTTTGTCTTCACTGGCTACTACTGCTTTACCAAAATCAACCATTCCATAAGCAATAATTACAAGTGGTATAGCTATTTTAAAGAATGTTAAAATCCAACCTACAAATTGTAATATAGTCCTTGCTTCACTACAAAAATTTGTTACATCTACTGCTCCCATTTTTATCTCTCCTCACTTCTATTTCATATTATAGTAAAAATCTAAAAATGTCAATAAAACATTTATTTCTTTTGAAAAATATTACCAAAAATCCCAGTATTTGGATTTTGTTTATTAAAACCTAATTTATATAAAAGTATATCAATAATTTGAATTCTTTCTTTCCGATCATTAAAATTAGGCATATTATAAAAAACTTTAAATTTAGTTTCGTACTCTATGGTAGGAATTTCTTCTTCTTTTATTGCACTTCGGTTTAATATAATTTTACCATTTTTTACTTTTAAATAAATATTATTATCTTTTTTAATTAATTTATTAAGTTTTATCAATCCTGGATCTATTAAGTATAGTATCTCATCACAGTAATCATAGGCATCAAAACTATTTAAATCAATAACAATAACATCGATATTAGCATATTCTTTAAACTTTAACTTTAAATCGTCAATCGATGTACATAATGTTAAATCAGGATCTCGAAAATAAACAAAATCTTGTTTATTCATTTCGATACCTTTAACACTATAGTTTAATTTAAGTTGTTTAACTAACATATAAGTTAAAGTTGTAGCTCCAGCATGGTCAGTTATATTTTGAACTCCAATTATTTTTTGTTTTTTATTTTTCTTTTCAAATTCGTTTATTTCTTCTTTAACGCTTTGAGTTTCTTCGATATAATTTCCTACTCTATAAGTTGGATTTAATACATTTATAGATGAAGATGTATTAATATGCTTTTTCACATCGTCATATTCATTTGGATTATCAAGAAGATAATTTATACCAGCTGCATTTCTGGTAAAATTATAGTAGCCATTTTCAACTAATATTCCTAAAAAACTATTACTATTAATAACTTCACTATCATTTAATAAAATAATGACTTTTGAAGGCTCAAATTCTCTTAAAAATTCTAATACACTATTTATATCATAATAATTCCTAATAGCAGTAATATCAATAATGATTTTATTAAAATAAAAATTTATTAATTCTTTTTTTAATTCATTTAAAGAAAACTCTCCAGAAAGAGTTTTAATTACTTCGATATTTAAAGAATCGGTTATTTTATAATTTTGATTTTTTACAACAATATTCATAAATCATCTACTTTACATTTGACAAAATCCATATACTGGCTTCGTTTCCCCTGTTACGGGAAAAACAAAAATATTCCCAACTATTGGTAAGTCAAGTTTAAAAAATACAGTCACATTATAATAAGATTTGTGCATTCTATTACTTTCACTAGAGGTATTTGCTTGAGTACATTTTACGCAATATCTAGATCTAATACCCGTATTTGTCGTAACATTATCATATCCTTTGCCTCTAGTACCACAGTTACTTGAAACACCATATCCTACTTCTTTGTTATATTTTATAATTAAGCCTTGAACTTCTGCACCATGGCCTTCATATTTTTCGATCATACTTACAATTGCATTTTTAACTTTAAAAGCTTTAGAATAATTAACTGAAATAGCTAAATAACTACTAAATAGGACAATAAAGACAATTACAATTCCAAAAATCCATGTTCCACCAATAGCTTCTCTCATTTATATCATTCCTTTAAATTAATCAATCATTTAAGTTTAACCTTATCTTCTGCTGGACAAGTAACACCATCAACAACTAGCTTTCCATCTTCATCAACATAATCACATGTTAACATTTCGCCTGTTCCTTCACAATTGAAGGCTTGTGAACAATAAGTGTTTCTAATAATACCTGCTCTTATATTAGGCCATATCAATGTAGTAAATACTACCCCAATTGCAGCTATAGCTACTACCGCAATAGCAGTCATACTTAATTCACCTGTAGCATCCTTCATTTAAATTCCTCCTATCATATAATGATTATACATCATATATTATTAATTAACAATAAAAATATTTTTAATAATTGTAAAATAACAATAAAAAATAAAACCCTAAAGTTTTATTTATTACATGACATTGGATTTAATAAGCAATTAGCACATTTTGTATAATTTGGTTCAATATTACTCCACCCGCTTACTAGCATTAAACCAAGTTCAACAATTGTCGGAATAAAGAATATTAATATACCAATTAAAATTCTTCTTATTAATACTTTAGTTTGCTTAACTAAAGCATCATCTTTATCAGCGATAACAGCTTTATAATAATCAAATGTTGCCATCACAACAATTATCAATGGAATCAACATTTTAAGAAAAAATATTATAAATCCAATAAATTTTAATGCTTTTAATACATCTACTTCGTCACAAAAAAATTCTCCAACATTTTCATCTTCGTATGTACATATATCATTAGCACCAAGAACTAACAAATCTCCTTGATTCTTATTTTTTATTTTGTTGCAAGCTTCATTAATAGTTGTACCAGTTTGAATTCCTCCACTACCGCTACTACATGTATAAGAAAGCTTATTACTTTTAAATTCTCCGCTACGACATTCAACCTTTAACATATTATTTAATATTTCTTGCGAACATGTTTCACTACTATAAGTACCACTATAGCTTAATTGACAAACGGAAGTTAATCTTTTCTCTGAACCAGCATTTACAAATGAAATTGGAAAAACAATAAAAAATATAATTATTAAGATAAATAATATTCTATTCATATTCATAACTTGCTTCCACTTCTTTTGTAGTTACTTTTCTGAATACCTTAAAACCTACAAATCCAGCTATACCAATAACTAATATAACAATAATAATATTTGTAAAATTTGTACTTTTTTTAATATTTATAATATATTTTGTTTCTGATGCATCTTCAGCTTTAACAGTAATAGTAATTTGACTTTTATTTTTAAGATTTCGATTACCAGTTATATAGTAAGATGATGTTTCACTTTGAGGTTTAACACTAATATTTAAACTGTTTTGCTTTTTGATAGTAACATCATAAGTTAGAATATTAGGATCAAATTTAATTTTAAAACCTTGAATTTTTAAATCATTTAATTTTGAATTAGAATCAAGTATTTCTTCTTTATCTTTTATATTAATAGTGTATACTCTGGTTGATGCATCTTCAGCAGTAACAGTAATTTTAATAGGTATTTCCCTATTTATTTCTTCATTATTTTCTAATTCATAATTTGCTTTTGTATCCTCTAAAACAATCGTGAAATTTAAAGTATTAATATTTTTATCTAATTGAATTGTATAATTAGTTATATTTTTATTAAACACTAATTCTACATCTTCAATAGTTAAAGATTGAATAAAATTATTATTACTTTTTATAATAGGCGTTGTAGCCGTAGTTGGACGTGTTGTCTTAGGAAATATTGGTCTTTTAGTTGTTGTTTTTTTAGTTGTAATAGGTGGTACAAAAGGAGATGTGGTTGGCGTAGTTGGAGTAGTAAAAGGTGTCCCAGATAAAGTTTTATTACAATCGTAATATGTTATTATACTACAATATCTTTCTTTAGTAGATGGCGTACAACTACCAACATAATTTGAACAACCAGTTTTAACAATTTGAACATATTTAGCATCATTTCCATTTGCGCATCTAACCATATTTTCACTTATATAATAATAAGTTTTCCATACTCCACTATAACACGTTGCTTTAATACAATGGCCAAAATAACCACTTCCCGTTGTATATAAAGCACTATCTTGAAATTCAACACATTGACTATAAGTCATATCACTATATACTGGTGTATTATAATCAATTGCCTTTCCATTTATCATAAATATAAAAATTAATATGAAAGTAAATAATAAATTTAATATTTTTTTCATTAAATCAACTCTTTCAAAAAAAAGATATCAAGTAATGATATTCTTTTTAAAATTTTATCAAGACCTATATTAATAATATCATAAATATATTATTTTTTAAATCTTTTTAAATAAATTTTTCTTATTTACTATATATAATCCAATACTTAATATAAATACTATTGATCCTAAAGCGATATAATATGTATCTATACCTGTTGCTGGACTTTTTACTTCATCATTAGTGGTACTAGTACTATTACTGGTGCTTGTATTAGAAGTACTAGGAGTAGTTGGTGATATATATGTTAAGCCGTCACTATCTTGAACACAATTATATTGATATAAAACCGTAGCCCAAGTAGGTGCTAAATAATTTAGATCTTGATCATTAGTAGAACATGAATCTCCTGAATCTATACCTTGTCTTAATGTTATCCCAGATTGAGTTATATTAAGAAAAGGATTAGGATTTCCATTAGCACAATTTACATTTGATGCAAAAGGAGCTATATCATCATGATTAACAACACTACTTTGACAAGTTACTTCTAAACAAGTTAAATAAAATCCATTAGAAGCTTGCGCATTGGCTGTTGCATCATTTTGTTCTAAAGCCGTTTCACATTCAGCTCTTGTCGTATATAAACCAACATCAGTATTTTCATCAACTGCAGCTTTAACAACTACTGGAAAAGATAAAATTAATAAAATTAAAATACTAACAAATTTCTTCATTAATTTTCCTCCTTACACTTCTATATAATCTTTTATAGATTTACGTTTTTTTCTGACTATTATTATTATAGCCGCTCCGAAGATTATAATACCTCCAACAATAGCTGCTGTCGTTTCAAGTTGTTTATCGTATAAATCTTTAATAATATCTACAGAATATAATCCAGTATCACCGTTTTCAGCAATAACTTTTATTCTAATTGTACTATAAGCAGTTAAATCATTATTACCATACATATATACTTCTGAACGATCGCTTTGAGGTGTAGCTGTTAACAATAAAGTTCTCTCTCTTTTAATTTTTATCGAATAATCCTCAACATCAGGATTAAATAATAAATCATAATCTTTAACCGTTAATGTTTCTAATTTCGTATTACTAGATACTTGTAATCCATCTTCTTTACGATTAATAAATATATTATACATTTTACTTAAAGAACCATTAGTAACTAAAACTTCTAATTTATTAGGCCCGACTTGCAAACCTATATTACCTCTCACATCTACTATCGCATTTGGGCTTTCCGGAAAAGCATATACTGCTAAATTTTCTACTTCATAACCAACTGACGCAGTATAACTAACATTCTCTTTATCAAAATAGATTTCAACTCCATGTACAGATAACGAACTTAAATAAACACTATTTTCATAGTTTTGCTCCATAACAGCGCCAGTTTTAACAAAGGTTAAAATATAATTTCTTATAATTCCCGCTTCACTTATTGTTTTAATTAATGCTGATGTTATATCATTATCTAAATTTACTACTCTAGGTTCATAACCTTTAACAAATGCCGCAGTACTACTTGATAATGTTCCATTAATAGTAACGCTTGTAGCATTTTTAGGTACTGAAATCGTATAATCAGATACATATGGATCAAAATTAATCTTACCTACACTAGTTGTTAAATCAGAAAGAACATTTTCATTTTTTCTTGTATCAGTACGATTAACAATGAAAGTATAAGTTCTTTCTCGACCTTTATTATTTATTATTTTAACTAAAATAACATTTCGGCCATAATTTAAATCAACTGTTCTACTACCATAACCTTCAACATAAGATGCATCAGTACTTTTTAAAGTTGCATAGACCGCGATTTGATCAGCTTCGACAGTAACTTCATAACCGGTTGTAAATAAATCAAATCCAGAAGCTAAAATAGAGTCATTATTTAATTGATTAGATAATTTTACATAATCACTAGAAGTAATATTTGATTCATAACCTATTTTACCTTTTTCAAGCGATGTAACGTTATAATTGGTTTTTTTATCCGGACTAGCTAAAATTATATCAGCTGTCGTAGTAATTTCATCATCATGAACCGACAATGTTAGAGGATAACTAATAGCATTATCATTAGTCATAACGGAAACAAAATAGGTACCTGGATTAACATTAGGAATTGATACTTCATAATTATTGTTAGTAAAAGGTATTGATTTTGAACTTGAGGTTGGAGTTTGATCAGTATAAATAAAATAACCTTTTAAACCAGTATTAGTTAAACTATCTTTTCCTTTAATAGTCAAACTACCTTTTCCATTAAATTCAACTAAACTTCCGTTTCCTTCAAGAGTAGGTCTTAAAACGGAAGCACAACTATAACTAAATACTTTAGAACATACTTCGCCATTACTTGCCTTATTACATGTATTGTGTTTAGATACTTCTTTTTTATATCGATGGTATCCTTTATCACAAGTAAATATTTCATCATCATTTTCTTCAATAGCTACCTCTTTTGATTTCTTCTTATTATAGCAAATTTTTAATTGTTGCTCTTCATTACTTTTTTGTTTAAATAAAGGCTTTGATGTTTTACAATCTTCTTCTTCAATAACATCTTTAGGAGTTTCTTCTGCTTCTAAGTTACAAACACTACTAGAAGGCTTATCAACACCAAGTTTTGCTCGCTCGACATAAATAAGATCTCCTTTATATTTTACTTCACAATATTCATTAGATAAACATGCTTCTTCTATAGGCTTTACAAATGTGACTTCATCTCCACATGTCATAGTTGATTTTCCGATTGTTAAAGCACTATTGATATAAAAAGTTGCTCCTAAAGAATACCTTGTTACCGCACCACATTCAGCAAATGAATTACTTGTACGCAATGCTCCTCTTACTACTTTAGTATTACTTATAGATGCACCATTTACTTTAGTAACAATACAATAAGCTTCAGATGTATCATCAGCACAAGTTGTTATATATACTTTATCTCCACAAGATAATTTGTATCCTACAGATGGATTATCATAATTTCCTACATATCTATAATCATCTATATAATTAGTTAAGATAGGTTCTTGTACTGGTACTACAACAGGAGCTAATCCACCACTAGATGACTTTTTTGTAGTAATTACACTTCCTCCACTAGAACATTCAGAGGTTGGTTTAGCAGTACGTAATTCTGCCCGAGGTAAATAATATTCTTTATTATTATATATAACTACACATGATTCTAAATTACACGAATTAACGTATACTTGAGCTCCACATGGGATTGAATTTAATCCAGCTCCGACCCATCTTACACCAGGAATGCTGCCAGAATCTTTTGGAGCACTATTAGAACATTGATCTGTTGTAGGTTTAACATCAGTTAAATAATCTCTAGCTATTATAAAGCTTTTAGTTTCATACTCTACATCACATTCAGTTTTATTACAAGATATAACCCAAACTGATTTTCCACATGATAAATTAGCATTTCCTTCTTTTACGATATATCTAGTTCCTATTGGACCATATTCTGTAGGTTTATATGCCATATATTCATTATCTTTATTTGATTTAATTCCTTTTTCTTCTGATATTCCGGTATTATACTCTTTAGATAAATCATCTGTTTTAAGATTTGATATAATCATTCCACCCAAAAAGAATAAACCTGAAATAACTATTATTAACATAATTTGTCCGGATATTTTTTTCATTTATAAATAATTCCTCCTATCACTTACTTACTATATATAAATTAATTATATAATAAATATTTTTCTATTGCAATAAATAATAGTACTTGTCATATTATCATACTTTTTGAAAAAGATTTTATCAAAAAAGATTTAATTTTGCATTAAATCATTAATTTTAATTTTAGCTTCATTTAATTTATCTAAATCAGGTTCCATAACATATACTTTACTATTTCCCGTACTATAAGTTGTATTAGATGAATTAGTTCCAGTTACATTATAGGTTTCAACTTTCCATTTTATATTTTCTTTAAGTTGCATATTAACAATTTTAGTTATCATATTTTTATCAATATTAGTCATCACTCCACTTTTAAGAGAATTTAATAAAGTATTGTATTTAATTAAAACTTTTTTATCAGATAATTTATTAATTATTCCCGTTATAACTGCTTGTTGATTTTCTCCTCTACTTAAATCACCTTGAGGTAACATTGACCTGCCACGACTAAAGGCAAGTGCTTTAGCTCCCGTTAATTCATTTAATCCTTTTCTAAATGAATAGCCATCATAACTAAAGGCATATTTAGAACTAACGGTTATACCATTTAAATTATCAATTATCTTGACAAAAGAAGTGAAATTAACCCTAGCATAATAATTAATATCTATTTGATATAATTTACCTAAAGTTAAAGCGGATTCTTCAATCCCATAAATACCAGCATGAGTTAATTTATCTTTAGCATTTTTAGTTGCTAAAGTCACATAATAATCTCGAGGAGTATTTATTAAGAGAACTTTACCATTTTGAGGATTCACAACCGCAATGATATTAACATCACTACGCGATACTTTTTCTATTTTACCAGTTAAATCTGATCCGCTTAAATATAAAACGAATGGTTTTTTAGTAACATTTACACTTTTAAAAGATTTTTCACTTTTAGATAACACAGTAATTGAATCAATAATTTTTAAATTGTTATATTGATCATGATGGTCTTCTTGATAAATATCCATTAATGTTTCACTTATAAATAATGCATCACTTTCTTTATTAATTAAATTATCAACACCTTGAGAAATGCTATCTATTAATACTTCTTGATAAGTTAATTTATTTTTTAATTTAGAAGTAGCATCTTTATATGATTTATTATCTTGTTTATAAAAACTAATATTTTTAGCTTTTAAATCTTTTATATTATTATAATTACTATCTTTTAAAACATATAAATTATAAACTTCGACTCGATATCCCGTATCAAATATTTTGTTTAAGAAATCAATTGTTCCAATTGCGTAAAAGATACCACAAGATTCAATAAAGATAAGAATAATACTAAATAAAGACATTATTAATTTAGTAAATAAAGTCGTTTTTTTATTTAATTTATAACTTATTATAAATATTAAAATACCAAATATTATAATAATTGGAATCAAATAATTCATAGGTAATACTTCAAAATATAATAATATGCTAAAAGCAAAGACACTAATAACAATTAAAATAAATGATAAAATTTTATAAAATAAGACACTGTTTTTTTTACTCTTTTTGTTTTTCACTTTTACTGTTCTCCTTAAAAAATATTGTAACATAATCATGATTAATTTAAATAAAGTATGTAAAGTAAAAAAACTTTATTGACAAAAAAACTTCATATTTTATTTTTTATGAAGTTTTCTAATAAGTATTATAATAAGTGGAGCAAATAATATTAAATAGACATATATAATATTAAATTTAAAGATAAAATTAAATCCGGTAATAATTGCTCCTAATAATAAATATACTATAGATAAACTTTTTGAATAATATTTATATAAAGATGGTGAGCTAATTACATAAATAATACTTAGAATAATTACAACATATTTTATTACCTTTAAAGATTTATTATTAAAATTCTGTCTATCTAATCTTGAATTTTCTACTTGTTTTATTTTATTTAAAGCATCAGTTTTAGTCTTATTTAAATAGATATCAATACCTACTTGTTCTTTAGGTAAAGTTAATCTAACATTTACATTTGAATTTATCTTAGGAAATGAAGATATTATTCCAACTTTTTCTTTATTTTCATTTATTAAATAATTTAATTCTCCATTAGATGGTCCATGAAGCCAAACATTAAATAAATCACTATCAGTAGGATAAGGTATTATTACTCGGATTAAAGTATTAGCAGCATTATAATTTAAATTATTAAATGTAAAATTAAGTTCATTAATATCATTATGAGCAACAATAACATTAGTGATTAAATATTCAATATAATAAGCGGTTTTTTCATTTTTACTAGTATCATAATTAATATTAACATTAGTTCCTAATTTATTATTTACTTTAGTATAAAAATTTGTACTTTTCTTGGTGGGATCTAATTCATTAAAAAAACTTTTTACTTCATGATTAAAATCAATCTCACCATTAGTTTTAAAAGCTGATACTTTAATATTTTCTAAACTATAACCATTGTAAATAGGCGATGATTTAAAGTTTAAATCCTGTTTATTCCATACTTCATCAATCATTTTATAATTAAGGTTTCGAGAAAATACTTTGGTATCACCTTCAATAATAATCGTTTCTTTGACTTTTAATGCCCCTGCTATTTCGATTTCGGCATCAATTAAATGAGTTAATACTTTAACATCAGCATTTACAACCGTAGGAATTAACAGTAACAAAAATAACAATATTTTTTTCATAATGCCTCCGAAATAATCATATCATTTTATTTTTTTTCTGTAAAGATGAACCAATTAAATAAAGGCCGGGAATAAATAATAAAGTTTCAAAATGAGTTACTATTTGCAATAAATAAAAGTAAAAATTATAACCAACAACAAATAAATTTAAATACATAATAAAAAATATTAATGAATAACTAATTAAATTAATGCCAATTATTATTTTAAAAATTTTAAACATATTAATTATATGCTAAAAAAAGTATTATTTTCTTAATAATACTTCCATAGTTCTTAACATTTGAGCTGTATAACCATATTCATTATCATACCAAGCTATTACTTTAATAAATTTTTTATCTTTATCTAATACTTTAGTAAGATTTCCATCAACTAATGCTCCACATGTCTTTCCAATTATATCACTTGATACTATCGGATCTAAAGTGAATTTTAAAACATCATTAGAATTAGTTTTAAATAATTCATTTATTTCTTCAGAACTAGTTTCTTTTGCTAACATTAAAGTTAAATCGATACATGAACCATTAGGTACTGGAACTCTTAATGCGATTCCATTTAATTTACCTTCTAACTCAGGAATAACAGCTCCAATACTTTTAGCTGCTCCTGTTGATGTCGGAATAATATTTTCAGAAGCGGCTCTTCCTCTTCTTGAAGTTATACCTTTTTTATGTACACCATCAAGCGTTACTTGATCATTAGTATAAGCATGAGCTGTCGTCATAAATCCCGCTTCAATTTTAAAATTATCATTTATTAATTTTACAACTGGAGCTAAACAATTTGTTGTACAAGA
This sequence comes from Bacilli bacterium, assembly GCA_029004695.1. Taxonomy (GTDB): domain Bacteria; phylum Bacillota_I; class Bacilli_A; order RF39; family UBA660; genus DUUS01. The sequence continues at coordinate 4,831 of JAQVZB010000018.1, read as the reverse complement.
ACTAGTACTAATAACTTTTTCTTCTCCCGTTAAGATATCATCATTTACCCCATATACGATTGTTTTAACATTACCATTTCCTGGGGCTGAAACTATTACATATTTTGCGCCGGCTTCAATATGCATCATCGCATCTTCTTCTTTAGTAAATAATCCGGTACATTCTAAAACAACATCAATATCTAATTGTCCCCAAGGACAATCTTTAGGACTATCAATTATATAAGTTTTAATTAATTCTCCATCAACGATAATTCCTTCATCATTATAACTTATTAAATCATCATCCCATGCACCATGAACAGTATCATATTTAAATAGATAAGCTAGTTCTTCAGGATTACTACGCGAATTAATTGCCACTACTTTATATTCATCTGTTCCTACTAATTGTCTTAAAGCTAGTCTTCCAATTCTTCCAAATCCATTAATTGCAATTTTTTTCATAAAATATTACCTCTCTTCGAAATAAGAACCTCCAATAAATTCTCTTAAGACATTATCCGGACTTACATACTCACTAGGTATTGGGAAAAACATTTGTAAAAAGTCAATTAATCTTCTGGCTTCGTTATAATATTTCGATTCAGGAGGTATATTATAAAGAAGGGGCTCACCATATACTTTTAATACTCCAACTTCGTAGATAAAAGCTGTATTTAAGACCGCATCAGCTTCACCAGTATGAGGAAAGATATGTTTAACTTCACCGTCTCTTACCTTTTCCCATATTTTTAAAGTACTTTCGGGCGGGAAATTTCTTGCCCAACTATCTCTAATAAATCTTCTTAATAATCTAACATCAATCGTCGATAAATGATTATGACGATCGATATTTAATGGTGTAAAAGGACTTAAATACACTTTATATTTTTCGTCTCTGGGAATATGTTTTGTTAACTCTTCATTAAGACAGTGTAATCCTTCTATTAGTATTATGTCATTATAATTTAATTTTATTAATCTTTGTTTATATTCTTTTTCCCCAAGAGCAAAATTGTAACTAGGAACACTTACTTCTTTACCATCAAGCATATCATTTAATTGATTATTAAATAATTCTAAATCAATCGACTCTAAACTTTCATAATCAGGTTCTCCCTTATGATCAAGTGGTTTTTCCCCTTCATCTTTAAAGTAATCATCAAGACCTAAATAGATCGGATTTAATCCAAATGTTGATAAATAAAGAGCAAGTTTTCTCGCACTGGTCGTTTTTCCAGAAGATGATGGTCCGCCTAAAAGAATAATCTTTCTTCCTGATTCTTTTACTTTTTCAGCTATTTTATATATTTGATTATCCATCATGATATCATTTTTCTTAATAAATTCTTTGATTTTATTTTGCGATACAATATTATTTAAATCATTAACATATTCAATCCCTAGTGATTTTATCCAACTATCATATTCTTTAAAACTGGCAAATATTTTTTCTTGATGAATATATTCGGGAATAACACCACTTTTATCAAGAGGAAAACTTAATATTAAATCATTATTCCCTAAAAAAGTTAATTCAAATTTATCCAACATTCCTGTTGAATCTGGCATATCTCCCATAAAATAATTATATACACCCATAAGTTCGTATAAAGTAACCGTTTTATTATTTTGATTATTTATATTTCCGGCTTTTTCTTTAACTTTTAATTTTAAATAATAGTTATAGGCCTCATTTTTAGCTATGACTTTTTTTGATATTTTACCATTAAGTCCAATAATTCTTTGCATTTCAACTTTTATAGTTTCGATATCATCTTGATTAAGTACTCGAGGAGTAATTATTTTAGTATACAAACCTTTATCTAATGAATGCGGAAAAGTAACATCGCACTTAAGGATATTCTTAACAGCAACATATAAAACAAATTTTAATCCTGATTGGTAAACTTTAACATCATATCGATCTAATAACATGGATAACCAACTACCTTCTTATATTCTATTTCTATTATAACAAAAAAAATAATTTTGTCACACCTTTTTATGTATATTTTTACTATTTTTTTTTAAGATATTATAAAGGTGATAAATTTGATAATACCAAATATAATTGAAAAGAACTATAATGGTGAAAAAATATACGATATCTATTCAAAATTATTAGATAATAGAATTATATTTTTAAATGGGGAAATAAATGATAATGTAAGTACATTAATAATTAGCCAGCTTCTTTATTTAGATTCTTTATCAAATGAAGACATCTTTTTATATATAAATAGTCCCGGTGGAAGTGTAACAGCAGGCCTATCAATATATGATACTATGAATTATATCAAAAGTGATGTATCAACTGTTGCCACTGGATTATGTGCTTCAATGGCAGCTATCATTTTAGCAGCAGGTACTAAAGGTAAAAGATTATCACTAAAAAATAGTGAAATAATGATTCATCAAGTATTAGGAGGAACTCAAGGCCAAGCAACTGATATTAAAATCCAAGCTGAAAGAATATTAGAAATAAAAAAGAAACTAAATAAAATATTAGCTTCAATATGTAATAAAACGATCAATAAAATAACTAAAGATACCGAAAGGGATTTTTATTTAGCTCCCAATGATGCAATTGATTATGGACTAATAGATAAAATTATTTAATCATATGTTTATTCACTATTTCATCGATTTTTCGAAAATGATGATTGACTCCTGATTTACTGATTTTTTTATTTGTTTCTAAACTAATTATCTCAGCTAATTCTGCCAAAGATGTTTCAGGATATTTTTTTTTATAATTAATAATTTCTTTAGTTCTTTCATCAAGTAAGTCAATTAAATCTTTTTTTTCTAAATATTTAATATTATTTAAAATTATTTTACTTGATTTCATCGATTTTTCAACATTAGCTTGCTCACAATTATTTAGGCGATTCACCATATTTTTATGATCTTTATATATTCTAATATCTTCAAAATAAAATAAAGCATTAGGAGCACCAATTAACTTAATAAAGTCACTAATATTCTCACTCATTTTGATATATACCATATATTCTTTTTCTCTTTTTAATACTTTACTGTTAAAATTTATTTCTTTTAATATTTTATCAATTAAATAAGCATCTTTTTTTTCTTTTAATAAAAATTCCATATGATATTGATTTTTTTTAGGATCATTTATACTTCCACAAGATAAAAATATCCCTTTTAAAAAAGCAATTTTTTCTTCAAAAGAACTTTCTAAAATATCATTATAAATATTCTTAATATCTGCGATTATTAGATCTTTCTTTTCTTTAATATCTAGAATATATAAATTTCTTACTTTAAATCTTTTAATTACTCTCATGGTTAAAACAATATTAATATTATAATGGCTTTTAATCAGTTTAAATATCCATCTTGCTACCGAAGCATTTTCAATTAAAATTGATATTTTATCTTCGTTAATAATACTATTTGATTTTAAATAAGCATGAAGTGATATTAAAGACTCAATAATATTTTCATTGTTTTTAGTTACTTCATCTTTAATAATAGTCGTAAAAGTCATTACTTATCTCCCATTAAATAACTATAAACTAAATAAGCCGTTTTTAAAGAATCATGTCTAATCGTATTATCTTCAATTATATATAATTTATCTGCAATAACTTTTATACCCATTTTATTTATTCTTTCTTCATCATATACAACGGGATATTTTTGTTCTCTTGTTTGGTACTTATAACTTACTTTTTTTGATATTTTTGCTTTATTAGCTATGACTGTATCAATCGAATTATTTAAATATTTATTAAATAATTTTAAATGATCACTAACGGAAAAACCAATCGTTTCGCCAGGTTGAGTAATTAAATTGCATATATATAATTTTTTAGCTTTATTATTATTAATGGCATTCACGATTTCTGGAGCCATTAAATGAGGAAGAATACTAGTATATAAACTTCCAGGAGCAAAAATAATACATTCAGCATTATTAATGGCTTCTAATACTTTATCATTTACTTTAAAATCTTTATCATACCAAATAGATTCAATCGTTTTTTTAGCTTCGGTTATTTCATCTTCACCAACAATAATTTTACCTTCCGTTGTTTTGGCAATTATATTAACATTATCTTCCGTCAAAGGTAAGACTGATCCTTCGATATTAAATATTTTACAAAACTCTACGACCGCATCACTTAAATTCCCTTTTATATCAATTAATGCCGTTAATAATAAATTTTTAATTGAATGATTAAAATCATTTGAGTCATTACTCCCTTTTATTCGATAATTTAATAATTCTTTTAAATTATTATCTAAATTACTAATATTTAATAATACTTTTGATATATCTCCAACCGCGGGAATATCGTATATTTGTCTAAGAACACCAGTACTTCTGCCATTATCTGAAACACATACTACCGCAGTTACATTAAGAGGAAATAACTTTAAGCCTTTTAATATCTGACTCATTCCCGTTCCACCACCAAAAACGACAATATTTTTCATTTCATCACAAACTTCCTACTTAATATTATAACTAAATTGTTACTCATATTCAATAAAAATCCACGCCTAAAAGATGTGGTTTTTCTCTCAGCCCTATAAGGGCATGTTACTGGCTAGCACAACATGGTGCTTTAAAGAAGTTTTGCAGATAGTAAACAAAATCACGGAATAGATATGCATAGAGGATTTAAAAAAAATCAAAATTATACATGGCTTATTTGTGCTGCCCCAAATATGGAAAATATATCAATCAAGAAGGAAAATGTTAATGGAAGACCATTAATAAATTTGTTAATTAAAGAAATAATATTAAAAATAACAAAATTTAAAGTAAAATATTGTTAAAAAAACATATAAGAAAACCTCTAGTCAAAAACTA
>JAQVZB010000017.1 GCA_029004695.1 Bacilli bacterium | reverse complement strand
CTTGTCATAATATACCAAGAAACATATACATTAGATTTTTGATATATATTTTTTAATCGATCACATTGTATTTCAAATAAAGATTTATTTATTCCGTATTTTAGTATATAAGTACCTTTAGGACCATCATATCCTAATCTGGTTCCTTGACCACCAGCCATTGTTACTACAGCATACTTACCATTTTTGATTTCTTCTAATCCAATATTATAATATTCTTCGTTAGTAAGACAACTTGGCATTGATTTAAATTCATCGTTTACTTTCTTTTTATTAATTAATTTTCCTAAATCTTTCAATAATGCAAAATCAATTGCTTCTATTTGCTCTATTAAATGTTTCTTTTCTTCTTGATTTAATTCAACATAAAAATTAAGTAAATGATTTTGTCCATATTTGTTTAATTTAATTTTAATTATATCTAACATGTTATATCTCACTTTCATATCTATAATAATAAATATTTTTTAATTTTACAATCTTTATCTATTTAATGTATAATTCTAAGTAGGAGGATTATATATGAAAGTAAAAGTTAAAGGAATATATAAACATTTTAAAGGAGATTATTATTTAGTAGAAGATATTGCCATAGATAGCGAAACAGATGAAAAATTAGTATTATATAGAGCATTATATGGTGATAATATTTTATATGCTAGATTATATAAATCTTTTATAAATAAAGTAGATAAAAAAAAGTATCCTAATATAAAACAAGAATATCGTTTTGAATTACAAGATATTAAAAGTAAAAAAATTCACAAAAAGTGAATTTTTTTATATAATTTAGTTCTTAATTATTGACACTTTCCTAAGAATAAACAATAATTATAATAATTTGATTTTTTTCTTAATTCATCATTAAAATATTGTAATCCTAATTCTTCACTTAAAGTTTTTTTACAAGAAAATAAATTAGTTCCCAATGCTAGACGTTCTCCTTTAATTTTAGCTCCCATTGCAGCTAAAGTAGTAGGATATATATCAAAGGTAGTAAAAATTCTATTTTTATTACATTCAGTTTTAACTACCGAATTAATAAAAGTATTATAAACTGTTCTATCATAATTGGTTGGCATATTTTTATGTATCGAATTACTAACCATATTTAAATGATCCCTAACAATAACAATTGTAGTATTTTTATAAAAAGATTGCTTTTTAATCCAATTAATAAAATCATTTAACATTTTACTACCACAGGAGTAAACATTTTCATATTGTTTTAGTTTTTCATCTATATTACATGTTTCATCTACATAGCCATCAATAGGATGTGTATCTACAGTTAATATTGACAGATTAAAAGGTTCATCATTTTTAGATATATCTTTTAATTTAATTTTAGCATATTCATAAAGTTTTTTATCTTCAAACCCCCACCAATTTATATTATAATCTTGATTTATATATTTTAATTCTTTAGCAGTAGAAAAATCAAAAATATCATAATTACCATGTTGCTCAAAGTATTGACTACGACCTGCAAATGATTTATCAGAACCCATCATAATATAATTTTTATATCCTTCAGATTCAAGTATTTCTCCTATTGAATAGGCATTTTTTAATATATATTTATATGATTTGAAAAGTTCATTATTATTCCCAGTAAGTAAAGGCAATCCAGAAGTTAAGCCGGTAAGGCCTACAGCTGTAAAACCTGTGCCATTAGCTGGATAAAAGCCACCAAGATTTTGATTATGAGAGAAATTCAAATTATTTAATGAGATTTTTTCTAGCTCAGAGATTATTGATTCATTTCTGTAACCACCATTTTTTTGACTATAATCTGTAGTTTCTAAAGACTCAAAAATTATAAAAATCAAATTGTTTTTGTTTTTAGGTAAAATAACTTCTGCTTTTTGAGGGTCAACATAATAATTTTCAAAAATGCTTGTTTCCATGGTATTATATTTTATGTAATTAATTAAATCCAAGTTTTTATTGAAAATATATCCACTAAATAATATTAACCCGATAATAAATATCCACCTTATTTTAAAAATTAATTGATTAATATTTATATTTATTATTCGTTTAAAAAAATTAATTTCAAATATAATTATTAATTTATAAAAAATATATCTAACAAATATATATATTAATGCAATTAACAAAAATTTCGGTAATATATACATTACTCCAACACTAAAAAAGTTTCCTCCTGGTCCTTTCAAAGGAACTAAAATATGAAAAATAATTTGCTCTAAATCTATCGCACCAAAAAAATCTTGAACAAAAATAACAAATAGCATTATAGTTATTAAAATAAATAATGCTAGATTAAATAAAATCATTTTATTTTTTTTCATTTTTATTTATTACTAATTTTACCTTTACGTTTTCTTTTAAAATAATTTCAAACAATGCTATAAATACTGAAATAATAATGTTAGATATACTATATTTTATAAAGAATGATGGCGAAAAATGTAAATATGAATAATTCTTAAATATATATAATATTATATTTGTTAATAAATTACTTAAAAGAAATATATTTAAATAATTTAAAATTAATTCATTAACTTGATATTTATATTTTTCATTCAAAATTAGTAATCCAAATATAGGTGCTATGAAAATTGCTATCATATCAAAATACTGCATAAATACCTCCAAAATACTTTAATAGTATATCATAACAAAAAAAGAATTACTCATTATTTATGAATAATTCTATTATTTCTTCAGCTTTATGATTCCATGAATTATTATTAGCATCAGCTTTTAACTGTTTTTTGTAAGCTATATCATTAAGTTTTTTATAATTATTAATATAATATTTATAGTCTTCAAAATTTTTAGCTATCTTAATTGATTTATATTTATGACATTCAGGTAAATCCGATGTAATAACCAATTTCCCTAAAGCCATATATTCAAATGCTTTAATCGGGTTAGTAGCTAACGTAATTTCATTTATCATAAATGGTATCCATGCAATATCAAAATACCTAGCATACAAAGGAAGTATTTTATAATCAACTGGACCAATATATATAACGTTTGAAATATCTTCAATTTTTGATAAATCATATGAATTATCATACTTTATTCCAATTAAGACAAATGCAATATGTTTATACTCATTAGCTAATTTTCTCACTAAATCATAATCGAACCATGTAGCTAAAGCCCCGTAATATCCAATGATAATTTCATAGTCTTTTTTTAGCTTTTCCATTTTCACAATTTTATCGTTAGATAAATTTGTGAAATGAGCTATATCAACTCCATTAGAAGATAAAATAATGTTTTTATCATCTTTTCTTTTAGCAAGCATATCCTCGTATAATATACTAGCACTAGTTACCACTAAAACTTCTTTATTATTGATTACATAATTATGAATATCTTCAACGTTTTTTGGTAATTTATCTGTTCCAGCCAGTAAAGGATTTAAATCATCTATATACTCATATAACATTTTAAAACCATTGTTTAAATATAAATCTAATTTTTCTTTTTTCACATCCCAGCAAGTCGAATATAGTTGTAAATATTTAGGAAGTTTAACATTAATTAATTTTTGAAATAATAATTTTTCAAAATCGTTTATTTCATAATTAACTAAATATAAATTATCACTTTCTTTTTTTATAAATTTAACATCATCTGTCATTCTAGTAACTTCATAAAAAATCAAACAGTTTTTTTCTATCAAACAATTAGCAATTTGTTGAGGTCTTTGGAATAAGGGTACTTTCCATCCAAAAGATCCTCTCCAAACCAAAATGCGATTATAATTATTTGATTTTAAGATATTATCAATATAGTTTGATATGTTATTTTTATCTTTTGTGAACCTAATTCTCTTACTTATATTTATTTTATTTATGTAATTAGCATATATATATTTAATAGATTTTTTAATAGTACTTAATAATCCATCTCTTTTCATTACATTAATAAATTTAGATACCCTATCTTGCATCAATAATTAACATTCCCTTCTTTTTAAATTAATTATTATAAAAAAAGTATAACCTCAATTAAAACGAAAACTAAATAAACTGTTTTTCTTCTAATTTTTTCATAATATATATTTAATTTTTATTGTTAAAATATTTTTTTAAACATCATTTTTAATTTTCTAATCGGAATAGTTATTTTCCAAGATGTAGAATTATATATATCATTTAATTTTTGATTACTATTTTTCAAGGTTTCTTCTAAACTGCTTAGTTCTCTATTTTTAGCATTAATTATTTCTTTAGAATTAATTAATTCTATATTTTTAGCATTTATTATTTCTTTAAATTCGTTTTGATTAATTATATCATTTAATAATATATTTTGTTGTTCTAATAAATTATTGTGATACTGTTGTTTTGCATTTATATTTTTCATATAATTTCTAGTTAGCCTTTTTAAATTATTAATTTGTTTTTTTTCTTCTAAACTAAAATCATTTTTCAATATTTTTAGTATAATATTTTTAAAATGTAAAAATCCCAAATCTTTATCAATAAATAATTCATTTTTTAGGTTTTTTCTTTTACTAATATATTTTTCGTTGTTTAATGCATTTAAAATTGTTTGCTTTAAATCTTCACTATTATTAAAATTAGGTAGTTTATCTTCAATAATAATTTTATATTCTAAAGAGTTTATTTTTTCTACTTCCGAAACGTCAAATTTATTATAAACAATAACCGGAATATCACAGTATACCGCATCAAAAATGGCTCCCGATCCATCTGATATGACTACATCAGTTTGTAGAAGTAATTCTTTCAAACTTTTTTTATGATCATAAACATTAGTAAATTTGTTTAAAAGTTCCATTCGTTTTGTTTCTAAAAATGTTGTACCATGATGCGGTTTAATTACAATGTCAAATTCTTCACTCGAAGAAAATAGTTCTTCATGTAAATCTTCTATAGATGATTGTTTTCCATAAGTAGGTAAATAAAGTACTTTTATTTTAGAAGATTTAGAACGTTTTTTCTTTTTACTGAAATTCAGAAACTTTAATGCTCCAACTTCTACGGGAATTGCATAGGTACTTAAAATACTTGAATCATATTTCCCGTAACACAATATATAATCGTATTTAATATTCCATTCACTAAAATTAGTAAATTCTTTTGCTAACCCATAATTAAATCGGATTGTATAATCAGACGGTATAGAAATATTATAATCTAGTGCTTCTAAAACTATTTTATATTTGATATTAAAATGATTTTCTAATAAAATCGGACTATAACCTTTTTCTTTTAAATATTCATAGGTATCTTTAGACATATTTTCCCAAAGTTCATCTTTATAATTTACAACATAAATATCATATTTTATACCAATATTTTTTAATGCCTGCTCCATTTGATCAAATAATATATAATTATGAACTAATAAAGCAATTTCATTTTTGGCATATACAACAGTTGATTTAAATTTTGTAATATCTTTTTTACTTACTGTTTTTATTTTTTTTAAAACAAATCGATATTCCGGTTCATTTTTCATTGACGATGATGCTAACCAATGTCCACTATCGTTTTTTATTATTTCAAATCCATTATTAGTAAACATTTTAATCCATGTTTCTCTTTTTAAAACTGAAAAGTGATCTGGCCAAGCAAAAGCAAGCTCGCTTTCCACAGCTGGAACACATATAATCGCTGTCCCCTGATCTTTTAATACGCGATTCATTTCTTTTATAATTTCTTCTGGATATGGTGAATGCTCTAGCATATGTCGAGATATAACCAACGCAAATTCTTTGTTATTAAATTGTAATTCGGTTGCTTCCCCCACTATAGCATTTAAACCTTTTGATTTAACTGATAGTGCTTCATCTTCGCTAATAGTCAAGCCCCATGCAATGGTATTTGGATACCTTTGTTTTAGTAAACTTAATAATCCTCCATCCCCACATCCTATATCTAAAACATTTTCATATTCCTCATTAATATAATCAACAAGTTCTAAAATTGCCGTTTTGTTATAAGCTTGAGTAGGATAAAACCTTGTTTGTTGTTCTACTGCAGTTTTTATTTTATTTTTATTTACCATAAAAATCCCCCTCTAAATTATCTTTTTTTATTTTAGTACTCGATATAACAGGAGTTCTAGACAAGTATACAACTTCACACAGTGGTTTTAAGCACTCAAATTTTTCATTATTTTTCCAGTCATCGCCCATTACTACAATGTCTATATTATGTTTTTTAATATCATTCAGTTTTTGATTCCATGATTTTTCTGGTATAACTTCATCAACATATTTTATAGATTCAACTATTGCTTTTCTTTCTTCATAAGGGTAGTAAGATGTTTTGTTTTTTATTTCATTAAATTCATCTGTTGAAACTGCAACTACTAAATAATCCCCTAATTGTTTAGCTCTTTTTAAAATATTTAAATGCCCCATGTGAAATAAATCAAATGTTCCATATGTTAATATTTTTTTCATTTAATAATCCCTCTTATCTTACATTATATTTACTAATAATAGCATCTACAATTCTTTTACTTGCTAAACCATCTCCATAGGGATTAGATGCTTTACTCATTTTTTGATATTCTTTTGTATTAGTTAATAATTTTTTAGTTTCCTCATAGATAATTTTTTCATCAGTCCCAACTAATTTTAAAGTTCCTGCTTCTATTCCTTCTGGCCGTTCAGTCGTATCTCTTAAAACCAAAACTGGTTTTCCTAATGATGGAGCTTCTTCTTGAATTCCTCCGCTATCTGTTAATATAATATGACTTTTATTTTGAAAATTATGAAAATCAAAAACATCAAGCGGTTCAATTAATTTAACACGATCACAATCTTTAAATATTTCGTTAGCTACTTCTCTAACTTTAGGATTCATGTGTATCGGATAAAGAACTTTAACATCAGTAAATTCCTCAACTACTTTTTTTATTGCTTTAAAAATATGCCTCATTGGCTCTCCTAAATTTTCTCGTCTGTGAGCAGTTAATAAAATTAATTTAGAATTTTCTAGCCAATCTAACTCAGGATGGGTATAATTATCTTTTACTGTTGTAGCCATAGCATCAACAACTGTATTTCCAGTTACATATATTTTTTCTTCGGATATTTTTTCAGCAAGTAAATTATTTTTACTTAATTTAGTTGGTGCAAAGTACATATCTGTTAAACAAGTAACCATTTGACGGTTTGCTTCTTCAGGATATGGAGAATACTTATTATAAGTTCTCAAACCAGCTTCAACATGACCAATATCTACTTGATTATAAAACGCAGCAAGTGCTCCTGCAAAAGTTGTTGTAGTATCTCCGTGAACTAGTACAATATCAGGATTAGATTCTTTTATTACTTCTTCTAGCCCTATTAAAGATCTAGTTGTTACTTCTCCTAAGGTTTGTCCTTGTTGCATAATATTTAAATCAAAATTAGGCTTGATATCAAATGTTTCAAGAACCTGATCTAACATTTCTCTATGTTGAGCAGTTACGCATACAATACTTTCAATTTCTTTTCTTGATTCCAATTCTTTGACTAATGGAGCCATTTTAATTGCTTCGGGTCTTGTTCCAAAAATACTTAATACTTTAATCATTTTTTTCTCCTTTTTATATATAACTTTTAAGTAATATATTCAATTATTTTTTATTAATATAAACATCTTTTATGGTTGTAAATTTAAAATCAGATAATAATTTATCTAATTTATTATAACATTTTTTTATTCCATAATAATGAATTATTTTATCAAACCCTTTCAACTCTAATTTTGGAGTTTCTGGATCTATTTCCCATGGATGGATGTAGCAAACAACAGGAATACCATTTTTATTTTTTATTTTTATCAGCCATTTTATTAAAAAAAATGGAAAAACTCTAAAATAAAACCCTCCTGAAAAACCTAATTCTTTGAATATAAAATTATGTGATGAAGGTGGTATTTCTAAAATTTTTAATTGTTTGTTGTTTATTACAGGGTAATTAGGTATTTTAGGAGCATTTTTAATTCCGTACAAAAATGTTTTAATTGGAAAAATACTCGAAGAATATTTGTAACCGCATTGTTCTAAAATTGGCAATGCCCATAAACTTTTTTCGGTTATTGACCATGATGGAGCACGATATCCGTTAACAGGTTCTTTAATTATTCCTTCAAGAATTTGTTTCGATTTTACTATATCGGCTTTAAATTCTTCTTTACTAATTGAATAAACCAGTTCATGTCCATATCCATGGGAGGCTATTTCATGACCTTCAACATAGATTTTTTTTATAATTTCCGGATATAATTCAGCAATAGATCCTAAAACGAAAAAAGTAGCTTTTACATTATGTTTTTTCAATAAATTCAATAAATTGTCTGTATTCTTTTCAATAGTTGATATAGCTGAAGATTTCAAAACATCATTATTTCCCAAATTACAACAATAATATTCTTCAAGATCAATTGTAAAAATATTTTTCATATTATTATCTCCTTATATATTTCCAGTATTTTGGATTTATTGCTAATAAAATTTGACATATAAAACTCGCAAAAAAACACCTAATATCTTTCTTATCCCATTCTTCTGATTGTTTTAAAATATCTTTTAAGAAAATTTTTAGCTTTTCTTTATTTTTTTTAGATAAATATCTAAGAATATCTCCTGGTAGTAACCATCTACAAACTAAATCAGTACGATATTCAGTAATAGGTTTTAAAGATTTGCCTATTGCTAACTGATAATATAAATATGGGAAATCAACGCCTGATCTTACTGCTAATTCTAAGCTGCCCCAAAATCTTGGATTAATTTCCATTAAAACCATTTCTTCTGTTTCTGGATTATATTTCCACTCAACCATAGCAACTCCAATCCATTTTAATGATTTTAGTAATTTAACACTAAGTTCTAGTAAATATTCATCTTTTATCCCTATTCGCTGTGTACTTGGTCCACCAGAATTAGGATACTGTTCTAATCTCTTATGTCCAAAATAAGCAATTACTTCACTGTTTTTGTCCATTAATATTGACATTCCACAACCGTATCCTTCACTTGGAATGCGCTCTTGCAAAATTAAATTGCCATTTTTTTTCCAATGATCCTCAAGATCATAGTTATCAACATCTGAACCATAAATTAGCCCTGATGACCCACTACCATGATAAGGTTTTATAACAAAGTCACCTTCAAATTCAGAAATTAAATTAATTAGTTCAAAGGGAGTGGCCGGAAAAAATGTTTTCGGACATGGAATATTATTATTAATTGCCTGCTTAATAGTTAGTGCTTTATTTTCAGCGATTTCCAAACTTTCTTTAGGGGGAAGCAAAATATAAACTTTTTCCTTAATTTTATTATAATTTTCAGAACACCAAATTAAAGAAGCATCTTCCATAGGAAACAAAACTACACGATCTTTTTCATTTGCTAAAAATGATAAAATTTTACTATCAAATACTTCTTCATTAGTATTGATTGTTGGGATTTTAATTGTTTTAGATGTGAATTTTGACCATCTTCCAGTAGTCAAAAGACTTTCAGCACAAACAGTTACATATATATTTTGTTTTCCTAGAGAACGAATTACACTTATACTTTTTCTCCATAATCCGTCTGTAACAAGTGCTTTGGGTTGAATTGTGTTATACTTATTTATTTTCACAAGATCCCCTACCTAACATAATATTTTTCATTTGCTAAATCCATAAAATACTTATCTGATTTACTATCACCGTATGCAATTATATAATGTTCTTTTAAATTTGGTACTTTACTCATTAACATATTTACCTTATTTAAACCATAACATGATTTGTCTTCTGTTATTACTCCTTCGACCAATCCATTATTAACGCTAAACTCCGAACAGATAATTTTATAAAAACCTTTTTTTTTCGCCCATGGCTCTATCCATTCTTTAAACGAAGCGGATAATATAATCAACTTTACATTTTCTTCTTTATATTTATAAATTAAGTTTAACATATCTGGTCTAATAATTGAAGGAAGTTTATTATGGGAATATAATATACAATCATTTAAATATTTATCATATTGAATATTTTTATAAAAATAAGTAAATATTTTCTCTTTCATTTCCGAGTTACTTTTAAGTTTTAAAATATATTTTATTATACTTAAACTATTTCTTATCATTCCTTTGGTAAATTTAAAATATCCGAATGTATATATCAAAAAAGAGTTAAATGAATCTTTAAATGTTATTGTTCCATCAAAATCAAAAATTGCTATTTTTTTATTATTTAATTCCAATTAATAAAACTCCTACCCCAATAACCGTAATTCCAATAATATTATAAATATTAATATTTTCTTTAAAAATACAATAACCAATTAATAAAACTACAATTTGCATTATACCAGTTAATAGAGGAATAATATATGTCAAATCAAAAGTTACTAATAATTTCTGCCATAACAGAAAGCTAGCCATATAGAAAACAAATCCTAAAAAAGTTAATATTCCTATCTTAAAATAAATTACATTTTTTAACCCTATACTAATTGAATCTCCGCCCAACTTCATAAATATAACTCCTAAAGATGTAAACAGAATATATAAAATGCTTAATATCCAATTCATATTATTATTCCCCCTTTTTCAAATTTGATAATTCTTGAATCAATAATTTAATTTGTTCCTTTTGATGTGTAACTATAATGGTGAGAGACATTGTTATTAAAAATAAAATTCCAATCATAATTAAAAATATCATATTTGAAACTAATTCAAAACCTAATTGATTAGCTATAACTTTTAAACTGTTAGGAAATAAAGAAAAGAAAAGAATTAAAAAACCAGAAAATAACCAAACCATTGAATATTTAACGGATAAGTTTTCGCTCCTAATAATAAATAGAGTTACAGCTAACAATATTATTGCCGCGACTACCATTTCAAGTTTTAATATATCTGACATTATTTATACCTCCTCAAACTAGTAACCAACATAGAAATTATAACATTAATCATATAATAAACATTTTTCCACGAATGAATTGAGGATTTCCCACCAATTCTTTCATACATTTTAACAGGTACCTCATCAAAAGTGTAGCCTTTTCTTGCTAATTCAACAAAAGAAATGGGCTCTGGAAATTCCATAGGATAAGAATTAGCAAACAATTTGATAATATTCTTATTTACTCCCCTAAATCCACTAGTAGGGTCTTTAATATCTTTTTCAGTTAAAAACTTTATAACAAACGACAAAATCTTTATTCCAAATCTTCTTGAAGCAGTTGATTTAAAATCACTATAGTTTTTATTAATAAATCGAGATCCAATGACAATATCTTTGCCTTTTAATAATGGTTTTATTAAATTCTTAACATAGCTTACATCATGCTGACCATCACCATCAAATTGCACCGCAATATCGTAATCGTGCTCAAATGCATACTTATACCCCGTTTGCACCGCTCCACCTATTCCTAAGTTTGCAATTAGATTAATATGATTAAAATTATTTTCCTCACATATTTTTTGAGTATTATCAGTTGATCCATCATTAATAATAATATAATCATATTTTTCTTTATTTTGTTTTATTTTATTTATTGTTAATTGAATATTATCTTCTTCATTATAAGCAGGGATTATTAATAAAACTTTAGGTTTTTTAGGAAGATTAATTAATTCTTGAGTCGATTTAGAAAGACGTCTGGTAATAAGAAAATATTTTAAAATCGGAACTGACATTAAAATTAATAGTAAATAAACTGGATAATTGTAACGACCATTTAATACCACAATAAGATTCGATATTACATATCCAACTGCAAATAATTGAATAAAAAACATATCATACTTATTATTTTTTAATTCATATATAATGCTCATACAGGTAATTAACATTAAAGAAATGACAATAATAAAACTGCTATTGTTAATTAAATCATGATAAGAACCTAAATTAATCGTCGAATCCAAGGTTACGAAAGGAATAATAAAATAAAACATACTAAAATTATCAGTCCATAATGAACTAAATTTACATTTAAATAAATCAAATTTCTCTCCCATTTTCATATCTTCATATCTATTTAAAGTATCTTTTAATAAAATTTTATCTCCATGCTCTTTCTCTGCTAAAACTTTTAGAGCATATTCCCCATCTTCACCAGTCCAAGAACCACAACTATTTTTGTTAGCTCCAAAATAAATTGACCATTCTAAAGCCCCAGATTGAGTTTTCATTTCAATCCCTCGCTCAACATAATAATTTAATCCAAAATTTACAGTCACATA
This sequence comes from Bacilli bacterium, assembly GCA_029004695.1. Taxonomy (GTDB): domain Bacteria; phylum Bacillota_I; class Bacilli_A; order RF39; family UBA660; genus DUUS01. The sequence goes on along the minus strand of JAQVZB010000017.1, from coordinate 6,062 downwards.
TCCTAGCATTATTATTATAAATAATAAATATTTATTTAATTTATGTTCTAAAATAACATAAATTAATAAAGCGATAACAAAAATTGCCATTACTGGTCGTATATTATTAGTAAATGACATTAAAGCACCAAACAACAATAAATAAATAATATTAGTTTTATCAACTTTGTCTATAGTAATTACTTTTGTATAAAAATAATATAAACATATCATAAATAACATCATAAATAATGTTTCTGTTGAAACCAACAAGTTTGCGAGAATATTATTAGGAAATAAAAACCAAACCGAAGATAAACATAAAGCTATTACAGAGTTACTTTGTTTTTTTATAAATCTATATAAGAATATTATAGTAATAATTTGACAAAACAAATTAAAATATAATATGGTATTAGTACTATCCCCAAATAATTTTATTAAAAATGCTATTATACTTGCTACCACGTAGGCATATCCATTATAGGATAAATAACTATTATTTATTCCAGTATTGTTTAAAATTCCTAAAGCATTTTCATAATAAAATCGAAAATCAGATTCTAATATAAAATTTAACCCAATAATTAGATGTATCCTTAAAACACTTCCTATTAACACGACAAGAATAAATAACCAAATAGCATTTTTATTATTAATTATTTTTACTTTATATAGTATATATAATAAAACACCAAAAATCACTACTATAATAATTGATTCCAAAAATGATTGTAAATTTGATATATTAATTAAATTAAATCCTAACATAAACAATACAATTATTAAAAAAATCACTTGTACAATTTTCTTTAAAACAGGGCTAATTTTCATTTTTTCAACTACTTTCTAAATTCATTCAAAATTACATTAGCTTTCATTTCCCAAGTATTTTCTAGTGCTTCTTTTTTTAATTTCTCAAAATACTCTTTATCAATTTTATTATCCATTTTTGTCGCATTATCTATTAACTTTAAAAATTCTATTCTAGATTTAGCAATCATAACAGATTTATACTTTTTACATTCTTTCATATCAGTCGTAACTATTGGTTTTCCAAGAGACATATATTCGAATAGTTTAAGTGGAGATGTCGCATTTGTCATATCGTTTATCAAAAATGGTATAGTGCAAACAGTAAAATGTTGTGCATAATTTGGTAACTCACTATAATCAACTTTTCCTAAAAAATAAATGTTTTTATATTTTTTAAAATTATTTTTATCATAAGAATCATCATATTTTATACCGATAATTACAAATTGATATTCAGGGCGTTCCTTTGCGGCATATTCTATTAATTTATAATCAAACCAACTAGCTAGAGCGCCGTAATATCCAATTATTGGCTTTTTCATATTAATAATATTTTGAAATTCAGTTGATAATAGAATATTTTGAGTAATATTAGAAAAAAAGTCATAATCTACACCATTTGAAGCAAATACTAAATTCTTTTTTCCTCTTTTACTAACAACATCATCATATAAATCATTTGCAGTAACAACAATTAATAAATTGTCATTTTCCATAACATAATTATATTTATCAAGGATATTTTGTGGAATTTCTTTAGTCCCTGCTAACACTGGGCTAATGTCGTCAATATATTCGTACAATATGTTATACCCTTTTTCTATATAATCAATCATTTCTTTTAAAGTCATGCTCCAATTTGTAGAATAAATTTGTATATATTTTGGTATAGCTATCTTTTGAAGTAACTCTTCTAAATATGTATTTACATAATAATTACTAAAATTAACTAAATATAAATTGTCTTCTTGATATTTAATATCAGTAACATTATCTGTTTCTGGTGTCACTTCATATAAAACTAAAATTTTGTTTTTTGCAAACTGTCTAGAAATATGTTGTGGTCGTTGAAATAATGGTACGTTCCATCCAAAAGGACTTCTCCATATTACTATTTGATTATAATCGGTTGTCAAAATCGATTTTATTTTTTCTAATAGCTCATCATTATTATTTTGTTTTAATTTTAGCTTTTTTAATATTTTTTTTAACATTTTCTTCCTCCATATTAATAAATTTTACCAATTTGCCAGCTTTTTCTTTCCAATCATTTTCTTTTGCTTCTTTTTTAAGTAATAAATGATAATTTTTATCATTATTCAAAGTTATAGCTTTATAAACATTTTCTATAAATTCATCTTCATTTTCTGAAAATAATATTGACTTATATTTAGTACATTCAGGTAATGCGGTTGTAACTATAGGTCTGTTCATAGCCATATATTCAAACACTTTTACTGGTGAAGTGGATAAAGTTATTTGATTTATTAAAAATGGTATTATACAAACATCAAAATTACAGCCATACGTTGGCAAAATTCGATAATCTTTTTTTCCTAAATAAAATATATTATCTATATTTAAAATACCACTTTGCCCAATAGTATTATCATAATCTAAACCTAAAAGAACTATCGCATATTCTTTTTGTTTGGATAATTTTTTTACCAACTTGTAATCAAACCAACTTGCAAGTGCCCCATAATACCCAATAATATATTTGTATTTTTCTCTAATCGGTTTTAAATCATCTGGTAAATCGTAATTTTGATATTTAAAAAAATCATAATTAACGCCATTAGTAATTAATTGATACTTATTTTTACGATATTTTGATATTTCTTCTACTAATTTATCGGCAGTACATACTATAAATATATTTTTGTCTTTAATAATTTTTTTATGTCTATCCAAAAATTGATTATATAATTGTTTCCCAGATAAATTAGGATCTAAATTATCAACATGTTCATATATTACCTTATAATTATATTTTTGATAATATTTTATTCTCGAAATTGGTATAAAGTCAGTTGAGTATATCATCAGAAATTTATTATTATGAAAACTAAGTTCTCCCAATAATACATCTCTATAATATCCCAAATCAATTAATATTAAGTTACTTTTCAATTTTCGAATTCTTTTTCCTTTTATATAATCATTTTTTTCGCGGCTATGATAAAACATTAGAACATCATTAGGTAAATTTTCAGCAATTTGTTGTGGACGTTGTTTCATAATCTTATTCCAACCAAAATTATTTTCAAAAATAATTATAGTTTTAAATAAATTAATATCTACTTCCTTACTTATAATATTTTTGTTAAATTTATTAATTATTATTACAATTCTATACCTTATAAATTTCAAAATTTTTTTTATTGTTTGAAACATTCCTTCTGTTTTTAAAGAGATTAAAATTTTTTTCATTATTCCTCCTGATTATTATATTTTTATGTGATTATCTTTTACGTATTTTGCATATTTTGAACATACAGTTTTAACTTCCCCATAATCAACTACTTCACCTTTATCCAACCAGATAGCCTTCTGACAAAGTTCTTCTATTGAAGTCAAAGAATGAGATACATACAAGACAGTTGTCCCTCCAGAAATCATACTTCTCATTTTATTTAAACTTTTAGCTTGAAACCCTATATCTCCAACTGATAATATTTCATCAACTATAAGTATTTCAGGATTAACTATTGTCGCTATTGAAAAAGCCAGTCTTGCAACCATTCCAGATGAAAAATTTTGAACTGGAACCTCTAAAAAATCTTTTAATTCAGAAAATTCAACTATTTCATTAAATTTATCTTCAATAAGTTCTTTACTATATCCGAGGACCGCACCATTTAAATATATATTTTCGCGCGCAGTTAATTGAGGATCAAATCCTGCACCAAGTTCTATCATTGGACAAATATTTCCATAAACATCGACACTACCTACTGTCGGTTTCATAACTCCCGCAACTATCTTTAATAATGTTGATTTTCCTGCGCCATTAGAACCAACGAAACCTACTACTTCTCCTTTTTTAATATCTAGATTTAAATTTTTCAAAGCCCAAAATTCTGGTTTTACTTTTTTAGATTTTCTTGGTTTAAATATATCTACAAACCATTGCTTTAATGAGAACTCTTTTTCGATTCCTAAATTAAAACGCATAGATACATCATTTATTTTTACCATTGTTTCTTTTTTCATCTAATCACCTATACATAATAAATAAATTTATCTTGTTTCTTTCTAAAAATATAAATACCAAATATTAATACAACAACAGCAGAAACTCCACAGCCAGCCCATTGGCCTAATGTAGGCATTTGTCCATATAATATTATTGATCGTGCAAAATTTATAAATTGGTATAAAGGATTTAATTTAAAAATAGTTTGAAATTGAGCAGGAATCATTGATATATCATACATAATTGGAGTTAAATAAGTCCACATCATTACAATAATTCCATAAATATAAAACATATCTCGTAAAAATACTGAAATAGTTGCTAATATTAAACCCATTCCCAATGTAAACATAAATAAACAAATATAAGCATAAGGTAAAAGAAAATGATAAATATTTAAATCTGTCCCTGTTACAATAATTACAATATATAAAGGAATTAAAGTTAAGAGAAAATTAATTCCAACAAATAAACATTTTGATAATGGAAATATATATTTAGGAATATATACTTTGTTTATTAATGTAAAATTCCCAACAATACTACTCATAGCTAAATTAGAAGCTTCACTAAAATAATTAAATAATACTAAACCAGATATTAAATAAACTAAATAATTTACTCCAGGCATACTAAATTTAAATATATTAGTAAATACTATAGCAAGTACTGCCATCATTAAAATAGGATTTAGTAAGCTCCATAAAATACCTAATACACTTCTTTTATATTTGACTTTAAAATCTCTTGATACTAGTTGTTGTAATAAAAATTTATATTTTTTAAAATTGTATAATATTTTTTGTATCATTTATATTCACCTAACTTTTATTATTATAACAATTATTTTTAAATATTACTAGAAATATGAAATAAAATATTTTTAAATTTACCTTTATTCTTTTTGGCTCTTTAATCATTCGGTAAAACCACTCTAAATTAAGTTCAGTAATAATTTTCGGTGCTCTTTTAATATTCCCTGAAATTATATCAAAAGTCCCTCCTACGGGCATAATAATTTTAATATTTTTTAATTTATTTTTATAATCAATAATAAAGTTCTCTTGTTTTGGAGATCCTAAAGCGACAAATAATATATCGGGTTTGGTTTTTAATATCTTTTTTAATGCTACTTTTTCTTCAACATAACCATTGATAGTTTCAACTATCTGAATATTAGAATATCTTTTTTCTAAATTTTCTTTTGCTTTTTTAGCTACTCCATCTTTTCCCCCATATAAAAATATGGTTTGCTTTTCTTTTATTGATAGTTTACATAGTTTTTCAAAAAAACCAACTCCTGTAATTCTCCTTTTTAGTTCTCCATCTTTCATTTTCGATGCTAATATAACCCCAATACCATCTGGTATTTGATATTTTTCTTGATTAAATTCATCAACTATTTTTTTATTTTTATAAAAATTCGTAATTATTAAAGGATTAATATTAAAAATAATATTAGAGGTATTATTTTTAATATCTTTAGATAAATTTTTTAATATTTCTTCTTGAGATAAATCACATATTTTAAATCCTAATATTTTTTTATCTATATTCTTTTTCTTTCTGACTTCATTTAATAATATAGCTAGTGCAAATGATAAAGGTATTATTGCACTTATGGCGTTTAACAAATTACCACTATAATAAGCGGCGACTAAAAATATCCCGATTCCCATAGCTAACATCATATTTTTATAATTAAATTTTACTTCTAAATTGATCAATATTTTTATTAAAGCATAAATATAAGTAATAAAATAAATGCCTAATAATAAAACAGTTCCCATAATTCCGATTGAATAATATTGCATAGTATAATCTCTTTCAATATTTACAACATTAATAATCCGGTTATAGCCAATTCCTAAATAATCATCGGCTATTTTGTTATCATTTAAATCTTTTAATCTTTGAGAAATACTGATTTCTAAATAACGAGAATCAATTAATATACCACTATTTTTTGTTAACATATTATCCCAAAATGCTTGATCATTTTCATAAGGATAATATTTTAAAGGAAAATTTAAATTAACTTTTTTTTCATTAAAAATGTTTTCTATAT
>JAQVZB010000016.1 GCA_029004695.1 Bacilli bacterium | reverse complement strand
ACCATTAATAAATTTGTTAATTAAAGAAATAATATTAAAAATAACAAAATTTAAAGTAAAATATTGTTAAAAAAACATATAAGAAAACCTCTAGTCAAAAACTAGGGGTTTGTCAACAGTCTGAAAATAATACCACTTTAAAAGTGGTATTATTTTAAATATTTATAATAAATATTTTTAATAATAAATATTTATCAACATTTAAAGTTTTTATATTATAATCAAGTTCAGTTAAATCTAATAATTTTTTTTGTAATTCATCTAAAGTATATAAAATTCCTTTATCTTTGGCTAATTTTACTCTGTAAGGGTGAACTTCTAACAACTTAGATATTTCTTCATTACTTCCTTGCAAATGCTTTACAGCATACATTATGCGATATTGAGTAGCAAGTAATCCTATAAAAGGAGATACATCTTGTTTTAAAGTAATAAATTCATTTAAATAAAGATTTATTTTTTGATAATCTTTTCTAATAACGGCATCACAAAATTCAAAATTATCTTCGGAAACTAATTTTAAAGAATATTTATTTACAACATCAATATTTATTTTATTAGTAATAATATTAATTTTATCAATTTCATTTAAAACTAGATCATAATTATTTATATTATTTTCTAATAATTTATTTATAGCACTATACTCAATTTCAATGTTATTACTTTTACAGTAACTAAATATTTTATTATTAAGGTCTTTAATTTCATCAATTATAATTATTTTAACATTATTACTTAATGTTTTATATAAAGTACTTCTTTTATCAATTAAATCCGAAATTAATATTAAAGTTGTATCATTATTAGGATTATTTATATAATCTTCTAATTTAAGATTATCTTTATTGATTTTAAAATTATTCGCAATAACATATTTATGTTCTTTAATAAGAGAATAATACGAACATTCATTAATTAAATCAATTATTGAGCATTCATCCATATTCATTCTAACTACATTAGAACTATCATTAGTAATTTTATTTATTTCATCATATAATAACCTTAATGAAAATGACTTTACTACATAAATATTCATTTACTCTACTAAACCAAATCGGTCTAAAGGAAATAAGATAATATTTGTTTTACCCTTTACCTCATCTTTTTTAACCGGACCTATTATTCTACTGTCTTGAGATACATATCTATTATCTCCCATAACAAAATATTCATCACTTCCAACTTTTATTTTTTTAAAATCTTCAGTTTCAGATAATGAATATTTATCTTCAACTTGTTTATCATTAATATATAATTTACCATCTTCATATTTAACTGTATCATTAGGAAGACCAATTACTCTTTTTATTAAAAAGGTATCTCCAGTTTTAATAACTACAATATCCCATCTATCAATCCCCTTTAATTTCATAGCAATTTTATTTAAAATCATTGTTTCTCCATTATGTAGAGTTGATTCCATACTAGTACCATTAACTCTAACTGGTGTAGCAATAAAAGTTCTTAATATTATTACTAAAATTATTATTATTATATAGGGCATATAATCTAAAAAAACATCTCTACCGGCTTTTTTTTGATTTAAATCAACATTTTTTTTCATGGACCATCACCTTTTTAATTATATCATAATTTATTATTTAATAATATATTATTAAAGATAATAAATCATCCTTTTTTTTACAAAAAAAGTAGTAAAATAATTACTACTTTATAAAAATTTATCAAACTTTTTAAATATTGCATCAGTTTTTAAATTTGTATTATCTAAATCATAAAATAATGATTTTTGTTTGCGATCAATTTTTGTTGGGATAATTATGTTAGTTATTAAGTATAAATCCCCTACTGATCTGGTTTTTTCATCTTCAATTCCCTTACCTTTTATGCGAATACTTTGATTATTTTGCGTACCAGCTGGAAAACTAAATTTTTCAGTTTTATAAAGCGTCGGAATTTTTTTAGTTACTCCTAAAGTAGCTTCAGTTATTGAAAGTGGCACAACTAAATAGATATCTTTACCATCCCTTTTAAATATTTCATGATCTTTTACAGTAAAATCAATATAGATATCACCATTAGGCCCTCCATTTATTCCAGCAGAACCTTTTCCAGACATTCTCATTTGATTGCCATTATCAATTCCTTTAGGAACTCTTAAATTAATCGTTTTATTTTTCTTAATCGTTTGTTTTCCTTTACAAGTACTACAAACACGCTTAAAAATATCACCGCTTCCTTTACAGTAAGGACATGTGTTTTCTGTTTGCATCATTCCTAAAATGGTTCTTTGTTCAGTAATAATTCGACCTCGTCCATTACAATGTGAGCAGGTTTCCTTATCATGACCACCTTCACCATTACATGAAGGACATAATTCATCAATACTTATTTCAAATGATTTTTCGATTCCATAAACCGCTTCATCAAAGGTTAAATTAATTTTAATAAGATAATCTTCACCTTTAATTTTTCTTTTGGAATTCCTGCTTCGATTAGATGAAAAGCTTCCCCCCATAAATTGCTCGAAAATACTTCCTAAATCAAAATCATCAAAATCAAAGCTACTAAAACCTCCTGAAAAGCCTCCAAAACCACTAGCATTATTTTCAAAGGCACTTGGTCCAAATTGGTCATACTTTTGACGTTTATTAACATCTCCTAATACTGAATAAGCCTCACCAATTTCTTTAAACTTTTCTGATGCTCCAGGATCTTTATTAACATCAGGATGATATTCTTTAGCTTTTTTTCTAAAAGCACTTTTTATTTCTGCTTCACTTGCGGTTTTATTAACACCTAGAATATCATAATAATCATTTTTTGCCATCTTTTATTCCTCACTTACCTTATTAAACTGATCTATTAAATAATCCATATAATTAATAGCTTCATTATATACTTCTGGTTTAGTTAAATCTACACCCATTTCAAGAAGTAATTCAGTTGGATAGTTTGATCCACCTTTTTTTAAAAATTTTAAATATTTTTCTTTCATATTATCTTTATTATTTAAGATTTTCTTAGATATATAAATTGCACTAGATACTCCCGTAGCATATTTAAATAAATAATAAGGGTTAAAATAGTGCATTCTTCTAATCCACATGGTACTGATATTATCATTAAGTTTAACTGAAACTCCATAGTATTCTTTTCTAAATTTATAGATCATTTCATTTAACATCTCGGTACTAACTTCATTACCATTTTCTAATATATCATAAACTTCATTTTCTAATTTACCTTCTAAACAAGCATCATATAAATTATTCTGAATCGTATGAAGAATGTTATAAATAGCCTTTAATTTTAAATCTTTATTATTACTATTATTAATAATATAATTAGAAAATAATATTTCATTAGTTAATGATGCTACTTCAGCAGTTAAGATATCATGATAGAATTCATGATAAGACATTTCCATACTTAAGTAAGAATGAAGAGCATGACCTAATTCATGGGCAAGCGTACTTATATCATTAAATTTACCTAAATAATTAGTAAGTACTAAGGGATTATCTCCATAATTACAGATTGAATATATTAAAGATGTTTTTCCTTTATAGCAACCAAAATCAATCCAACGCTCATCAAATGCTTTTTTTAATAAATTGGTATAATCTTTACCTAATACTTCTAATGATTTTAGAAGGATTGATTTTGTTTCTTCAATAGTAAATTTCTTATCAGTTGAAATTAACTCTGCTTCTTTATCATAATATTCTAATTCTTTAAGTTGAAGATTTTTCTTAATCATTTTAAAGTATTTTTGATATACGTTTAATCTTTGTTCAATTACTTCATATAAGGTATTAACTACTTTGTTAGGTATATTAGATGAAAACAAATCCATCTCAAGTACTGATTTAAATTTATAGATTTCTGATAAACTTTTAGCTTGTTTCATACTTGCAATTAAATTCATCCCATAAATGGTTTCATATTTTTTCAAATTAGTAGTTAATTTTAAAAAAGCTTCTTTTCTTGTCTTGCGATTTTTATTAGTAATTATTTGACGATAATTACTATTTAATAATTCTATTTTCTGACCATCAACTATTATTTTTCCATAATTAATTATTGAATTAGTTAAGACATTACTTAAATTTTCATTTACCGACCTAGTAGATGTTAATTTAGAAACAATTTGTTCTTCTTTTTCATTTAAATGATGGTCTTTTTCTCTTAATAAATTAGTTAAATAAAATCGATATTTTTTCAATAGTTTAGAACTTAAATATTTTTTTAATAAGGTTTTGCTTCCCTTTAATATTTCTGGAGTTAAATAAGCCTCTTTTTCAGAAAAATCATATAATAAAGAAATAATTTTATTTAACATTAAAGAATATTTATGATTAGCAACATCTTCATCATGTTTACAATTAGCATAACAATAAAGCTTTTCTAAATTACATTTTAATTTAAACTTTAATTCTAAAGCAGCAAATAAATTTTGTTCACTTTTTAAAACACTGTTTTTATAAATTAAAATATTATTTAATGCTTTTTTTAATTTTTGAAAATCTTTTTCCCAGGCTTCATCATTTTGATATCTTTTAGTTAAATCCCATTTATATTTTTCTTCTATTTCGTTTCGGCTTTGATAATTCATTTTAACTCCTCCTATGAAAAAGTTCTAGGTTAACTAGAACTCTTATTTTTTATCTTCTTCAACAAATTCAGCTTCTTCAACATTGTCTTTTTTATCTTCATCAGATTTATCTTGAGCATTATTTGCTTGATTTGCTTGAGCTTCTTTAGCAGCTTCTTCATAAACTTTTGTAGCTAAAGCCATAGCTTTTTCATTTAATTCTTCAGTGGCTTTTTTGATTGTTTCAATATCATTACCTTCTAAAGATTTTTTAACCGCTTCTATTTTTTCTTCAGTTGCTTTCTTTTCATCTTCACTAATTTTTTCACCAAGATCTTTAAGAGCTTTTTCAGTTGCAAAGATTGCAGAATCAGCTTCATTTCGAGCATCAGCTTCTTTTTTACGAGCTTCATCAGCTTCTTTATTAGCTTCAGCTTCTTTCATCATTTTATCTATTTCTTCATCAGTTAAATTAGTGCTTGCAGTAATTGTAATTGATTGTTCTTTATTAGTTCCTAAATCTTTAGCTTTAACATTAACAATTCCATTAGCATCGATATCAAATGTTACTTCAATTTGAGGAATACCTCTTGGTGCTGGAGGAATATTTCCTAATTGGAATCTTCCTAAGGTTTTATTATCTGCTGCCATTGGTCTTTCACCTTGAAGAACATGGATATCTACCGCTGGTTGATTATCTGCTGCAGTTGAGAACACTTGGCTTTTACTGGTTGGAATAGTTGTATTTCTTTCAATTAAAACTGTCATTACATCTCCTAAAGTTTCAATACCAAGTGATAATGGAGTAACATCTAAAAGAACTAAATCATTGATATCTCCAGCTAATACACCACCTTGAATTGCCGCACCCATTGCTACTACTTCATCAGGGTTAACTGATTTATTAGGCTCTTTACCTAATTCCTTTTTAACTAATTCTTGAATATAAGGAATTCTAGTTGATCCACCTACTAAAATTACTTCATTAATATCAGAAGCTTTTAATTTCGCGTCTTTTAAAGTTTTCTCAACTTCAACAAGGGTTGAATCAAATAAATCACGATTTAAATCTTCAAACTTAGCTTTAGTTAAATTTAAATCCATATGAACTGGTCCATCACTAGTTTGACTTAAGAATGGTAAATTAATATTAGTAGTAGCTAAACCACTTAAATCTTTTTTGGCTTTTTCAGCGGCATCTTTAACTCTTTGCATTGCCATTTTATCTTTAGATAAATCAATTCCTTGTTCTTTTTTAAATTCAGCCACTAAATAATCCGTAACTCGATTATCAAAGTCATCACCACCAAGTTTATTATTTCCAGCAGTTGCTTTAACTTCAAAAACTCCATCGCCTAACTCTAAGATTGATACATCAAATGTACCTCCACCTAAATCATATACTAATACGGTTTGATTTTTATCTTGTTTTTCAAGTCCATATGTAAGTGCTGCTGCAGTTGGTTCATTAATAATTCTTTCTACATCTAAACCAGCAATTTTACCAGCATTTTTAGTGGCTTGTCTTTGAGCGTCATTAAAGTATGCTGGAACAGTTATAACTGCTTTAGTTACTTTTTCTCCTAAATAATCTTCAGCATCTTTTTTTAGCTTCATTAAAATTTTAGCACTAATTTCTTCTGGAGTATATTCTTTTCCATCCATTTTTACTTTTTTATTAGTACCCATTAATCTTTTAATTGAAGATATGGTATTTTCTGGGTTAGTTACTGCTTGTCTTTTAGCAGTTATCCCTACTAATTCTTCCCCATTTTTTGAAGAAACTACTGAAGGAGTAATTCGATCTCCTTCGGGAGTAACAATTATTTTTGCTTCACCACCTTCTACTACTGATACGGCACTATTGGTAGTACCTAAATCGATTCCGATAATTTTTGCCATTTTATTTCACTCTCCTATTCATTTACTTTGACCATGGCTGGTCTTATTATTTTATCTTTATATTTATAACCTTTTTGTAAGACTTCTAAGATTACTCCTGCTGGTTTATTTTCGTCTCTTTCGGTTATTATAGCTTGATGCATATTAGGATCAAATTCTTGACCTTGAGCATCTATTTCAATTACTTCAATCTGATTTAAGATGGTAATTAAATTTCCATAAATCATTTTAAAGCCACTTAAGAATTTTGATAGTTCATCAGTTAAATCATTATCATCTAACTTTATAGCCCTTTCAAAATTATCAACAACTGGTAATAATGATAAAATTAAATCTTCATTAGCATATTTAAATAATTGTGATACTTCTTCATCTTTTCTTTTCCGATAATTAAGCATTTCCGCTTGGGCTCTTAAAGCCTTTCCTTTTTCCAAAGCTAATTCTTCTTTAAGTAAATTTAATTTATCTTTTGATTTATTAACTTTTTCCTTTTTAGTTTTATCTTCTTCTTTCATTCTTTATCCCTTTCTAAGTAGTTCTTTATATAATTAAGTAGCATAACCACTTTATCATATTCCATTCTTTTAGGCCCAATAATAGCCATTGTTCCTTCTTCATCATTGATTTTATAACTAGTCTTGACTACGGTAACATTATCATCAAATTTATTTTCTTCGCCAATATAAATATTTATACCCTCTTGATCAGTTTCGATTCTTTTTACTAAATCAACATTTTCAAGTTTACTAATAATACCTTTTATTTTATCCGGTTCATTATATTCAGGTTGTTTTAAAATATTGGTTTTACCAGAAAAGAAAATGTCACTTTGTTTAACTGTAAAATCATTAAATGCTTCTTGAAAAAAGTTCATAACTTCTTCATACTGTTTTATTTTCGTCGCAATAATTGGTTTTACTTCATATTCTAATTTAACACTTATTTCTGATAATTTAGTTCCAATCAAATTTTTATTAATTATTTCACAAGATTTTACGATTTCATTAACACTAATATTACTTGGAACCAAGGTTTGTTTATTTTCAACATGACCAGTATTAGTAACTACAACTGCGACAACTTTATTATCATCGATGGGAATAATACTTACTTGCTTAAGTAAATGATTAGAACTATCTTTACCTAATACAACACTAGTATAATTAGTTATTTCACTTACTATTTCCATACATTTTAATATCGCATCACTTACTACCAATTCTTTATTATTTAAAATGGTTTGCAATTTTAAAACATCATCGCCGGTTAATTCTTTAGGTTTCATTAAAAAATCAACATAATATTTATACCCTTTTTCACTAGGAACCCTTCCACTAGAAGTATGAGTTTTTTCCAAATATTCAAGAGATTCTAAGTAAGCCATATCATTCCTAATTGTCGCACTAGAACATTTCATTTTTTTAACTAAAGATTTACTTCCAACCGGTTTAACGGTTTTAATATAAATTTCAATTATTAATTTTAAAAGTTCTTGCTGACGAGAATTCATAAAATCACTTTCCTTCATATTAGCACTCATTTTTTAAAAGTGCTAAACCTATTATAATATTATACTTAGCACTTGTCAATATATGAGTGCTAATTTTGTAAAGTTTTTATATAAAGTTAATTTAAGCCATTAAAAAAGACACTAGAATGTCTTTTAAAACATTAATTATTATCTAAACCGGCATAGCTATCTGATGGACATTGAACAACTTTTTCAATACCATCATTAATATCTATGTAATTACAATCTAACATACCATTAAATCCTTCTCGACAATTATAAGCTTGAGCACATAGTGTATTATTAATAATTTGTTCTTTGATGCCACTCCAAAAAAATTCTGTAATTGACTTAATTTTATTAATTCCTTCATTATTATTTATATTTTCATACATTAAATTGTAATCTCCATCAGTTAAAGAAGCAAAATCAACACTATTACTAACATCTGGTTCTTTTATAGCTTCATTATATTTCATTGAATAATTAATATCTGATCCAACTGTATAACCATCCATAGTCATTGTAGATTTTATATTAGTTTTTTCTCCTTCAGATTTTATTGTAACATTTCCAGAATAAACTTCTTTCGCATCTAAATAATATTGATAATCATAATTTTTAATATCATTTTTAGTTATTATAATTATTTTTTCAGAATTATTTTCTTCAATTTCAAATTCAAATTTTTTAAATTCTTTAGTTTTATTATCGGTATAAATTGATATTTTAATAATTTTCGAAGAACTACTTGGTTCATTAAATTCATCTAAAACTTCAGTTATATATTCATTTATTGCTTTTTCTTCAGTATCTAAAACTTTACTTAAACTAGTTTTAAATTTAATATTATTATCAAAAGATGTAAAGATGCTTTTGATTAAAGCTGGACCAGTAATATTATTTAAAAATAATATATTTTTTGTAATACCTTCGGTTTCTTCCTTAATAAAATATTCATCTTTTAAAGAAGAAGTTATTGCTTTTTGAATCTCTTCAATTACAATTTGATGGTCTTCAGTATACTCAAATTTAGTAAAAATATTATTATAATTTTCTATATCGGTACTTAAATATTTATCATAAACATTATTTAATAATACATAACCTTTTTTATTTTTAAGGTAAATATCTGCTTTTAATAATTCAGCATCTTCATAAGTACTATTAAAAGATAATAAAGCAACCTTTTTTGTATAATCAATCCCATAGTCAACACTAATAAAAATATTGTTTAAGATATTAATAATTTCAGTTTCAGTAGTATCGAGATTATTACCTGTTATATTAGATTTTAAGTTAAATGTGCCATTAATAATATCATTATTTTTATCTAATAATGTCGTAGTATTTAAAAATGCTTTATTTATTGCTGCAGTAAATATTTGTTTGGGACTTGGCTTAACTAATTTTTTACTAAAATATATCCCTCCAACGCCTAGTGTAACTAATAACAATATTATCAAAATGATTAGTAATAAAAGATGTTTCTTTTTAGGTTCATTTTCATGAAAAGATGGTTGAACAGAAGTTTCAATATTATTGTTTGATCCTTGATATGATAATTCTGGCTCAGATAGATTATTTAAATTTTGAGCTTGATAATCATCAGGCTTAATATCATTAAAAGATTGGTAAGGTACTAGTTGATCAATACTATTATTTAGTGTTTCTCCTGCATTTTCTGGTTGATAATTATTACTCATTGCTTGAGTATTTACTGTTTCTTCTTTATTATTAAGAGATGCAATTGAAGTATCAGCTTGAATATTAGCATTAAAATTTGATGCAACTATATTTTGATTAATATTAATTGTTTCATTTTGTTCTACTAAACCTAAGTTTTGTAATTCAGTGATAGTTTTTCCACAATTAGGACAAAAAGAATTATCATTACCTAGTTCAACGTTGCAATTTTTACATTTCATTTTTTAAATCACCTTTCTATTTTAGATAATTGTATCATAAAATTAATTTATTTGTCGGATTTTTTAGGATAATAAAAACTAGATTTCTCTAGTCTTTTATACAGTCATTAATTCTTTTTCTTTTTCTTTTAATAAATCTTCAATAATTTTATTATATTTTTGAGTTAAATCTTGGATATCATCATAATAATTATCGGTTTCATCTTCAGGTAATTCAGCTTTTTTTATTAGATTACGACTATCTTCTCTAACTTGACGAATTCCTACTTTTCCATCTTCAGCCATTTGTTTTACTTGCTTAACAAAATCTCTACGGCGCTCTTCATTTAATTCTGGCACAGTTAGAATAATAAACTCGCCATTATTAGTTGGAGTAATACCTAGATTAGCTTCTAATAAAGCTTTATCAATATCTTTTAAAGCACTTTTATCAAAAGGTTTTATAAATAATTGTCGAGCTTCAGGAATAGTAATATTTACTAAAGAATTAAGAGGGGTTAAAACGCCATAATAATTTACCATTATGCCATTTAGCATAGCCGGATTAGCTCTTCCAGCTCTTACATTTACCATTCTATTTTCAAAGTTAGTTATTACTTTTTTCATTTTTATTTCCGTTTCATTTATAATATTTTCCATTTTATCTCCTTAATTTTATTATACTTAAAAATTAATTATTTGCAAGTGCTAGAACACTTATTAATAAACCTAACAATATTGTTACTTCTAAGACGGCAACAGATGTAATTGCTCCTCTTGTTGAATCTTGCTTTTCTTTGAATTTTAATTGTTTAATTCTAATATCTTCATTAAAATGTTCTTTTTCTAAATCAGCTTGTTTTTGAGCAACTATTTTATTATATTTGTTTAAAATCCAATCTTCTTTTTTACTTAAACCTTTATCTTCAAATTTGTCTTTTAAATAATAAATATAAGTATCTAAAATATTTTGTTGATCATAAGATAATCGTCCTTTACTCATTTTTAATAATAAAACATCAGTTAATGTATATAAATCACCAATATTTTCGGCATTAATATTTTCCCCTTTATAAAGTATCTCAAGAAGTCGAATATATTCATTTTCACTAATGAATAATCTTTCGGGTTTTAGATCTTCTTTTCCTTTAAGATCATTTAATTTTAATATTAATGTATCTTTTATTTTATCCAATCCATCAATTTTATCAAAAGAATCATCATTATATTCTACTATTTCATTTAAATAATCAGTTATTAATTCTTCATCATTAATTTGTTTAATCAAGCTAATAATTTCATTTAAATTGATAATTTTATTTTCTTTGATAATTGGGCTCAACTTTTCTTCCATAATAACTACTCCTTTTCTAAGACTTATTCTAAACTTTGACTATAAAAGGATCGGTTGTTGTACCTGTTCCTGTAGCTTGAGTAGATGCTTTTAGATTTATAACTCCCCGCACACCTTTTGAGTCATTTACAAAATAAGCGTAGAGATAACCAACTGAATGCACAAAATTAAAACGAACTCGACCATCAAAGTAATCAGGACTTAAAGTCCAATAATCAGCATTATTATATAAAAAATTTGTAGCGTTTTCTCTGTTTTCGACTAACCCTGCTAATGCGCCTTCATCAGCTGTTATTAATCCTATTGGATAGGTTAATTTACCATTACTGTATGTTGTATTAATTTCGGCAAATATATCATTTTTATTTGAACATTTTAGTATAGGTGCTGGATTATTTATGTTAATTCTTGTATAGGCTCCATAATAATTAGCTGATCCTGGTTCAGATCTATCATTACAAAATAAAGTATCTGATATATATTGTTCATATACTGTTCCAGCTATATTATTTTCATACCAATTATCTAAAAATGTCTTTATAGTACTAGGAGTATCATTTTCTATTGCTGTTTGATACATATATCCACCATATTTAGCAACATTATTAATCGTATTATAAACAGAATAACCCATACTAGTAGAAGCACCAGTTGAATTTATGGTGCAACTATTATTAGGGCAAGTTCCATTATAAATTATTCTTAGAGTTCCGTCACCATTTATACGTAATATCTTCCACTGATATCCTGCATATATTAAATTATTTTTTACATAATCTTTTGCTCCTCGATAATAATAACTATCCCCATAATAATCTTCTATTTTATACATTACATTTTCAGTAGCAGTGGTTATACTTGCAAATGTTCCTGCTGGAGCAGTTTTTATATTTGATAATCCTCCATATTGAAGAATTATTTTTGTACTTAAACATTTTTCACATAATTTTTTTTCTTCTTCTTCATCTATCTCATATACAACAGAGGCAAAATTGATCTTTTCTTTTGGCGGAGTTCCAGATTTAAATTTGACGATGAAATTAATCTTACCCGCTTGATAATCTTTCCACTTATTTAAATAACCGATACTTGAACCATCTAAATTATTTATATTAATAATATTTTTATAATCAGAATCACTATTTATGACATATATTTTTTCTATTAATAAATTATTCATAATAAAGTTTAAGTTAGCTGGATTTGAACTACTTCCAACAACATATTTTGTAAAACTAGAATAATTACTAACATTATCATTTAAATAATTGCCAACTAAATTCGCTTTATAAATATATTCAATGTTATCATGATTATTTTTTACTTTTATTTTAGTTAATATAACTGAATATGATGAATACAACGAAATTAAACCTATTGATAATATTGTAATAACTATAATAGTTTCGATCATTACAAATCCCTTATTTTTTTTCATCTTATTTACTCCATTTAGTATCAACAATATAATTGTTACGAATTTCATTTATTGTTAATGCTTTATTATATACTCTTAATGATTTAAAGCTTTTATCATCATTAGTACTACTTCCAATATATAAAAGTGTATCAGATAAATCAATAGGTATATTTGAAAAAGAAGGTGTAACCAATTCACCATTAATATATATATTAATATTGCCCTCATTTCTTGTTATCGAAACAGTATTAAAAGTTTTAAAATCATTTAAATAAGGTATTATATTGCCTGCAATATTTAATGATAATTGTGTACCGGCTATATCTAAGATATGAATAATAAAACCAGCCATTTTTGAAGGCGTTGATAAGGCAAAATAGCTATTCGTTCTAAATTCAATCGTATATTTATTAGTTTTTAAAATATCATAAATATTTAAATTTGTATTTATTGTATTATTAGCTATTAATGTTATTCCAGTATTTAAATCATTAGCATAATTTGAAATAGATTGACCAAAAGGATTAGTTCCAGATAAATCAGTTATTAAATTAGTACTTGTTTTTAAACCTTTATTACCAGAAATATTTAAATAATCATAGTGTAATTTCAAAGAATCATTAAGCATATAATATACTAAAGTATAAGGGTCCAAATATAAACCTTTGCCTCCTAAAATTGGAGCATTTTTACTTATATTAACAGATAATCTTATTGGATATTGTCTAGGAGCAACTAAAGCATTTTCAAACTCAGGAAATCCGGCCGGGTTTTTCCGCAAATAAAATCTAGGACTAGCTTTAGTATCATCATAATAAATATATTCATTTTCATTATCTAATAATGCCTTTTTAATAATTTCATTAGTTACATTATGAAAATTATCTAATTGGGTTTTAGTCAAATAAGTTACATAAGAATGATTTTCTTCTCCACCAGTTGTATATAAATTATAAAATAAATTAAGCTCATTTTGCATTGTCGTAACATTACCATATTTATTAGTAGCAAATAATGCTGTAGCACTTACTAAATTAACTGTATCAGTATCAACACTTGAAACTATCCATAATTTATCTTTAAGATTAATATATCTTTCATTAGAAAAAAGAGACATTTTTAAATAATCTCCCACTTTCAAATCAGAAGCACTACGATTATTTATATTCGATAGTTCCAATTTTGTATTATTAACTAAATTATTTAATAATAATCTATTATGAGCATAAGATGCAACTAATGCTAATAAAAGAGCACAAAAAACTAAGAAAAAAGAATATAACAATGATGTTGCAATAAAACCATTTTTTTTCATTTTGATACTCTCCTATCATTATTATTATAATATAAAAAGACAATAAAAAAAAGGAATATTTATAAATAACCTTAATTTAATAACTTATAATTTCGATTATTAAATCCATATTATCATCTCTAGCCATAATATTTCTTTTTATTAAATGACATTTTTGACATTTATATATTATTTTATAATTGCCCTTTTTAGCAGGTTCTATTGAAATAGGTATTAAAATCCCATGACAATTACATAATCTATCTCCAGGGTTAATATCTACATGTTTAGAAGATAAACAGAAAGGACAGTGATCTCTTGCTGTATATTTTAGAGCTTTTACTTTTTTATTACATACTTCACATCTAAAATCTTCATCTTTCATAATAAATTTAGCCGTATTGATTTTATTCATAATTTTTCCTTATATAAAAATAATTATATCATATAAATAAAAAGATAATCTATTATTTTAATTATCTTGATTATTATCTTTAATATTTCTTTTACATATATTATAATAGGTGATGACTATGTGCCCTCGTCCAGGACCTTTTAGAGGTTTATTTGGAGTATTAGCAATTTTTATTCTTTGTGGTTTAATATTTTATCAAATTATTATTACTTTACTTCTTCCTTTTAGATTCAATTTATTTATCCTTTTATTTGAAGTATCTCTATTATTTTATATTTTGTGGCGCATAATATGGTTTTATTAACTTTTCGGTTTTATATAAATAAGTAAGCAACTCATTAACTTTTCTTGTATTATCAAATTCATAAATAGAATAATTCACTTCTTTGGGAAAAGATATCATAATAAAAAATAATTTTAATTCCTCATTACTTAACGGAAATTTTTGATTATAATTTTCTAAAAAATTACTAAATTCATATTTGTTATAATCATTAGTATACAAATTAATTAAATCTAGAACCGGAGTATCTATACTATAATTATCCCAAGATATTAAATAATCATTTTTATTTTTAATATAATGATCAATAGTTAAATTATTATGACAATACACAACTCGTTCTTTAGTTTTATCTGTCATTAATTTTAACCAATTATCTAATTCTTCTTTAAGATATTTAAAATCGGCTAATAACTTATTACTATTTCTTATTAATAAATAATTAGAAGGACTCATTACAACCTCAGAAGCTATTTTTTCAAAAAAAAGCGCATAATATTCTTCTATATATCTAATATTATTTTGAATTTCTTCATAGATGTTTTTTATATAATCAGCAGTAATAGGTTTAAAATAGGCCGTTTTATTATGAAGTAAAGCAAGTAAATCAGCCATATCAGCCGATTTTTGATTATTAGGAATATTAACGCTATCTAAATATTCATAGATATATTTATCATCAAATTCATCAATAATTTCTGGATAATTATTAAATTGTCTTGAATTTAAATAATTATATAAAGATTTAACATCTTTATTTTTTTCTTTTATAACGCATTTACCAGTTTCAGTATATAATATTTTACTCTTTCCCGTTATTGTTATTTTATTTGGTTTTAGTATTTCATTAATTTTCTTCATCAGGAATTATTAACTTCATATTTAAAATTAATTCATCTATATTATTATATTTTTTTAAATCGTTTAAATTTGTATTATAAAGTGCACATATACTCTCCAAAGTATCTGATGGAATTACTGTATGAACATGATAAGTTATAAAACTCTCTTCGGAATTAATACTATTAATTATCGTGTTTTTATCTGTTTCAGTTACTTTTGGTTCTTCTTTAATTTCGTCTTCTTCTTCATCTTTATGATGTCTTTCTTCATGCGTTATTGGAGTTTCTGGAATTATTATCGGTTCTTGATATAATTGATTTATTGGCACTAATATTTCTTCTTCATTTCGATCATCATTATCTTCTTTTAATTCTTCATCTAATTCGAGCACTTTATCTACTTCATCTCGTTCAGCATTTTCTAAACTTGATTCTGCATTTAATTCAATCTCTTTTTTCTCTTCTGATAAATCCACTATTTCGGCTTCATTATTTTTTAAAAATTCATCTAAATCAGCTTCATCTGCAAACTCTATCAAACTTTGTTCTCCTCGAATTAAATATTCAATATGAACTTCTAAAACATCTTCATTTAATTCATAAGAAAAATCATTTATATCGACTTCAACACTATCTAAATTAACATTACTTCTTAATTCAGTACTAAAAGGTATTCTAAAACTAAAATCTTCTTTATTAATACTTACTTCGTGTAAACGATATTCACCTGATAAAATAAATTCTCCTTCACAATTAGAACCTACAACATCATAGCTATGTTCAATAGATAAACTAGTTATTTCATAAATATTACTTTTAAACATTAACTCTTTATCTAAAATAAATGTTTCATTCATATAATCACCCTTTCTAAGAAATTATATGATAAAGCATTATTTTTAATACAAACTAAAACAAGTAATTTTATTTACTTGTCTTATTTTTAATAAACAAATCCTGATATAATTCATCAAAATTATTTATAAATATTAATTTCATATCTTTTAAGATAAAATCCGGAACATTATTAATATCATCAAGATTTAATTTAGGTAAATAAATTATTTTGATATTATTATTAAAAGCCGTTATTATTTTTTCTTTAATTGATTTTACTTTTAAGATATTACCAAATAAATCTAATTTACCAGTAAATGCTACTTTAGATTCAATTTTTAAATTATTAATCAAACTTAAGATTGAAACGGCTACTCCTAATGAGCCACTTGCTCCATTTAAATTTATATCTTGATTAAAATTAATATGAAGAGCATTATTATTTAATTTTTTATTATCAAGATAATTATTAGCTTTTAAATAATTTACGACAACGAAAATATTATCTTTAGTAATATCTCCAACATTACCAGTGATAGTAATTCCTTCTTCATGAGGGATTAATAAACTTTGAACATTAATTATTTTACCACCTAAAGGGCTTACCCCTAATATATTAATAGAACTAATATCATTATTTATTATTAAATTATCATAGATAATATTACCTAATACTTTTTTTATATAATCTAATGTTATTTTAGAAGTAGAAATATTATTGATAATAATATTTCTAATTAATTTATCAAAAATTCGTTCTAATTCTCTAACACCACTTTCTAAAGTATAATGATTAATAATAAATAAGATTAATTCCTCTTTTATTTTAAGCTTTTTGTAATTATATTTTAAACAAAGATTTGGAATTAAATAATTAAGAGCAATATCTTTTTTATCATAAATGGTATAACTATCAATATGCATTATTTCTAAGCGATCTTTAAGGGGAGCTGGAATCATATTTTCATCATTAGCAGTTAAGATAAATAATACTTTAGATAAATTAAAAGGTTCTTCAATATAATTATCAATAAAAGATTTATTTTGATTAACATCCAGAATATCAAGTAAAACACTAGCTGGATCACCCTTATAATCTTTAACCATTTTATCCACTTCATCAATTAAAATAACCGGATTATTAACATTAGTTTTTATTATACCAGATATTATTTTACCAGGAGATGCCCCTAAATATGTACGGCGGTGACCAATTAATTCACTTGAATCATTTAAGCCTCCAACACTAATTTTAAAGAACTCTCTTTTTAAAGCTTTACTGATGCTCATTGCTAAAGTGGTTTTACCTACTCCTGGTGCTCCTACTAAACAAATTATCGGACTCATTAACTGAGGATTTTTTGATTTTAAAGCAGCATATTCAGTAATTCTTTCTTTTATATGTTTTACCCCGTAATGCGTTTTATTTAAGGATTTATTAATTATTTCCCCATTAAGTTCTTCTTTTGTCGAAAGATTAAAAGGTAAACTTAATACAGTATCTAAATAATTTCTAATAACTGATGCATCCGGACTATTTTCTGGGGTATAACTATATTTTTTTAATTCATAATCTAATTTTTTAATAGTTGATTCATTAATATTTAAAGCTTTTATTTTTTCATTATATAATAATATTTCACTTTCTTTGGTACTATTAATTCCCAATTCGCGATTTAATTTTTCAACTTTAGCTTTTAATAAATATTCTTTTTGTTCTTTTTCAAAATCGATTCTAATATCTTGATCAAGCTTATTATTCAGTTTTATTAATTCTAATTCAACTGTTAAATCAGCAATTAAATTGCGAGCCCTTTCTCTTTCACTAAATTCATTCATATATTTAAGTTTTTTATTTAAAGGTAAATTAATAAAAGGCACTACTAAATCAGTTAAGTTATCTAAAGATTCATTTTCATTAATTTTCGATAAAATACTGTTTGAAGATTCAGGATTTAACTTAATAAATTTTTTAGTTTGCTCAATTAACTTTCTTTTTAAAGCTACTTCTTCATTAGTTTCCCCTTTATCAATATATAATTTCTTAATAGTAGAGATTAAAATACTTTTATTATCTTTATAATTGGTATAATTTAAAGTTTTTACCCGGTTTAATCCCTTTATTACAACCCGATAATTACCATTAGGAAGCTCTATACTAGATTTAATATAAGTTAAGACCCCTACTTCAGGTAAATCTTTAACTGACGGAGATTCTTCCAAAGAATTAACTGGTAAGATAATTAAGATCTTTTTATTATATCTTTTAATACTTAAATCAATAATCTTTTTACTTAAATCATTATTAAGTTCAATCCGGACTTCTTGAAGCGGAAGTAATGATAGTTTTTTCAAAAGTAGAACGGGAATATCTTCTTTAATAATCAACACCTCCAAATATGAATTTTATTATAGTATTTAAACTCAACTTTGTAAAGTTAAAAAAAGAGTTTTTAAAAATATTTTA
>JAQVZB010000015.1 GCA_029004695.1 Bacilli bacterium | reverse complement strand
TGTCAAAACCGTTAGAATTAATCGTTACAGATATGACTTGTTTAAATATAGAAAAGAACTATATGATGTAGTTTTATATATGGATGTATTTAATATAAAAATAATAGGATATTCTTATACAAATAAACATAATTTTATATCCCCATATTATGATGGTTTAAACCAAATTTTATCCAAAATAAAAGGAATCAATTACCCCACAACTTTGCATAGTGATCAAGGAGTAGTTTATTCCTCATTGGCATTTACAAATGCACATAAAGATTATAACATTATTCGTTCAATGAGTCGAGCTGGAACACCAACTGATAATCCTAAAATGGAATCTATTAATGGATGGATTAAAGATGAAATAATAAATGATTGGGATATTGATAGTTATGACTCATTTGATGACTTTATTAACGCTTATATATATTATTATAATAATGAACGATTAGCTTATTCATTAGATTATAAAACCCCAGTTCAATATAAAATCGAACTAGGGTTCTAAATTTCTTTTTATAGTGTCTAATTTTTATTGACTACTTCAAAAAAAATATCTTGAGTCCTTTTTTATAAGTGAACTATTTAGGATTCACTTCATAAGTTCTTTTTTAATAATTTTCAACTTGTAATTGCATAAATGACTGCGGATGAGCACATACTGGACAATTTTCTAATGCATCTTTTCCTGAATAAATATGACCACAATTTCTACAAATCCAAATTACTTCTTCTCCTCTAGAAAATACCATTTCATCTTGAATATTAGCAAGTAACTTTAAATATCTTTCTTCATGATGCTTTTCAATTGCCGCTACTCCTTCAAATAAATCAACAATTCTATCGAATCCTTCTTCTCTGGCAGTTTGAGCAAAATTTTTATACATTTCAGTCCATTCATAATTTTCACCATTAGCAGCATCTATTAAATTATCAATCGTAGAAGGAATTTTTCCATCATGTAATTCTTTATACCATAGTTTAGCATGTTCTCTTTCATTATTAGCAGTTTCTTCAAAAAAAGTTGCTATTTGTTCATATCCATCCTTTTTAGCTTGAGATGCATAAAAACTATATTTATTTCTCGCTTCACTTTCACCTCCAAAAGCTATCATTAAATTTGCTTCAGTTTTACTACCTTTTAATTTCATTTGTCTACCCTCTTTCTATTACTATTATATATTTTTTCTATTAAGAACTCAAATTTTTAAATATAAAAAATTTATAAAATATTATAGCTTTTTTCGTTCTTTGGGATCTAGATTTTTTTTTCTAAGTCTTATTTCAGCAGGAGTAACTTCTATATATTCATCATTTTCTATAAATTCTAAAGCAGTTTCTAAAGTAAATTTTTTATAAGGCACAAGAGCAATAGCTTCATCAGCACCTGAACTCCTTGTATTTGTCATAGCTTTGTTTTTACATGGATTTACATTCAAATCATTATCTCTATTATGAATACCAACAATCATACCTATATATACTTCTCTTCCAGGGCCTATTAATAAAGTACCTCTCTCTTGTAAATTAAATAATGAATAACCTAAAGATTTACCATTTTCCATACTAACTAAGACACCATTTTTACGGGTTTGTAAATGACCAACATGAAGTTTATAACCCGAAAAATTTCTGACCATAATTCCCTCCCCTTTAGTAATAGTTATAAAATTACTACGGTAACCAATTAAGCCTCGAGTTGGTGCTTCAAATTCTAAATAAGTAAAATTATTTTTTTCTTCCATTTTTAATAAAGTTCCTTTACGAGTTTGTAAATCACTTATTATCATACTAGCTTTATCATTAGGAGTATTAATTATAACAGTTTCAAATGGTTCATATTTTATACCATTTTCTTCTTTTATTAATACTTCTGGTTTACTTACACACAATTCGTATCCTTCTCTGCGCATATTTTCTAATAAAATAGATAAATGTAATTCTCCTCTTCCACTAACTTTAAAACCATCAGTATTTGCCAATTCTTCGATTTCTAATCCCACATTAATTTCAAGTTCTTTTTCTAGTCTTTCTTTAATATGTCGATTTGTTAAATATTTCCCGCTCAAACCAGCCAAAGGGCCATTATTAACAATAAAATTCATACTTAAAGTTGGCTTTTCTATTTCAATTGGAGGAAGTGGTTCTCTAGCATTTAAAGAACAAATTGTATCACCTATTGAAATATAAGAACATCCAGCTATAGTAACAATATCTCCATAAAAAGCTTCTTTAACTTCTATTTTATCTATTCCTTCATTTATAAATAATTTAGTTATTTTAAAATTAGATTCCTTACCATTATTTTGGATTACACAAACAGTATCATAAAGTTTTATTTTTCCTTTGGTAATTCTACCAATAGCTAATCTACCAATATATTCATCATATCCTAAATTTGAAATTTGCATTTGTAAATTATCATTTATATCACCTTTAAAAAACTCACATTTCTTTAATATTGTATCTAAAAGTGGATTCATAGAATCAGATTCATCTTCTAAATTATACTTAGCTATTCCATCTCTTGCAATACCATATATAATTGGAAAATCTAATTGTTCATAAGTGGCATTTAATTCACAAAACATATCAAAAGTCATATCAACTACATCTAATACTCGTGCATCAGATTTATCTATTTTATTAATAAATAATATTGGCTTTAAATTATGTTCTAAAGCTTTTTTTAATACAAATCTAGTTTGAGGCATAGGACCTTCAGCTGAATCAACTAATAAAATAACTGTATCAACTGTTCTAATAACTCTTTCAACTTCCGAAGAAAAATCGGCATGACCTGGTGTATCAACAATATTAATCTTATAATCCTTATAAAAAATAGAACAATTCTTTGAATAAATTGTTATTCCTCTTTCTTTTTCTAGAGTATTATTATCCATAACTCGATTTTCTATTTCTTTATTTTCTCTAAAGACAATATTTTGCTTTAATAAGGCATCTACTAAAGTACTTTTACCAGCATCTACATGAGCAACTACGGCAATATTAATTATATTTTTCATGTTTTCACTTCTTTCCAAGCTCGTTAATCATACTGCAAATTTGTTAATTTTGCAATAAAAAATAATCTTTTAAAAAGAAAAAGTACTATTTATATCTTTTTTCTTATATGTTATATTATTTATGGGTGAAACTATGATTAATAAAATAAAGTCATTAATTAAAAACAATTTGATTATTATATTAACAATAATTACCGGTTTAATAATTATTAGTTTAATTTATTATTTACAAGAAGTTGCTCCTTTTGGTAATTATTCTTTATTACAAATAGATTTTTTTCATCAATATGCTCCTATGTTAGGAGAATACTATGATCGAATTAAAAACGATTTAAATTTAATTTATACATTTAATTCAGGTTTAGGTCTTCCATTATTTAGAAATTTCTTAAATTATTTATCTAGCCCATTTAATTTAATAATATTATTATTTA
The DNA here is from genome assembly GCA_029004695.1 of Bacilli bacterium. Taxonomy (GTDB): domain Bacteria; phylum Bacillota_I; class Bacilli_A; order RF39; family UBA660; genus DUUS01. The sequence goes on along the minus strand of JAQVZB010000015.1, from coordinate 15,485 downwards.
ATAAAAGTAATCTTTTAATGTCATTTTCAATAATAATTGGGCTTAAGGCAGTTATTGCATCTACAACAATGGTATATTTTTTAAGTAAAAAATTCGCATTTAAAAGCTTTGCATTAATACCTTTGGCTATTTTATATGGATTTTGTGCTTATTTTGGTGCTTATTATTGGAATATAATGTGGCTAGATGGAATGGTATTCTTACCTTTAATAGTTTTAGGTATCGAAAATATTATTAATAAAAATAAATTCTTATTATATATAATATCACTAGCGCTAATGATAATTAGCAATTATTTTATTGCTTATATGATATGTATATTTTCTGTATTATATTTTATTATTTATTTAATTATTAAAACCGAAAAATATGAAATAAAGATTATCTTAAAAAAATGTTTAAGTTTTGCATTGGCTTCAATATTAAGTGCAGGCTTAACCGCTATTTTAATATTACCATTATTTCTTGGAATTAGTTCGATTAGTGCAACTTCAGATTCATGGCCCTCTAATCAGTATTATGCTTTTACTTTTTGGGAATTTTTAGCTAATCATTTTTCAGGTGTCGGTAGCACTGTTTTAGCTTCTGGAGTCTCTAATGCTGCCAATATATCAACTGGTATTTTGTCTGTTGCTTTACTATTTCTATTTATAGTAAACCCTAAAATCAAATTAAAAATCAAAGTTTCTTATTTATCTTTATTATTAATTTTAGTCTTAAGTTTTTTTCTTGCTCCTTTAGATTTTATTTGGCACGGATTTCATGTACCTAATGATCTGCCATACCGATATTCTTTTTTATACTCTTTTATATTAATTATTATTAGTGCTTATTCTTTATATTATATAAAATATATTAAAGTTAAATATGCTAGTATTGTTTATTTATTATTAATGATATGTATATCATTATTATTATTCTTTAAATATGACAATATTAATAATTCAATGATTGTATTAAATTTTTTGCTTATTACTCTATATTATATCTTATATATTTTATATATAAATTATCCAAAAACAGCAAATAAAATACCATATTTAATGATTTTATTAGTAATTTTAGAATGTTCTATAAGTATTAATAATACTTGGGATAATAAACAAGAAATCAAAAATTTCTATAATGGATATGATTCAATTAAAGATGCATTAAAATTTGTTGAAAAAGATAAAGATAACCCGACATATAGAATAGAGCAAACATCTTTATTAACATTTAATGATCCTTCTTGGTATGGTTATTATGGTCAAATGATATTTAGCTCTATGGCTTATAAAGACGTTGCAATACTTCAAAATAATTTAGGCATGCCCGGAAATGAAATTAATAGTTATTATTTCAAGCAAAATACACCGATTTATGATTTAATGTTTAATATTAAATATTTTATCGGAAGCACGTGGGATATTAATAGATATAATTTGTTTTATCATAAAAATGGCCATTTAATTTTTAAAAACAATTTTAATACTAATTTAATATATGCTGTCAATAATAATATTTATAATTGGGAATTTTACAATGATAATCCTTTTTATATTCAAAATGACTTTATTGAAAAATCTACCGGAATTGTTAATGTTTTAGAAAAATTAAATTTTACTAATAAAGATTTAATATATGATGAAAATAATAAAATATATAAATATACTTTTAGTAACCCTAAAGAGAATATGTATTTTTATATTAATAATAATATAGATTTTATTATTATTGATGACACCTTATATTATCATAACGATCAATTTACTTATGCAGAAAAACTAAAAGGAATTGATATATTTAACTTTAAAAGCTTAAATGAAAATTATGTTATAACAACCCGTACTGATAATCAAAATTATTCTATTTATGTTGGTTATAATAACTATACTCGTGATGATTTTTATGCTTATTATATTAATAACAATAAATTTAAGCTAGCTACATCTTTATTGAATGAATCAAAATTTAAAATTGATAATTTTAAAGAAAAAGAAATATCAGGTAATATAACATTAAAATCAATAAAAGTTTTATATACATCAATTCCTTTCGATAAAGGGTGGAAAGTATATGCAAATGGTAAATTGATTGATACTTTTAAAATCGGGAATTCATTACTAGGTTTTGAATTAGAAGAAGGAGATTATAATATTACTCTAAAATTCATGCCTTATGGCTTAATAACTGGAGGAATTATAAGTATCACTTCATTAATAGCAATAATTATTATTTTTAGCAAAAAAAATAAAAAATATAAATAGATTTTTTATTTTATAAAAATTTTATTTATATTTTTTTGAGGCAACATTATTTGAACATTTCTTTCATTTTTTATTTCATATTTTAATGTTGATCTATCTAGTTTTTCACCATCTATACACCAAGCTTTTTTAGGATAATCTTCAAATTTTACTTCAATATAATTTGTACGATAGAACTCAAATCCAGATACTTTTTGAACATCAGTAGTTAATAAAATACTAAAGGTTCTAATAATGTCTATTCTTCTTCTGAAGTTGCAAAATAATACTTCAAATTTATTATCATCCAGCTTAATATCTTTATAAAAATTATTTATTCCTGCAATACGATTAGCATTCGAAATAAGCATAAAAGAATAATATCCTTCTTTTTCTATCCCATTAACTTTATATTTAATTTTGTATAATTTAGTAGGTTTTAAAAAATCTTTAATGCCTTCAGTTAAATAAGCAAAATAACCAATTTTTTTCTTTAAAACTCTAGGAGTATCATAAGGAATTTGCATAAATTTACCAAAACCGGCCACATATACAAAAGGTTGGCCGTTTATTATGCAAACATCCATTCCTTTAATTACACCATTTAATAAATCTTTTAAATTTTGTTTAATATTTTTGCCATAACCAAACATAACTCCTATATCATTGGTAGTTCCAACTGGTATATGAGCTAAAATAATACGTTTTTCTCTATTTAAATTACCAGTCATGATTTCATTAAAAGTTCCGTCTCCACCCATAGATATTATTAAATCAATATTTGCTAAATGATTCACAATTTCTTTAGCATGTCCATGATATTTTGTGCCATAAACACTTACATTATAGTCATTCTTTTTTAATATCGATACATACTCTTTAATATATTTTTGTTTTAGGACTTTTCCACTATTTGGATTATAGATTAATGCACAAGTTTTCATTTATATCACCTACTATAAAGTATACTTTGTTTATGATTTTAATGCAATTTTTTTAATATAATATATAAATAAATTATATTTTAAATAAAAAATGAGAAAAATATAAATTTAATTATATTTCTCTCAGTAGTTAAGATATTAAATAAATAATTTCTTAACTAATAAAAGTATATGCTACATAAACTAATAAGTCAACCTTTTTTTGACGTTTTTTTAAAAATATTCTAAATATTTAATAAATAATCCTTTTTTTCTTTAAATTATGTGTCTTTTTTGTCAAAATTAGATAAAAAAATATTTATTATTCTTTATTTTCAAGAAGATATTTTTTAACACCACTCCATAAATACCTTTTAGCAAGTTTATCAACATCAACTTTTTTTATAGATTTCATATTTTATATTGGTTGTGGCAGGTTTGTAAATAATTTGCCCTGCCGATAACATTATTATAAAAGATCAAAGACCAATATTTACATCATATAATTTTTTTTTCAAAATCATTTACTATCATGAAAACTTTCTTGGGCAAAATCTTTAAAAGCATGCTAGATAAATCTTCATTCTTGTTATTAAGACATTTAATGGCATTACGAGCATTTTTTCATAAATAACTTTATATCTTTTTTTTAATTCTTTTAATTGAACTTCTCCGACAAGCAGTATTAGGAATAATCTTTTCTCCGTCTGATACAGATATAATAACTGCCGGTATATTATCTACATTTTTAAGTTGTGAAATGCAATTATATACTGTTTTTAATGCATTAAATGCATGAAAAGGATATAAAAGAACTAAAAGATCATATTATTTGTATCAATTTGCTTTTTATTTGCTGGATTTCAATCTTATACCTATAATTCTTAAAAAAAAGCTTGTTTAAAATATTCTGCTGCTCTTGAAGTTCTTATACCAGAATAATATGCTATTTTAATTTTCTTTTTTATCATAAATATTTTTTAATTTAAATTAAAAAAGTTGAACCCTATAAAAGTGGCCCAACTATCTTTGACAAAACTTTTTTAATGGTCGGAAGCAATCATTACAATTTCCCATATTATCATCTTTATATTTATCATTTTCAAAACAAGAGATACCGATTTCATTTACTTTATCTAATTTATTTAATAATATCCATTGCTTCATAATAATTTTGTTTATAAAATCTGATGAAATTTTACTAAAATCTATTATACTCCTATAAGTAGAACAAAATGGAAAATCATTTTTTTCTCCAACAAATGCTTGAATCTTTTCTGCCTCTGCATTTAATAAATGGGAAAGTGCTATTTCTTCTAAAGCAATAGATTCTAACAAATCTATTATAGTGCATTTTAAATTGGGGCGATTTTTATTTTCGGGTATTTGGGGCATACTCATATTTATTTTCCTTTCAATTTATTATATGTGTTATTGTCATGGTTGTGAAACATGATATTAATTATTTTTTAAACATCATTTTGGATGTTCATCTATTAATAGTTAAATGCTCTTTCAATATTTTCTTTTACTTCATATTATAAAATTAGAAAGGAGGTAAAAAATGGGATTACCAGTAATTCCTACTAAAACTCAACCTGAAGCATTTACTGATTTACTTGAATCTATTGCTTTAGAAGAAACGGCAATAGCTCATATATTAAATGCTGAAGGTGAAAAAATACAAGCTTCTGCCGTTTTAATGGAAAATGGAAATATGACTCCTGATGAAGTCATTGAGTTTCAAAAAAGTATAACACAAATTATTCAAACACTTATAAAAAAAGAAATGATATTAGAATTTAAATTAGAGGCTACATTAGATGCAAAAATCAAATTAGAAACTAATACAGCATAATAATATTTCTATATTAATAGTATAGTCAAATATAAAAAGTTTGTGATAAATCACAAACTTTTGCTTTTTAATGGAGGGGCCTATCGGATTTGAACCGATGATCAGGGAGTTGCAGTCCCACGCCTTACCGCTTGGCTAAAGCCCCGTGCAAAAAGATTATAACAAAAATATATAATCTTTTCAATGTTAACTCTCAAACTTTATAAAGTGATGATTATTTCTAGTACTTATCATTATATTTAAATCACTTTTATCAGTAATTATTTTTGGTAAGTCAATAAATACTTTATTCTCAATATTATTATATGTTCTTGATGCAAAACTTTTAATTATATTTTTATTATTTAATGTATATTCTACTTTTAAAAACTTATTAAAAAAATCACTATTATTTTTTATAGTTTTATTCATACCAATTTTTTTAGATAAAGTTATTTTATATGTTATAATTAATAAGTTTTGATTTATTGAATCTTGAGGTTTTATAATATCAATATAATCCTTGCATAAATTATTTTTACATAATTCATATGTATACTCATATGAAGGGATTACTTCTATATTGCTTAGTGTTAAGTTTGAATTATTAAATAAATTTTCACCTAATCTAATTACTTCTTTTTCTTTTCTTTCAACTCTTTTAGGAGATTCATTTATTATAACAGGTTTAATTTTAAGTTTAGCATAATTATAAACCTCCTGATTATCTTCATAAATAATTTCTTTTAAAATATTTAAATAATATTTATTAAAACTTTTTTTGTTTTCTACTTCAAAAATAAATATAAAGTTTTTCGTAGCATTACTGGCAATATTTTCATTAGTATATGCTTTTCCAATATCAATAAAATAATTTCTTAAAGAAGGCTTGTGATAATATAAATTATTGCCCCTTTTTAAAAAAAATGTTGTATCTTTGAATTTTTGAGGTGAATTTCTTCTGTTAATAATAGTCATATTTAATATTAAATATTTTTTATCTTTGTTTATTAAATTACCATTATAATCATATTGTGTTTCATAAGCTTCTTTTAAATTAATAGTGAAATTACCAATATTAGTAGTACTACCAAACATTTTACCAATAAAATTTAAATTAATTAATAAGTATATAAATAAAGGTATAAAAATCGCCCCTGATATTATACTAATTATTAGTTTATTTTCTAAAATATAATATTTTAATTCCCTGATAAATCTGCGAGCTTTTCTTTTATAAATATATGAATCTTTACCTATTATAAATTCAAATTCTTCATCATCTTCACTCTTAATTTCTAATTCTTGTAAATCTTTATTAAAATTAAATTTTTTCACATCAAAACCAATACCACGAATTATACTCATTACAATAAAATAATATTGAGGAATTGATATAATTAAATAAACATCTCTAAAAACACGTGTTGTTTGATTATTGAGTGAAACTTCAACTAAAGATTCAATTACATTATTTGCAATTAATACGGCAATTAATAATATCAAATAATAAACAAATGTTATAATATAAAATAAAGTTGGTTTCTTTTTTTTTCTCATTAATATATACATGGCTAAAGAAAAAATAATCACAATTAATAAAGCTAAATAAATAAGCGGATTTATATATTGATTAACACTAGTAATTGTAAAAGAGATATCAGCTTTTGTGTAAGATACGAAAAAATTAGTTATATTTGAAAAACCACTTATTATAAAACCTATTAAAATCGCTAAAATAATATGTATTAACTTAAAATATTTAATTAAAAATGCATATGGTTTTTTTAATATCACAGTTTATCACCCTTATTATATTATTGTATCAAATTGCATTGTTTAAGTCTATTAAACAATATAAAAAAAATATAAAAGTTATATTTTAATTATATCTTATTTACTACTAATTGACCTTCAATTAAATATATCGTTTTATTATTCTTAATTAAATTATCAAGGGAAGTATTAAATGTTTTTGCGACTGTAGTTAAAGTATCTCCTTCTTTGGTTATATAATATGAATAATTACTTTTTGGAATCATTATTAATTGGTTTTTAAGTAAAAAATCATCTAATTCTAATCCATTTAATACTGCAAGTAATTTTGGATTAACATTTTTATTTTTAGCTAATTCAAATAATGTCGTATTCTGTTTTAAAGTATAATATTCAAAATATTTTACTTCATCAATTAAATCCTCAGCATTAATATTAAATATTTCCATTCCATCACCTAATATAGAATATTCTAAATTGGACACATTGTTAATTAAAGATAAATATTTTGTTTTTATAGTTAAAATTCCATTCTTTATTTTCTAATAATTTAGTTTCTCCTTTATTCGGCGAATATTCGTATAAAGTATTGTCTGATAGATAATATATTTTATCATCAAAAATTTTTACAATTTCTTTTACATCATTATTTGATACTAAAATAGCATAATTATCAATTATTAAATATAATTTGTTTTTTATTATTTTATAATCATATCTAGCATTTTTAGTAAATTTTAAATTGTCTTTTATGATTTTTTTAAGTTCAATTTGTTTATCCTTGTCATTAATATAAATAATACCCACTTTTTCTTTAGAACCGATAATTTTAACCAAATTATGTCTAATATTAATTTTATATTCTAATATATTTTTTTTGTCGAGCAAGTAAATATTATTTTTAAAGGTGCCTAAAAATACAGATGAATATGATATTTCATTATTTAAATTTAAGATATTTATTTCTAAATTTTCATTATTAATAATTAACAACTCAGAAAAATAGTATTCTTCATCATAGTTTGGAATGATTAAATAATTTTCAAACTGATAAGATAATAAATTATCATACTCGTCCTTGTTTAATATTTTAATAATCTGCTTTTTATCTTTGCTAAAATAATAAAATCCTTTATAATTCCAAATATAATATTTTAAACTATTATAATTATAAATTTTAACTGAATGATATTTATCAATTATTTTATTATTATTATTCTTTGTTGATAATAATCGATAATCAATAAGAACAGCTTTTTTATAGCATGTTTGATACTTTTTGTTATTAATATTAATAAATAAACAAATATTATTTTTAGTTTCTTTATCATAAACATCTTTAACAATTTTTCTATTATTATTATAATCAATATCAATTAAAAAAGGGAATATTTTGTTATTATAGTTAATAATAATTTTATATAATTCTTTCTCATTAACATAGCTTTCGTTAATATAGTATTTTTTTATTTTATAATTAATAGTATAATTTTTAGGAGTATATAGAATGAATAGGAAATATAAAAATGATATTATAATAATTGTGATTAATATATATAATTTTTTCATAAATCTCCTAACTAAAATAAAAGAAAATTCAGTTAGAATCTTCTTTTTTCATAAATCTTTTTTTAGCCTCACTCATATAGCGGGAAATATTATTCTGTATTTCTGGCAAAGCCTTTTTTGATAGATTAGAAAAATAAATTATTTCTTTTACCGTATCTATTCTAACTATACCCCATAATAATCCTGAATTTACACTTACATCATTATATAAATCGGGTGTAATTGAAGAAATTTTATAACCTATTATTAATCTATCTTGAGCGACTATAATTCTTTCATTAGTTAATGCTAAAACAGCAGTATTTAATATACTCGAATGACTATTATCATTTTGTCCAGCAAAAACATATAATAGTTTTTCATCTGGATTTAAATATTTATCTACTAATTTAGAATGTGCTTTTAACCTCCACCAAGTAATTGTAAAGGGATATTTGTTTTTAAATTCCTTTACCATTTTATATGTTTGAGACATCGTATTTCTCCTATTCTATCATTCCAACTGATTTAAGTTTAGATTCCAAACTTTTTCTTGGCATATATCCACTAATGCAGTCAATTACTTTTCCACTTTTTGTAAATAATGTAAGTGGAGTTCCAAAGCCATCAGCTACATTTTTTACTTCTCCAGTATCAGTACAATTTTTAGGTATCTTTAATCCAAGTTGCATGACTTTTTCATATTCTTCTTCATTATATAAATCAGATTCAAAAATATACACGTTTATTTTATATTTATTAGCAATATCATTATATACCGGTTTAAAATCGTTACACCAACTACAAGTGCTTCTTCCAAAAACAGTCATAACTATTTTCTTATTATTAATAATTTTTTTGTAAGAATCAGCATCTTTTGGCTCTTTATATGCTATTTCATTTTCTAGTATAACATTATTAAAAAATTTATCTACTAATGCTTCTAAGTCTTTTTTAGCAACATCACCATTATGGATGTATTCAACTGCTCTATGCTTAACAAATATTAATCCTGTTTTCGAACCTTTTAAATCATCTTGATCTAACAATTCTGCTATTTGATCTTCATTTAAGTCATTATAATTTAAAGCTTTCACATTTATATCAAATTTTTTATTTATAGCTAATAATGTTTTTGATATATTTTTAAAATCATCTTTTTCAGCATCACCATAATATATTAAAGATGGTTCACCAGATTCTACTTCTGTAGTATAGTTACCATATGTCACAACTTCTAATCTTTTATCTCCATAATAATCTATTAATATTGGTAATAATAAAACTATAACTACTATTAGTGTTATTATTGAATTTTTTAACGTGCCTTTCATATTTACCTCCTTATTTATATCATAACTTTTTTTATTTAATTAAGCAAATGTTTTTTATAAAAAGACCGAAATTTAAATTAATTATTTAATAATTAAAATCGTTAAAAAACTCCTTAAAGGAGTCATTTTTTTTAATTATGGTGGAGCCGAGCAGAATTGAACTGCTGTCCAAAATACAAAAATATTGCCGTCTACAAATATATTTAGATTGTTATTTCACTAAAGTATTAAAATCTAACAAAAAAACTTTAGCTAAGTTTTAATTTTTTCAATTATAAATAAAACGTTTATAATTATATCTCACTATTATTAACTATTATATTACTTTGTGAGACCAGTAAAATAATAGTGCTCTAAAGCTTATTAAGCGTATGAAAGAGCTTTGTTAAAATTAAATTTGTCAGTTATTTTTACTAAACTGTACTGTTTAGGACAGCAACCATTTGCAAACAATACTTTAATTATTCTGTCGAAACCAAAACGGCCCCGTACTAGTATTTTAGCATATTTTAAGGAAAATATCAATCTTCAGTAATTCGAATAATAATTTCTCCATCTTTTGAATACATATATTTTTCTCTTGCATACTTTGCAATATAATTAGGATCTTGTAGTTTAGTAACTTCACTACTTAATTTTTTTTCTTCGGCTAATGATTGTTCATATTTTATTTTTAATTCTTCTTTTAGTTCAACGTTTTTTAATATTTTATTCCAATAATTATATGTAAAGACACCTAAATAAGAAACTATTACTGTTATTAATAGAGTCCAAATAAAAAATCTGCGTTTGTCTTTTTTTGATATTGATTTCATAAAATATACACGCTCCGCATATTGATTATAACATTAATTTTTAACGGTTATATAATAATATTACTATTAATTGATTTTTTTACATATTTTTGACATCTTTAATGTAAATATAAAACCTCCTATAAGTAAAAATTTCATATATAAATGAATAGATCCATTATTTAATAAGTATATTAAAATTATATATAATAATGTTATTATTATAAAAAAAAATGTTTTTAATATTAATGTTGAAAACTTTTCTAAAACTTTATTAAAAAATAAGTAATAAAAAAACCCACTGAGACTTCCATAACAAAATGAAATTAATAATAATACAAATTGTTTCATTTAAATAATTTGCTAATAATTGAATTTTCCTTATTTGCTATATCTGTATACATAAAACTATCGATTTTACCTTTAATAGAAACATTTCCTTCTAATGTATCAAGTTTTATCATTTCTAGCGTACTTCCTTTTATTATAATATTACCTAAAGATGATTCTAATAAAAATACTTTATCATCAAAACTTATTATCTTTTTTATTCCACTTATGATAATGTTTTTTCTATCATTTATTTTTACTACATGTGTGAAAGCTGGTACATCAATCATTTTATCCATAGTTCCTCCTATATAATGTTATGCTAAAGGATAAATTTTATGAATAAAACATAAAAAAACCGCTATAGCGGTTTATTCGGCTTTTTTATATTCTTCAAGAATAGCATCTTCAAACAGTTTACGTACATCTGGATTAATAGGGTGTGCTATATCTCTATAGTTGCCTGTTGCTGTTTTTCGACTAGGCATTGCTATAAATAAACCGTTGTCTCCTTCAATAATCCGAATGTCGTGAACAGCAAATGCATCACCTAATAGTACAGAAGCAATACCTTTCATTCTAGAGCCTTCTTTTTCCACTTTGCGAACACTTACCGACGTAATTTTCATACTTCCACTCCTTCTAAAAATTTCCACTTATTAACATTTTATATTATTATTTTTAAAAATGCAACACTTTTATAAAAATGTAATTTGAACATCCCTAGCAAGAATATCAGAATAACTATAACTTTTTGTTTCAATACCGTTACTTACTATAAAAACATGAGAATATATTTCGACAATGTTGCCAAAGAATATTTCATTCCTATTCCTATTTTCTTTGGATATAATTTTTACTTCTTTATTAAAATGTTTAAAAATATCACTTTTTATTTTATCAATCATCTCGGATACCCCACAAACATAAGTCCATTTCCTTTTATTCCTCCCATTCCATTTGAACCATACTTTGTCTTAGATAGAGTTTCTAATAAATCTACTGGAGAGTTTTTTTCCGTTAATGCAATTGTAGATGCTATTATTGCTGGATCAAGAGCATGAATATTTACTCTTTTGGGACTTGAAGCATAATTTGCTCCGTTCCTTATTAAGTCTTCATAACTACTTTGACATGCTCCAGCTATAATAACTAATTTATCATGACTTTTTTCGTATTTTCTTGCCACTCTAATTGAATCACAAAAATACCTGGAATTTTTATAATTATTTATATCATCTTGAGACCCTTTTTTTCGATAATAAGCATCATGTCCGGTTATTATAACTATATCCGGAAGATATTCTTGAAGATACTTGTATATTTTTAAAGGTAACAATTCTTCTTTTATAACTTTACCAACTGCTTTAATTTTTACTTTTTTGTAAAAGTTTAAACATCGCTGTAAATATTCTGCATCACCATCAAAATGTAATATTTTAGCAGGCATAAAAAAATATTCACTTCGATCTAACAATTCTATATCATCAGCGATTTTTTCAAAATTATCATTATTTTTATTTTTATATATTTCTAAATCAGAAATTATACTATCAGCATATAAACGTACATCGACACCTTTTAAATAGCAAACATCATCTTGAATATTTAAAACTTTAAATATCGTATCATGATTATAACTTTTTCTTGTAACGTAATCTCCTTTTTTTATTTTCATAAGTTCACCTTAATAAGTGTATTCTTATTAATAAAAAAAATGCTATAAAGCATTTGATATTTCTATAAATATTTCAATTGATAACTGTTCAGCTCGGACATTTAAATTAATGTTATTTTTTAATAATATTTTCTCAATAATTTCTTTATTATATTTTTTTAAATTATTTAACAAGGTTTTTCTTTTATATTGAAAAGAATCTTTAAGTAAAATAAAAAATTTATTTTCATCTAAAACTTTATATTTATTTGAAGATATAAATTTTATAACCGAGCTATCCACTTTTGGAACTGGTATAAATGATTGTTTATTAACATTAAATATTTTATTAATTTCAAAATAATAATTAAGATATACTGTTATGTATCCATATTCTTTTTTTCCTGGTTTTGCTACTAATCTATCAGCAACTTCTTTTTGAACCATAAAGATCATTTCTTTAGGTTTTAAATTACTATTGATTATTTTTTTTATAATTGAAGTTGTTATATAATATGGCAAATTTCCGACAATATACAAATCATTATAAGAATAATAATTTAAATCTTTATTTATATCTCTTTTTATAAAATCATCATATACTATTTTTACATTTTCTGATTGTAATTTATTTAAATATTCTGCCGTTTCCAGATCTATTTCATAAGCTATAATTTTAGGATTCAATAACTTTAATTTTGATGTTAAATTACCACTACCAGCTCCAATTTCAATTATTAAATCATTTTTTAATGCAGAAATTTCATTTATTATTTTGTTAATGATATTAATATCTAATAAAAAATTTTGACCATATTTTTTTTTAAAATTAAATTTATTCATTTTTATCACATAAATATTTTATCATAAAAAAAGAAAAAAGTACTATCTTTCATATCCCAATCGTAAAATATCATAACTTATTTGATTTCTACCAATATTGCTCTTAGCATAATTAATATTTTCTACTAATAAATCAATAGAAGTTCCTACTACCCCTCTATCAAGAACTATAGCTGTTATTTTTTCATTTGAAATATTAGGAAAAGAAAATTGAATAATTGATCCACATGGTAAATTTTTAGATGATGCCACAATATTAACAACTCCATATTCTTTATCATTATGAGTAGTAATACGATTTGTTAAAACATCTTCGCCAGTACAACCAAGTGTGCCTCCACATAATGGACAATCTGCTACATATCCTGTTAAATCACCATTATAAGTATCTATAGGAGTGTACAAGTCATTTTGTACTAGTTCATCATATTTAACAGCCATAGCATGTAAATCTAACGTTTTATTTAGGTTTTCATTAGAAATTTTACTTTCTGCTTTAGGTATATATATTTGATTACATGATAATAAAAAAGTAATTAAAATAATTGCTCTAATAAACTTTTTAATATTCTTTTTATTAATACTTTTCATATTGTTCTCCCTATAATTATTTTAACATTATTAGGATTTAATGTCAAAAAGAGAATTAAAATTATTCTCCAAATAAAACGATAAATCTTTTTCTGATAAATTATAAATATTGCTTATCTTTTTAGCAATATAATTTATATATTTCGGCTCATTTTGTTTACCTCTATAGGGTTCTGGTGTTAAATAAGGTGAATCAGTTTCTAATAAAATATTATCGATAGGTATTTTGTTTAAAACTTCATTAAGCTTACTATTTTTAAAAGTAATAATACCATTTATACCTAATTTAAAACCTAACTTAATGAACTCATCAGCTGTTTCATAACTTCCAGAAAAAGAATGAATCACTCCTTTGACTTTATACTCTTTTAATATTTTTAATAAATCAGCAGTTGATTGTCTATTATGTATAATTACTGGTTTATTATAATCTTTTGCAATATTTAACATATTTATTAAAAGCGCTTTTTGATTATTTTTATTGTTAATATTTCTATAATAATCTAAACCGATTTCTCCAATGGCTATTATTTTCGGATGATTAATATTATTTATTATATGTTTTATCGTTTTTTCATTAAAATCATCTATATTATTAGGATGAATACCTAAAGCACCATATACATTTTTATATTTATTTACTAATTTTATTATTTCATCATTACTTTCATAATTGTATCCATTAATTATTATTCTTTTTATCTTATTTAGATTTAATTCTTTTAAAATAGAATCTATATTATTATAATCACTTAAAAATATATGGCAGTGGGTGTCAGTATACATAAATTCACCTTCTTATTTATATTATAATAAAAAAAAAAGAAAAAAGCTAAGTATTTTAGTTATTGTTTTATTGCTTTATATGATTTCGATATGGGCGCTTATAATATCAGCAATAAATCTTGTTTGCAAAGATAAATTTTCAGCATCTGTTGTATAAATAATTACCATACCAATTACTGTTGATGAAACTATGATTTCTCCGACAAATATATTACTATTTATTGTGATTTCGTTATTAATTTTTATATTATTAATTTCTTTTAATTCTTCGACATTTGTTGTTATTTTATAATCTACTTTCAAATTTTTAAATGATTTATTACTATAAATTATATTTTCTAAATCAGTAATTATAAGATTATATTTAAATATTAAATTAAATATATCTCCCAATTTTTTTATAAAATTTATATTGTTAGCTACATATGAAAATTTTGATACTTTAATATTTTTATTTACACAATTAATAATTAAATTTTCTCCTTCTTGAATTTTTAATCGTTGTCTTAATTCTTTAGGGATTACTATTCTTCCTAATTCATCTATTTTTCTTACATATCCGTCTTCACTCATTGTCATATACACCCTCTTAAAAGAAAAATATTGTTTTTTATTACGAAAAGATTTAGCATTTTATATCAATTTACGCTTTTTCTTTTTCATATATATTATACATATTAATGGTCCATATTGCAAATGTAAATTGTTACCGATTGTGTATAATGGTTTGGGGAAAGGAAACTTAAAAAGGAAGACCTATGATAAAATGTTGTTGAATAAGACATTTAAGGAGGTCTTCCATGAATAACATTATACTACAAAATTATAGAGATTTATT
>JAQVZB010000014.1 GCA_029004695.1 Bacilli bacterium | reverse complement strand
TGGGGTCAATTAGGTGCAAATATAAATCGGACAAGAGCTGAAACTGATGCTGCTAGAACTGCTTTTGAATCTAAAAACCAAGCAGCAAGAGAAAGATTTACTGATAAGCATGGTAATAAAATGTTTGGTGGCTCAGTATTTGGAAGAGTTCCTTTAGCTAAAGATGATTTACTTGATTTTGGACAAAGATCTAAAGATTGGTTATCAGGTGGAATTACTAATGAAAAGCTTTTAGCTACTAATAATACAATAGGTGATTTTAATCGATTAGATGATGCTTTAAATGGACAAGATAGTGATATTAAAGCAATAAAAGATAGACGCGAAAAAAGTAGATCTGATTATTATAAAGATAATGTTATCCCAGATATTGTATATGGCTCTAAAGGAGATGACATTATAAAGAAAGTAACTGAAGCTGAAATACAAGCAAATGAAGCTCAAAAGGGCAGAAAATTATCTGCGTCTGAAGCTTATGCAATTACAAACAAAGTTATGGAAGATTTTAAAGATAAAAAACAATTTGAACAAAATTATGCTAAACATGATAAAGAAATTGCCAATATAATTGATGGTCATTATAAATCTTCTATTAATAGTCGTAAAGTCGCAAATATGGCGAAAAAGAAAGATGTTACTTTAGAATATGGTAAAGTAGTGTCTGAATCACTTCAAGAAACTATTAATACTTTAGGAAGTCAAAAAGGTCAAACTATTTTGGGGAATGATTTTGATTCGATTGCTGATTTTGAAAAAGCATATGAAAGTCTTGCTAATGAACAAATATCTATTGATAAAAGATTAGAGCTTTTTGATAAAATATCTAATGTTGAAAATAGATTAAAAGATGAAAATACTATCCAAAAGATTCAAAAAGAACAGCAAAATAAAAAGGATAAATAATTGTGGATATAGCTAAAAAAATAATTGATTATTTAGAACAACCGGAATATATTAATCTAAAAAAATTTTGTGAAAAGTATTTGGAATTATCAGATTTTTATTGGAGTTTAGCGAATGAGAAAGAATTTAATGCTATTAAAAAAGCTGAAAGTGAATTGTTAAGTGAAAGTTATATGAATAAATTACCTGATAAATTTAAAAATATGAATTCTAATCAAATCAAAGAATACTTTCAGCAAATGTTAATTAATCTATATTCTAGTATTCCTGAAGCGCAAGCTAAATTAATTCAAAAGGAAATTGATAAACATTTAAAAAAAAATATAATATATGCAGATAAACTGAAATTAAAAGTGCCAAAAGATACTTATTTGAAAATTAAAGATTATTATATTAATTATTTAATAGTAAAAGAGGTTTTACCTTATATCATAATTAAAGCTGATAAGGGTTTAAATAAATAAAGGAGGAATAAAATGGGGAATAATAATTTTTTAATACCAGCTAATTCAAAAAAGTCGATGTTGATATTAAGTTTTTTTAATCAAATTGATTTACTTATATTTGGAACTGGAGTTGGACTTACCTTTATATTTATGTTGGCTATTAGAGGATCGGATTTAACTACTTCAATATTAATTATGTTACCAGCATTAATTGCAGCTTTTCTGGTAGTGCCCATTCCGAATCATCATAATGTGCGAACATTTATAAGAAATATTTATACTTATTTTACAAAAAGAAGAGTTTATTATTGGAAAGGTTGGTGTGCTAATTATGGCGAAGAAGATGGCAAGTAATTCTAAATATACTGAAGATTGGATACCTGTTAAATCTATACAGGGAGGAATGATTTTACTTGATAGTAATTATTATGTTACCGGAATTAAAGTTGAACCAAAGAATATCTTTATTTTAGATCCTCAAACTCAAAATAATATAATATTTAATTTAAGAAATTTTTATAATATTATTGATTATGAATTTTGGTTAATTGTAGCTGATCGTCCAGTGGATATAAATTTATATTTATCACAATTACAACTACAGTATAATGATGCTCCCAATGGCATAGTGAGGAAATTAGTATCTCAAGATATTAGAAAAGCTGAACTATTTGGTAGTTCTGCCGTAAATGCTGTTGATACCGAATATTTTATTCTTTTTAGAGATAAAAAGGTTGAAGTTTTACAAAAAAGAATTCAAACTATGATAAGTCAACTTGCATCAACGGGTTTGATATCAAGACAGGTAAGTGATGATGATATGAAATTTTTATTACAAAACTTTCTTAATGGTGGGGTTAAAAATGAATTTGGGACGGTGATGACTAATGTTTAATACATTTAAAAGTGAAATAGCTCCTAAAGGAATGAAATTTAATGTTAATGATTTTCTGATTAGTGATAAATATGCTACAATCTTAACTATTATTAGTTATCCTAAGTTAATTCAACCGGGATTTTTGGCTAATATTACTAATTTACCTGGTGTTAAAGTTGTCGTAAAACACATTCCAATTCAATTTTCTACGATGAGTAGAATGATTAATAAAGAGATAGCTGATTTAAAGCAAAGATTTCAAACTGAAAAAGAAAGAACGATTCAAGAAAGAATAAGACAAGATTATGAATCATTAGAGTCTTTTGTCCAAATGCTTGCGGCTACGCAATCGAAAATATTTGACTTTCAAATGCATGTTATGATAACCGCTGATTCAAAAGAAGAACTTGAAAATAAAAAAATTCAAATTAGAAATTTTTTAGATGCGGTTGGAATGCGTGGTATTCCAATGATGTTTGAACAAGAAAAAGTATTAAAATCAATGATTCCTATTTTTCCAAAACAAGATATCGAAGAAAGAGTAGGAACTCCAATTCCTAGTCCAACAATAGCAGCTATGTATCCTTTTGTATTTGATAGTATTAAGGATCCTGGCTTATCTACGCTTCTTGGAGTTGATTTTTCTGGTGGTGTAGTGTTGTTTAATCAATTTTTATATCAAAGTAAAAAAGAATTTAATCGTAATAATGCTAATTTAATAATATTAGGATCTTCTGGTTCAGGTAAAAGTACCGCAGCTAAATTAATGCTTAGAACTCATATAAGAAATGGTTGTAAAATAATCGCAATCGATCCTGAAGGTGAACTTGAAGAAATGACTAAAAACTTAGGTGGAGATTTTATTGATCTAGGTAAAGGTGGTAAATTTGGGATGGTTAATCCTCTTGAAGTTTCTATCGATGCCGATGAAGAAGACTTAAAAGAAGGATTAGGTTATACAGTTTTAACTAGAACACTTCAATCATTAAAAGCTTTTATGAAGTACTATACGCCATCAATTGAAGAAGATGTACTTGCTATGTTTAGTGAAGTAGTTCAAGATACATATAAAAGATTTCACATTGATTTTGAAACTGATTTTACAAATTTTACATCTAAAGATTTTCCGACCTTCGATGATGTTTATTCAACAATTAAAGGTCGATTACTTTCGATGCCAGAAGCTACTCGAGAAAAAGATGTTTTAGAAAGATTAGAATTAAAAATAAGACCTTTTGTAAATGAACTTAAATTTTATTTTAATGGTCATACAACAATAGAAACTGATAGTGAATTTATTGTCTTTAATATTAAAGAATTAATGAATAGTGATGAAAATATTAGAAATGCTTTGTTTTTCAATATTTTAAAATATGCTTGGGGATTATGTTTAGATAAAAATACTAATACGGTAATGTTTGTTGATGAAGCCCATGTTTTATTATCAAGTAGAAATGAATTAGGCGCTGAATTTTTAGCTCAAATTCAAAGAAGAAGTCGTAAATATAATACTGGTACTATTATTATAACTCAACAACCAACCGATTTTGCGGCTCCAAATATTATCGTTCATGGTAAAGCAATATTTGATAATGCGGCTTATTATTTAGTAATGGGATTAAAAAAACAAGCAGTAGAAGACTTATCAAAGTTAATTGATATTAATGAAAATGAAAAAGAAAGTATTAAAAGTTATAGTCAAGGGCAAGCATTATTTGTTTGTGGAAGTCGTAGGATGATAATTAATGTTGTGCTTACTCAAGATGAATTAGACTCATTTGGTACTGGCGGAGGTTTATAAATTTAGGTGGTGAACGAAAATGGCAAATTTAATTAATAATCTTAATAAGTTATTAATAAAAAGAAGGTATTTAATACTTTTCTTTTTAATAACTTATTTTTTATTTACTATTAGCGTAAAAGCAGCGAGTTTTAATTATGCTGATTTCGATTTTGATAAATTTGCTGAAGAAAACCTAGGTTATTGGACTGATCAATGTGCTGAAGGTGGAGAGTCTAATCAAAAATGTAAAGAAAAAATTATTTCGAAGCAAAAAAAGTATTATATTAGATTATATAAAATATTAGCTGCTTATCAAAAGAAAGGTATAACAATAGATGATAATATTATCATTACAACTACTTTCTATGGATTGACACCTGATTTATTAAATGATGACGGAACAAATTATGATGATTTATTTGGTTTAGATAACTCAGCTTATAATTATTTGGATGATAATTTCGAATACAATATTGATATAATACCAGATAAAGATTTTTTTGAAAAAGAAACTGATACTTTAGATTTATTAATAAGAAATATGTTTAGTTATGGATCCTCTTGCTATGCTGTTTATGGCGATGTTACTCAAACTCAAACATCATCAGGAAGTTTTACTGATACTTGTTTAGAAGGAGGAACGCCATTAAGTGTTGAGGGGGAAACAAAATGTGCTGTTAAAGATTCATCAGATATTCTTACTTTTATCGAATATGCTGCAATGCAACTTAAATCAATTAATATTTTGAATATATTTGGCATAAAATCTGATCAAACAATTAAGTGTGAAAATAAAAAAGATAACTATTTTGGAGCAGAAATGAAATCGATTCCAAGTCAGGGAAAAGAATATAATCCAGATGCTTATTGGAAATTTTTAGAAACAACAAATTATTTTGATAAGAAGGCTCATTTAAGGACTTATTTTATGCCTATATTAAAAAAAGTTGATATATCGTCTATGGAAAATTTTACCCTTGAAAAACACCCTGAAGAATATGAAAAATATGAAGAAGAAATTATTGAGATTAGAAAAGATATTATAAGATATATCAAAAGTATTTTAGAAGAGTATGGTTCTAAAAATAAGAATGTGAATTTATTAAGTTTAAATAATTCTTTATATTGGTGGCCGATTGGTGGTAGTGAGATAACTCAATCAAATGGAGCATCATTTGCATTAGGCGAACCAGTTTCTTTTAATGTAACCAGTAATTTCGGAAAAAGAGGAGATTCATTTCATCATGGTCTTGATATTGGAGGAGCAGAATCGGGAACCATAAATATAATTGCTGCAAGAAACGGCATAGTTGAAAAGGTAGTATCGGATTGTACTATGGCTGATGGTTTAAGTTGCGGGGGAAAATATGGTAATTATGTAGTTCTTTCTCATCCTGATGGTAGTTATACATATTATGCTCATTTGCATGAAGGAACAATTGAAGTTGGTCAAGGCCAAAGTGTTGAGCAAGGACAAGTTTTAGGAAAAATGGGTAGTACAGGAAATTCTACGGGAACGCATTTACATTTTGAAATAAGAATTGGTGGAGATACTCCTTCATCTGCTGTAAATCCATTAGATTATATATCGGCTGAAAATCCTCGCCAAAGTAGCGTAAGTTCTTCTGATTTGCTTAGTATGTTAATTTGTATGGAAGGCGCTGGTCCAGATGATGGAGGAAGTAATTATAAAGTTTATGATGATTCTGGAAAAGGTGCCGGGACATTAACAGTTGGCGCCGGGGTAACTTTAATAAATCATAAGGAAAGATTTATCAAAAGAGGTATAGATATCGATAATTATATGTATGAAGGAGCTTTAATACCTAAAGCAGTTGTTGATGATATTAAATCTGAAATAATAACAAATATATATGACAATATTAATTCGGAAATGAATAATAAAGGAATTAATTTAACTCCTTATCAAGTAGATGCCTTAGTATCAAGACAATATAATGTTGGTAATATCTTGGATTTTTCTGAAAACTTTCAACAATATGGTAATACGCAAAAGTTATATGATGTTTATATGAGCAAACCAACAAGTGCTTCTGGTTTTTCAGGTGATGTATTAAAAACAAGAAGAGAAAGAGAATGGAAGCTCTTTCATTCAGGAACATATTTCATATGTTAGGAAGGAATTATTATGGAACTTAAGTTAACTAAAAATAATATAATTGTTATAATTGTTTTTCTTATTGTTTTGTTTTCAGGATTAATTTTATTTGAATATCGTCAGCCTAAACCTTTAGTAGAAGAAAAAACTAAAATAAGTTTAGTAGCCGATTATGGGCGATTTTTTTCAATTAATAATGCTACTAATAAATATATATCTTATTTAAATAAACAAGATATTAATAGTTTAATGTTACTTCTTAATAATAAATATAAAGAAAAAAACAATATTAATTCCGATAATATTTTACATAAATTATCTTTATTAGATATTAATAAAGAATATGTTTTTGAAGCTCAAAAAATGTATAATGAAAAGCTTAGTAAAAATATAATAAGATATTATATATATGGTTATTTAAATGAAGATGTTATGGAAGAATATCATAAACCAATAGATTATTATTTGATTATTGATTTAGATATTAATAATATGATATTTGATGTAACTCCCTATGATGGAAAAATATTTAAGGGTGATATAAATGAATAATATAACAGAAAATAAAATTACGATTATTATTTGTATTTCTCTTATCGTAATTGCTTTATTAATAACATATATAATTGATAATAATATGTTTTCAAAAAATGAATATCAAGCGGGAGAAGAATATTATTTAAAGAATTATAAAATAAATGAATTAACTCCTATTAATATGAATGAAGAACAAATGGCTCGTAAATATTTAGCTGAATATACAAAACTAATTTTATATGATCCAGAAGTAGCTTATGATTTAGTAGATAAAGATTATCGTGAAAAAAAGTTTGGAAGTTTAAATAAATTTAAAGAATATTTTAATGAAAAGTTTGATGCTAATTTTTTTGACGGTCAAATCGAAAAGTATAGTGTTAATAGAACTTCTAAATATAAAGAATTTTATATAATCGATAGTAGTGATAATACTTATATATTTAGAGAGTATAGTATTATGCAATATAAAGTATTATTTGATAATTATACAATATAAAGATAATTAATAAAAAAGATAGGCGGTGACTATAATGAACGAAGATAATGAATTAATGCCTGAAAATAACAAAGAATTAGAACAACAAAATCAAGAAGAAAAAAAACAAGAAACCAACAAAAAAGTAGCTAAAACGGCTGCCAAAGCAGCTGCAAATTATTTTGCTCCTGGTGTAGGTGGTAATGCAGTTGATGCTATTGCCAAAACTAAAATAGGTAATAATGTCCTTGATAAGGGTGGAAAAATAGTCACCGATTTAACTAATAAACACCCTTTAGGAGGAATGCTTCAAAATACTTTAAATAAAGCTAATGAATCCGGTGCATTAGATTTAGCTGATTCAGTAGCAGGTGGTAAAGGTGGAGCAGCAACAAATGCTACAAATAAAGCGGCATCAGATTTAGGAAATTTAAATTCTCTTTTACCTTCTTCAAATAAAGATAATACATCTGGTGGAGATTATTCAAAAATAGCAAAGGATATTGCTATGAAGTATATAATGAAGCATTATAAAAAATATATTTTCATTGGTATAGGAGCAGTTTTTTTTGTTTTAGTCGTTATAATAATATTAAATCCTTTTGATATGTTAAATTTAACTGATAGTAGTGGTAATAAAACTCCTGCAAGTAGTAATTATAATTTAATCGTATCTGATGCTCAAATTGAAAAATTATTAATTTATGTTGGTGATTCAAGGATTAATAATATTAAAAATACTTTAAATAAAAGTGAAATAACATATATGACTCAAGATGGAGCAGGATACATATGGTTTTCAGATGATACAGTATTAAATGAATTACAAGGTTATATTGGTGCTGATACAACAAAATATGTTATCTTTTCCTTTGGAATTAATGATTTAAATAATATAGATAAATATATAAATGTATATAATACTTTAATTAATAATTATAAAAATGTTAAGTTTTATTTTATGTCTGTAAATCCAGTTAACGAAGAATTAGCAATTGCAAATGGTTATAATATTACAAATGAAGAAATAATGGTCTTTAATAATAAATTATCATCGACTTTTCCTGATAATTATATCGATGTATTTAGTCAAATTAAAGATAATTTTAATACTGATGATGGAGTTCATTATGATAATGATACTAATCAAAAAATTCATAATCTTGTTTTGCAATTTGTTAAGAGTCATAATACTTATCGCTTTTTAGATATCTATCCATCGATAAATGGCACGACTAATTTACAGGGACAAACTTTAGTAAGTGTTATTGGTCAATCAGGAATTAATGAAATTGAAGCTTATATTCAAGAAAAAATTGATTTTAGCGGTAAATGTACTGCATCGGCTGTTGCTGGAGCTTCGGTTGGTCTAATTGACGGTCTTTCTATAAAAGGTTTAAGTATACCTTATTACTGGGGGGGAAGATATTATGGGAATGGATTTATTGACCCAAATTGGGGATCTTTTACTGCTGGCAGTTATTCAGGCAAAAATATGTATTTTTATAGTGGACTTGATTGTAGTGGTTTTGTTCACTGGGCTTTAAGATCGGCATCCATAAATTCTGATGCCGGTGATGCAGCATCTTATCTAAATTATGGTAATTCGATTACTTATGAAAATGCTTATCCAGGTGCATTATTAGTAAATCAAAATCATATTGCTATTATAATTGAAGTAAATGAAAATCAAGTTCAAGCTGCTGAGTCTACTACTGGTGGAGTCCAATTTAAGAGTTATACTAAAAATCAAATAAATCAAACATATACAATAATTGATATGGCCCCTTATTATCAATCAAATTGTATGGTATAGGTGATAAAATGAAAAAAATTATTTATTTAATTTTAATGTTATTTTTAATAACTGGATGTGATGCAACCTATAATTTAACTTTAGAGAATAATAATTTTATCGAGAATTTAGAAATAATTAATAATGATAAAATTACCTGGAATATTAATAATCCTTCTTACAAAGCAATTAGAGATTTAACCATAAATAGTGCTTTAGCTACTGATTACCGAGAAGAAATACCGGAATTAAATACTAAAGTAGATGGTATTAAATATTATAATATTAAAAAAATTGATACTGAAAATACTTTAGGGATTAGTTATAAAAGTAATTTTACTTTATATGAATATCAATATTCAACGATTGTTAATACTAATGTTAAATCCTTTGATTATAAAAATAATCGCGAGGGAATCATTATCAACATCAAAAAACCTCTAGATGCTTTTCTTTTATACCCTGATTTAAATAATTTAACTATAAAGTTTAAAACTAATCACCAAGTTATAAAAAATAATGCTGATGAAAAAATAAATGATACCTATTATTTTTATTTAAATAAAAATAATTATCAAGATAAAAAAATAATTTTAGAATTAAGTAATGATTATGAATTAACATCTAATGATATTTTAAAACTCGATCAAGAAGGATATTTTAATAAAAACGCTTTAATATTAATCTATTTATTAATCGGTGGTATTCTCTTAATATTTGGGGGAATAGTATATATTAAAGTTCGAAAATCTAATAATTAATAGTGGAAAAATATCGGAAAATATAATATAATACATGTACGAGGAAATATATGAAATTAAGAGTAACATCTAAAGATTTAATTATCTTTGCAATCTTTTGTTTCTTTCTGCTTTATTTAAGTGCAATAGCGGTACTAAATGTTACCGCACTTTTAAATGAAGGAGTTTTTTTTGGCTTGGTTCCTTTTGCTGCCTTTGCGCCTCCTTATTTAGGAGCTACAATTGTTGTATTTATGGCAGTCTTAATCTCAATATTTGTGAGTGTTTCATCTTATATTTTTGATCGTGAAAAAGGGATTGGATTAAACTTTGGTGAAAAAGAAGTAAAAGGATATAGCAGATGGTCTAAAGACAATGAAATTAAAAATGCTAAAGATGTTGATAAAATAAAAATAGCAGATTCTGATACCAAAGCCGCAGGCGTTCCTTTAATAAATAATGGCAAAGAAATGTGGGTTGACAATGGGGAAAATCATACTCTTGTAATTGGAGCAACTGCAAGTGGTAAAACGACTGCTGTCGTAGATCCTTTAGTCCAAAGTTTAGCTAAAGCTGGCGAAAGCATGATTTTAACTGATCCTAAAGGTGAATTATATCGAAATCATAGTGAGATGTTAAAAAGTAAGGGTTATAATATAATTGTTTTAAATTTTCGTAATCCTAGTCTAGGAAATGCTTGGAATCCTTTAACATTACCTTATAAATTATATAAAGCTGGTAATACCGATAAAGCAACTGAATTATTAGATGATGTTGCCCTTAATATCCTAAGAGGAGCTAAAACCGATGATCCTTTTTGGGAAAGTAGTGCTGCTGATTACTTTTCGGGATTATCTTTAGGTTTATTTGAAGATGCAACTGAAAAAGAAATTCATTTAAATTCAATAAGTTATATGTCGACAGTGGGTGAAGAAAAATTTGCGACTAGTGATTATATAAAAGAATACTTTTTGTTAAAAGGAGAATCTTCTAGTCCATATGTATTTGCTTCAAATACGATAAATGCTCCTAATGAAACTAAAGGCGGTATTTTATCAGTTTTTAGGCAAAAAATCCGTTTATTTTCTTCTCGCGAGCAATTATCAGAAATGCTTTCTTATAGTGACTTTGATATCCGTGAAATAGGTACTAAAAAAACCGCAGTTTTTATGATAATTCATGATGAAAAAACTACCTATCATGCTTTAGCAACAATTTTTATTAAACAATGTTATGAAACATTGATAGATGTAGCTCAAGAAAATGGGGGTAAATTACCGTTTCGAACTAATTTTATTTTAGATGAGTTTGCTAATATGCCACCACTTAAAGATGTTACTGCTATGGTAACAGCAGCTAGAAGTAGAAAGATAAGATTTACTTTTATAATTCAAAATTTTGCGCAATTAAATGATGTATATGGTAAAGATGATGCCGATACGATAAGAAGTAATTGTGGAAACTTAATTTATTTAATAACGACTGAACTTGCTGCTCTTGAAGAAATAAGTAAATTATGTGGGGAAGTAAAATCAAAAGAAAAAGAGAAAACTTCTTCAACACCGCTTATAACTGTAAGTGATTTACAAAAAATGAAATTAAATGAAGTAGTAATTTTAAAAAGTAGATTAAATCCTTTTCGAACTAAACTAACTCCTAGTTATGAAATTGATTGGGGCTATAATTTTGCAAGTGGTACATTAACGGAAAGAAAATTAAGTCAAATCGAGTTATTTAATATAAAAGATTTTGTTAAAACGAAAAAAAGAAATAAACTATTCGAATCTTTAGAAAATTTTGAAAGAAATAATGAAATAACTACTAAGAATATTTTGAATCCGATGTTTACTAAAGAAGTAAATAATAATATTGAAGATAAAGAAAAGATTAATATTGAAGAAGAAAAATCAAAACCTATTATTTCATTTAACCCTTTAAACGAACCACTTGATGATTATAAAGAAGATACAAAATTTGAAGAATCCAATATTATTAATAATAATATTCCTAATATAAAAGATCAAAAATTAAATATTGAGGATTTAATAAAAAGAATTGACGCTAAAATTTCGGAACTTGAAAAAGAAGAACAAGAACAAAATAATAAAGAAAAAATCAATAAAGAAAATTATCATTATGATAAATTAGAAAATACTATTTATGAAAAATTTGATGATTTTATGAAGACTCCAGATAAAGAAGAACCAAGTGATCCAGTCATAAATGTTGATAGTGAAAGTGTTATAGTTGATTGTAATAATGTTACTGATGATCAATTTTATGATGATTTCTTTACTGATACAGAAAGATAAACTTAAAATTGTTTATCTTTTTTTTGTTATTCATATATTATATTATGAAAATATTAAAAAAATCAGAATATTATAATGAAGGTATTTTTATTGATTTAGATGTCATATATAATCCTTATGAGAACTTACTTAATAATCATAATATTCATTTGAGTAAATCAAAGAAGTATTATTTTTATTGTAAAAAAGGAATTAAAAGTAAAAGAGTTACAGCTATATTAGAAGCTTATGGCTATGATGTAACTTTAGTTATTGACTAATTCTTTTTTTAATCTTTTTATTAATTATATTTTATAGTATAATAAAGATGTGATTGATGTGGAATTATTAAAAAATATTGATGTATTTTTAACTACTTTATTTGATTCTATTGGTCTATGGGCACCAATTCTTTCTAGTCTTTTAATTTTAGTTGAATCAATTTTACCAATTATGCCGCTTGCTGTTTTTATAACCATTAATTTTTATTACTTTGGAACTATATCTGGATTTTTATTAAGTTGGATATTAACTTGTATTGGATGTTATATTTCTTTTTTAATATTTAGAAATAAAATTAAATTTTGGTTTGATAGTAAGATAGTTAAAAATAATGAAGGCAAGCTAACTAAGCTAATGATAATTGTAAATAATTTAAGGTTTGAACAATTGGTCTTACTTTTGGCTTTACCTTTTACTCCAGCATTTGTAATTAATATTGTTGCCGGAGTTTCATCTATGTCGAATAAAAAATTTATTTGTTCTCTTTTACTTGGTAAAATATTTTTAGTATTTTTTTGGGGTTTTATTGGTACTACTTTTTTAGAAAGTCTTACGGAGCCAATAAAATTTTTACAAATAATATTGTTATGTGCTGTAGCATTTATAATAAGTAAAGTAATAAATAAAAAATTTAATATAGATTAAGGAGAATTTATGGAGTATATAGTAGTTGGCCTTTTAGTAATAATAATGATCTTATTAATTGTTTTATTAGTAAGACGAAGTAATAATGAAGAAATAACTTTAAGGTTAGGCAAATTTGAAACTGATTTAACTAAAGAATTAGGAGAATTTAAATTTAATTTTAGTAAAAGTCTTCAAAGTGATTTTAAAGAATTAAATGAAACGATTGAAAGAAGATTAAATTATATTAATGAAAAAGTAAATGAAAGATTAGATGCTAATTTTGAGAAAACTAATAAAACCTTTACATCTATTTTAGAACGAATTACTAAAATTGATGAAGCTCAAAAGAAAATTGATAGTTTATCAGGAGATATTATTGCTCTTCAATCAGTATTAACGGATAAAAAAACAAGAGGTATATTTGGAGAAACAAATTTAAATTATATCCTAGATAGTATTTTTGGTAAGAATGATAAGATTTACCAAACCCAATATATGTTAAGTAATAAAACAGTAGTTGATGCGATTCTTTTTGCACCTAGTCCGCTTGGCACGATTGCAATTGATTCTAAATTTCCTTTAGAGAATTATCAAATTATGACCAATACTAAATTAGATAAAATGATAAGAGATGAAGCTAAAAAATTATTTAAAAGTGATGTTAAAAAACATATTGATGCGATTAAAAATAAATATATAATTGCTGGTGAAACAGCAGGGGAAGCTATTATGTTCTTGCCTGCTGAAGCAATATTTGCCGAAATAAATGCTTATCACAGTGATTTAATTGAATATTCTTATAAATCCAAAGTTTGGATTACTAGTCCAACGACATTAATGAGTACTTTAACTATTATCGGCATGATTTTAAAGAATATGGAAAGAGATAAATATGCTAAAATCATTCATGAAGAATTAAATAAGTTAGCATTAGAATTTGATCGCTATAAATTTAGGTGGGATAAATTATCTCGTAGTATTAATGCAGTAAGTAAAGAAGCCGAAGAAATAAATATAACTACTGATAAAATCACTAAAAGATTTGCATCAATTAATAATGTAAATTTAGAATTACCAGAAGAATAATACCTTAAGGAGAAGATTATGAATTTAATTGATTTTTTAGAACTTGAAATAACTAAATTAATAAAAAATGTCGGCTATGTCGATGAGGTAAGATTATTAGTTAGTGGAAGACCCGATTTAGGAGATTATCAATATAATGGGGCTTTTTCACTTGCTAAAAAATATCAAAAAAATCCCGAAGTAATTGCCGAAGAAATTGTTAATGAATTAAAAAAGACTAATTACTTTGAAGAATGTGAAAAGGTTAGTTCTTTTATTAATTTAATTATTAGTAATGATCTTTTAATTAAGTATGTTAATGATTTAAATAATAATTTAAATATTAATTTTCCTAAATATCAAGAAGAACTTATTTTTCTTGATTATGGAGGAGCTAATGTTGCTAAAGAGTTACATGTTGGTCATTTGAGAAGTGCGAATATAGGTGAAGCATTAAAAAGATTACTAGTAAGTGTTGGTTATAAAACAATAAGTGATGTTCATTTAGGTGATTGGGGAAGACCAATGGGGCTTATTATTAAAGAAATTAAAGAAATGCATGCTAATTTACCTTATTTTGATAATAATTTTAATGGAGAATGTCCTAAATTTAATGTTATTTCTAATATAAGTGAGTTAAATGATATTTATCCCAAAGCTAGTCTCAAAGCCAGTAAAGATGAAGATTATTTAGAAGAAGCTAGACAAATAACCACCGCACTTCAAAATGGTGATAAAGGTTATTATGCATTATGGAAAGGTTTTTATGATTTATCAGTTGCCGATATTAAAAGAATTTATCATAAATTAAATGCGACCTTTGATTTATGGGAAGGTGAGAGTGATGCTAATAAATATATTCCTGAAATGATGGGATATTTAGAAAATAATAACTTAACTGAGATAAGTGAAGGTGCGACAATAATTAATGTAAAAGAACCAAATGATAATCGGGAAATACCTCCAGTTATCTTAATTAAAAGTGATGGCGGGATTCTTTATGATACTACTGAGCTTGCTACTTTATATTACCGAGTTAAAAGGTTTAATCCTAATATAATGATTTATTTGACTGATATTCGTCAAGAATTACATTTTATTGGTGCTTTTAGAGCAGCTTATAAAACTAATATTGTTCCCAAGAAGACTAAATTAGAACATTTAGGTTTTGGAACTATTAATGGACCAGATGGTAAACCATTTAAAACTAGAGATGGTGGGGTATTAAGTTTACAAGGTCTGATTGATTTAGTTACTTCTGAAACTAGAAAATTAATTAAAGATAATATTAATGCCGAAGATAAAGATAAATTAGCTGAAGATTTAGCTATTGCGGCTATTAAATATGCTGATTTACTTCCTAACCGAACTAGTGATTATATATTTGATCCTGTTAAATTTAGTGATTTAAATGGTAAAACTGGTTTATATTTACTTTATAGTACGGTTAGAATGAAATCACTTCTTAAAAAATGTGAAGAAGCAAATATCAAACCTAATACATATAAAATATTAAGTACTAAAGAAGAAAGAGATATTATTATTAATTTATTAAAAATAAAAGCGATAATTGAAAAATCTGTAAGTACAAGAACAGTAAATGAAATAGCTGAATATTTATATAAATTAACTAATAGTTTTAATGCTTTTTATGGCAAACATGAAATATTAACTAATAAAGATAATATTAAACAAACAAGCTGGATTACTTTAACAAATATTGTCTTAGAAACCAATTTAAAATTATTAAATATTTTAGGAATTGATGTTCCAAATAAGATATAAAAAAAAATTAACAATTTTGTTATTTTTTTTAATTATCAGCATAACTATCAAAATAATTTTGGATTAATATCACCGGAGTCCCTTTATCACCACTACCTGATGTAAGATCAGCTAAAGAACCAATTAAATCGGTAATTTTTCTTGGGGTTGTACCTTGAGATTCCATACAACCAGTCAAATTATAATTTTTATTTTTTATTTCTTCTTTGATAGCTTTATTTAAAGCATCACCTTTTAAATTAGAAAATTTATTATCAGCCATATATTTTAATTTTATTTCATTAGGATGTCCATTTAATCCTTCAGTAAATGCTGGTGATACTACTGGATCAGCTAGTTCCCATATTCCACCATTAGGATCTTTAAAAGCCCCATCGCCATAAATCATGACTTCAATTTTTTTCTTGGTTAAGTATTGCATTTTCTTTTGAACTTCTAAAACTATTTTTTCTCCAGTTCTTGGGAAAAGTTTTAATATTTCTTCAGTTGATTTATTTGAACCTAATAAGCCATATTGAAGATGATAGCCATGATTATTATTTTTTTCGTTTAATATTTCAGTTAAATCATAGACATTATTATTTTCTGATAATAATAAATTTTTAGTTCTTTCTCGCGAATGTATATCACAGCAAATTATATCGTTGGTAAAATCTAATATTTTTTTAGGATTATTGGCAAAGATAAAATTAATTTCACAATTTTCTTCATTAACTAATTTTTTATAAAATTCAACCATATTAATTCCCGTAAAGGGATGTTTATAATCTTTAAATTTATTATTATATTCTTCTTCTGAGATAGTATCTCCTAAATTATATTCTAATTCATATAATTTATCTTCATCCATAATTGAGTTACCAACTTCATCAGATGGAAAACTTAAAAGCATCGTTATTTTATTACATGATCTGGCAATACCTTTTAAGATAATTGAAAATCGATTTCGACTTAAGATGGGATATACTAAACCAATATGACCGGATTTTATTTTTTTTCTAATATCATTGGCAATATCATTTATATGAACATAATTATTTTCTGAAATTGCTACAACAGCTTCAGTAATTGCAATTACATCACGATTATTAAATTTAAAGTTTTCGCTTTTACTAGCATCTATTAATGATTTAGTAACTATATTAACTAAATCATCTCCCTTTTTAATTATTGGCGTTCTAATGCCTCTTACAACTGTACCAACATTTCTCAATTTTACTTCCTCATTTCTTAACTATTATAGCATAAAAAAGCTCAAAAAAAAGAAGTGTTTTTCACTTCTTTTATTAGCAGTGATCGATATCTCTATGACCGCCCCAAGACCAGCCAGCTCCTATAATTATTACTAATAATATAAATAATACTATCCATAAAGCTGCTCCTAGTCCATAACCACCACATGTGTTACCTACATAAGTGCCGGGACAACATGGAGAACCATATCCTTGCCCACCGCTATATCCATAATAATACATTTTTATACCTCCTTTGTATCTACTATAGTGTACTCAAATGGGCTTACTTTTGACATAACTTTTTATGATAGGTTAAAAGAAAGTTCTATGATATAATTTTTATAGAAGGTGAAAACATGTTTGGATATATAAAAGGTCAAGTAAAAATAATTAATGCTAATAGTATTATATTAGAGAATAATGATATTGGATATATTATTTTTGTTGCTAATCCTTATATTTATAAAATTGATCATACTTATATGATTTATCTTTATAATTATATTAAAGAAGCTGAAAATTCTTTATATGGATTTAATAATGAAGAAGAAAAAGATTTATTTTTAAAGTTAATAAATGTTAAAGGTTTAGGTCCTAAAACAGCTTTACCAATGTTTGCAACTGGTAGCGTAAATGGTATAACAGATGCGATAGAAAGAGAAAATATTTTATATTTAAAAAAGTTTCCTAAAGTAGGTGAAAAATTGGCAAGACAAATAATCTTAGATTTAAAAGGAAAATTAAATGTATCTAAAACGGAAAGTAATGAAAGAGAAGAGTTAATCGAGGTATTAATTGGTTTAGGTTATAAATTAATCGATATTAAAAAAATTCTTCCCAAAGTATCAAATGAATTAGCTATTGAAATGCAAATAAAAGAAGCGTTAAAATATATGTTAAAATAATTTATTGACAAGGAAACAAATGTTCGATATATTATATAAGGAGGAGATAAACTTGAAAATTGGAATAGATATTGATGATACTATAACTGATACAAAAAAATCAACCATTGAATATTTAATGAATTATAATCTGAATTTAAATGAATATTCAGGTGATCTTAATGATAAAAAAACATTTGATTTTTTAATCAAACATATTGAAGATATCCAAACTAATGTAAGTTTAAAACCCGGAGTTAAAGAAGCCTTTACGGAACTTAAAAAAATGAGTTATGAAATAATCATTATTACAGCAAGGGGTGGAGAACTTGACTATGATCATGAAAAGGTAACTAAAGATTATTTTGCTAAACATAATTTACCTTATGATAAAATATATTTTGGTAATTATCCCAAAGGTGATATAGCTTTAAAAGAAAAAATTAATATCTTTATTGATGATCGAATTTATAATTTAGATGATGTTTCTCAATATGGAATAGAATGTTTACACTTTGTAAGTGATATGAATATAAAATCGCCATATAAAAAATTTGATAATTGGGATGATATTATTTTATATTTAAAAAATAGGGGGAATATATGAAAAATGAAATATTAAGTAGTGACGAATTAAGTACTGATAATTTTGAAATAAGCTTAAGACCAAAATATATTAAAGAGTATATTGGCCAAAGGGAAGTAAAAGAAAATATTAAAGTATTTATAGAAGCAGCAAAAATTAGAGGCGAAGTTTTAGATCATGTTTTATTGTATGGTCCTCCCGGATTAGGTAAAACAACACTTGCTTATATTATTGCAAATGAATTAGGTTCAGATATTAAAACAACGACTGGTCCATCAATTGAAAAAACGGGTGATTTAGCTGCTGTATTATCGAGTTTAGAGCCTGGTGATGTTTTATTTATTGATGAAATTCATCGTATTCCCCGATTTATTGAAGAAATATTATATTCAGCTATGGAAGATTTTTGTATTGATATAGTAGTTGGAGCGGAAGGATCAAGTAGATCTATTAAAATCGAGCTTCCTCCTTTTACTTTAGTAGGAGCTACAACTAGAGCAGGGGATTTATCCGCACCTTTGAGAGATCGGTTTGGGATAGTATCTAAGCTAAATTATTATACTGAAGCAGAATTAACGGAAATAATAATGCGAACAAGTAGAGTGCTTAATATGGATATTGAAGAAAAAGCGGCTAAAGAATTAGCTAAGAGAAGCCGTAAAACTCCCCGAATTGCAAATCGCTTATTTAAAAGAGTGAGAGATTTTTCTCAAGTTGAAGGTAAAGTAATTATTGATAAAGAAATAACCAAAAAATCTTTAGAGAGATTAAAAGTCGATAAATATGGTCTTGATCAAATTGATATAGAGTATTTAGAAAGTTTAATTAAAAAATTTAATGGTGGTCCAGTTGGGGTCGAAACCATTGCCTCATCTATTGGGGAAGAAGTAAGTACTCTTGAGGATATTGTTGAACCTTATTTAATGCAAGAAGGATTTATAAAAAGAACGCAACGAGGAAGAGTTGTAACTGATAAAGCTTATGAACATATTAAGGATGATGGCTTAATATGAATAAAAAAATAACAACAGCACTTAATAAAGAAATAAGAAGACAAGAAGAAAATATCGAGCTTATTGCTAGTGAAAATTATGTATCAAAAGATATTTTAAAATTACAAGGAAGCGTGCTTACTAATAAATACGCTGAAGGCTATCCAGGAAAAAAATATTATGGTGGATGTGAGCATATTGATACTATTGAAAATTTAGCAATTGAATATGCATGTAAATTATTTAATTGTAAATATGCTAATGTTCAACCTCATAGTGGTAGTTCAGCTAATATGGCGGTATATAAAGCTTTATTAAATATTGGTGATACTGTTATGGGAATGGACTTATCAAGTGGGGGACATTTAACTCATGGATATCCTTTAAGCTTTAGTGGTTTAGATTATAATATTGTTAGTTACGGTGTTGATTCAAAAACTGAAATGCTAGATTATGAAAATATTAGAGAAATCGCTTTGAAAGAAAAACCAAAAATGATTATTGTTGGAGCTAGTGCATATTCTCGAATAATAGATTTTTCTAAATTTAGAGCTATAGCTGATGAAGTAGAAGCATATCTAATGGTAGATATGGCTCATATAGCAGGATTAGTTGCTACTAATCATCATCCTTCTCCACTTCCTTATGCTGATGTAGTTACAACTACAACTCATAAAACTTTAAGGGGACCACGTGGAGGGTTAATACTTACAAATAATGATGAAATCGCTAAGAAAATAGATAAGATGGTATTTCCAGGGATTCAAGGTGGACCTTTAATGCATATCATAGCCGCAAAAACTCAAGCTTTTTATGAAGCATTACAGCCTGAGTTCACTCTTTATCAAACCAATGTCGTAAAAAATGCCAATGCTTTAGCAGACACTTTAAAAAAAGCCGGTTTTAAGATAATATCCGGAGGAACTGACAATCATTTATTATTAGTAGATATTAAATCTAATTTAAATATAACTGGTAAAGAAGCTGAAACAATTCTTGATAAGATAAACATTACGACAAATAAAAATTCGATCCCAAATGATACTGAAAGTCCTTTTAAAACATCAGGTTTAAGACTAGGAAGTCCAGCTATGACTACTAGAGGATTAACCGAAGAAGATTTTATTTCAATAGGTAATATTATAACTGAAGCTTTAAATAATAAAGATAATGACAAAGTATTGAGTGAATTAAAAGAAAAAGTATTAAAATTAACTAACAAATATCCAATATATAAAAAGAAAGTTAAGTAGATTATTCTACT
>JAQVZB010000013.1 GCA_029004695.1 Bacilli bacterium | reverse complement strand
TTAATTATAAAAGATCTTTAAAAGGATTAAAACCTAAAGAAATAAAGTCTTTAGTTATTGGAATACCTAATGTAGGTAAAAGTACTCTAATTAATAAAATGGCTGGTAAAAAGGTAGCAAGTGTTGGTAACAAGCCTGGTATTACAAAAGTAAATTCTTGGCTTAAAACTAAATATAATATTTTAGTATTAGATACTCCAGGTATTTTATGGCCGAAATTTTCGTCTGATGAAATTGCTCTTAATTTAGCATGTACATCAGCTATTAAAAATGAGGTATTACCAATCGATGAAGTAGCAATTTATATATTAAATTTATTAAATAAATATTATCCTCATATTCTTAAAGAAAGATATAATTTAGATAATTTTGATGAAACAAATATTGAAGATGCATATGATATAATTGGAAGAAAAATAGGAGCAATTACAAAGGGTAATACAATTGATTATGAAAAAGTTAGTAATACGATAATTAATGATCTTAAAAATGAATATATCAAAGGTATTACACTTGACCGAGGAATATAATGTTAAATGATTATGAAAATAAACTAAATAATCAAGGAATTACATTAATAGCTGGAATTGATGAAGCTGGAAGAGGACCTTTAGTAGGACCCGTAGTAGCAGCTGCTGTTATTTTACCTAAAAATTATTATCAAGAAGGTATAAATGATTCTAAAAAATTAACTCCTAAAAAAAGAGATTTAATGTATGAAATAATATATAGAGATGCTATAAGTATTGGAATTGGTATTGTTGATAATAAAATAATAGATAAAATCAATATTTTAGAAGCTAGTAGAAAAGCGATGCTAGAGGCGATTAATAATTTAAATATCGTTCCAGAGCATATCTTAATTGATGCCGTAAAGCTTAATTCAAAGATTCCAAGTACGAGTATTATTAAGGGAGATGCTAAAAGCATTAGTATTGCCTCTGCTTCCATTATTGCAAAAGTAACAAGAGATCGAATAATGGATAAACTTGATGTAAAGTTTCCTGAGTATGGTTTTAAGCATCATAAAGGATATGGAACTAAAATGCATATGGAAAACATCAAAAAATATGGATTACTTGACAATTATCGATTTACATTTAAGCCAATAAATGTTTTAATAAACGAAGGTGATTTAAATGAAAGAGAAATTAGGAAAACAAATATTTAAAAATACTTTTATTTTCTTTTTATTTATCTTTTGTATTGAACTTATTGTTAGATTCAATACTTTAAGTGATTTCATTGGATGGCCTATATTAAGAATAGTATTTAGTTCTTTAATCCTAGCTTTAATTATTGGTACTATTATTAGTGTTAAAAATTCTTTAATTAAAAAAATTATAGCTTCGATAATAAGTATTATTATCGTAGTATATGCATGGTTTGAAGTAAATCTTTACTTTTATCTAGGCTTTTTTATGGGCGCAGGAAATGCTGAACAAGGCACAAAAGTAATGGATTATATTAAAGAATATTTAACTGCTGCTAAAAGTACTACTTATTTATTATTAATTCCCTTTATTTTAATAATTATTTATTATTGGTATTTCGAAAAGAAACTTAAAATAAAAAAATTAAATAAAACGGTTTATTTTAAATTTTATATCGAAAAAAAAGCCCAAAAAATACTTGCTTATTTTATTGTCTTAATTATAATTGCACTATTATCTTTGGGATATTATTATTCCTTAAAGGTAAATTTTATGCAAAATAAGTTACAATCTACTAATAATATATCTTTGATTAGGTATCCAGAAAACTCTAATTTAGCAGTAAGTCAATTTGGGGTTATAGTATATGGAATAACCGATTTAAATAGTATAATTTTTAAATTAAATTATAATAATGATTATGTATATACTTATTTAAATGAAGATATAAAAAGTCATGTTACTGATTATTCAAGAATAATAGATGATTATTCATGGCAAGAATTAATACTTAATGAAACTAATAATAATTATAATAACTTAAATAATTATTTTATTAATCGCGAAATAATTCCTAAAAATGAATATACCGGACTTTTTGAAGGAAAAAATTTAATTGTTATCCTTATGGAATCAGCTAGTGATATCGTAATTAATGAAGAATTATTTCCTAATATATATAAATTATATAATGAAGGAATCAGTTTTAGAAATAATTATTCCCCTCGAAATAGTTGTAGTACTGGTAATAATGAAATGACCGTTATTACTGGTCTTTATACCATAAATAATACCTGCACGGCTAATACTTATAAAAGAAATACCTATTTTGAGTCATTATTTAATCATTTTAATAATATGGAATATTCTACTAGTAGTTATCATAATTATGCTGATTTTTACTATTCAAGAAGAATAATTCATCCTAATATGGGAAGTAAAGTTTATCGTAATGCTTCAGATTTAGGTATTAAATGGAGCGCATTATATAAAGAATGGCCAAGTGATGTTGATTTAATAGAAAAATCAGTCCCATATTTTATTAATGCTGAAAAATTTATGACATTCTTAATATCAGTAACTTCTCACCAACCATATTCAGTTGATAGTGAATATGGAAATAAAAATTTAGATCGACTTACGCAGTATAATTATAGTATGCCAATAAAAAGATATTTGTCTAAAATGCTTGAATTAGATACAGCAATTGGGTTATTAATGCAGAAGTTAGAAGAAAGCGGTAAACTTGATGATACAGTAATCGTTTTATTTGGCGATCATTATCCTTATGGTATAAGTACGAGATATTTAAATGAAATAATGAACTATGATTTAATTAATAATGAAATTGACCGAACGCCGCTAATCATTTATAATTCTGAAAAAGAAGCAGAACAAATATATAAATATACTTCTTTAATCGATTTAGCACCAACAATTCTAAATTTATTTAATATGAATTATGATCCGCGTCTTTATTTAGGAAATGATATCTTTAGTGATTATGATGATCGAGCAATATTTGCTGATGGTTCTTGGCAAAATAAAGATGGTTTTTATAGTAATACTAATGGTAAATTTATTAATTCTATAAATAATAATACGACATATAATAATGAAGAATTAATCCAAATTAATTATGAAATAAATTTAAAACAAAAAATGAGTTCACTAGCGATTAAAAATAATTATTTTAATTATTTAGAAAATGGCTTAAAAAAATATCCGAAAGTAGATGAAACTTTAGAAACAGTAATTGAAGAATAGGAGGGAAAGATAATGAAACTAGTAATTGTGGAATCACCATCTAAAACGAAAACAATCGAAAAATATTTAGGTAAAGATTATAAAGTGGTTTCTAGTAAAGGCCATATTAGAGATTTGGCTACCACAGGTAAATACGGTCTAGGAATAGATATTGAGAATAATTTTAAACCCAATTATAAACCAGCTAAAGGCAAAAACGCAGTTATTAAGGAATTAAAAAAAGATGTATTAAATTCTGATTATGTTTATTTAGCTACTGATCCAGATCGAGAAGGGGAAGCTATTAGTTGGCACTTATATGATACTTTAGAATTAAATGAAGAAACTTATGAAAGAGTTATTTTTAATGAAATAACAAAAGATGCGGTATTAAAAGCTTTTCAAAATCCAATTAAAATAAATAACGATTTAGTTAAAAGTCAAGAAACAAGAAGGATGCTTGATCGGATAATTGGTTTTAGATTATCTAAATTAATGCAATCAAAAACGGGAGGAAAATCAGCCGGAAGAGTGCAAAGTGTAGCTCTTAAATTAATTGTTGATCGCGAAAGAGAAATTGAAAGCTTTGTTCCTGAAGAATATTGGAATATAACCGCTCTATTCAAAGATTTTGAAAGTGTTTTAGAAAAATACCATGGTAAAAAAATAAAAATAACTGGTGAGGCTGAAGCAAATGAAATTTTAGCTAAACTTTCTAAATCATTTGTTATCGAAAACATTGAACAAAAAGAAAAAACTAAAAAAGGTGTAATGCCTTTTACAACATCAACTTTACAACAAACCTGTGCTAATAAATTAAATTTTGGTTCAAGTAAAACGATGAAGATTGCGCAAAAATTATATGAGAGTGTTAATATCGGAACCGAAACAGTTGGGCTAATTACTTATATGCGTACTGATTCAACAAGATTATCTCCAGGATTTATTGATGATACATTTAAATATATTAAGAAAAAATATGGTGATAATTATCTTGGTAATGTCAAAATAAATAAAAGTAAAAATAAAGTTCAAGATGCTCATGAAGCAATAAGACCTACATCGATAGAAAGAACTCCTGAATCAATTAAAGATTATTTATCAAGTGATGAATATAAAATATATAGTATTATTTATTATCGAGCTTTAGCTTCATTAATGGCTGACGCTAAAACTTTAGCGACAACTTTATTATTAGAAAATAATGGTCATACTTTTAAGAGTACTGGAAATATCTTAACCTTTGATGGTTACTTAGCTGCTTATGGAAAATATGTTGATAATGAAGACATTATTTTACCTGATTTTAGTGATTATAAAACTAATATCTTAATAGCTAATGATATAATTCCTTCTCAACATTTTACTAAGCCGGCGGCAAGATATACTGAAGCAACTTTAATAAAAGAATTAGAAGCATTAGGTATTGGCAGACCTAGTACCTATGCAAAAATAATGGAAACTATTAAAGCTAGAGATTATGTAAATGTTATTGATAAAAAATTTCATCCTACTGAAACAGGAATCGAAACAACCGATAAATTACAAGAATATTTTCAAAATATTATTAATATTGAATACACAGCTAATATGGAAAATGATTTAGATAAAATTGCTGATAATGAAATTGACTATATTAAAGTATTAACTGATTTTTATAATAAATTTGAACCTTTAGTTGATAAAGCTTTTGCTGAAATGGAAAAAAAGCCTCCATTACTCACTGGGGAAAAATGTCCCGAATGTCAAAGTGATTTAGTTATCAGAAAAGGTAAATACGGAGAATTTACGGCTTGTAGTAATTATCCTACATGCAAATATATTAAAAAGGAAGAAAAAGCAAAAATAATTGTTGGTAAATGCCCCGAATGTGATTATGATATTATCCAAAAACCAACTAGAAAAGGGAAATTATTTTATGGATGTAGTAATTATCCAAATTGTAAATTTGCCTTATGGGATAAACCAACGGGAGATAAGTGTCCAGAATGTTCTAGTTTAATGGTTGAAAAAGGCAAAATAATTAAATGCTCATCATGTGATTATAAAAAATAATAGTGTAATAACTATTATTTTTTTGCTATACTAATATAAATAACAAGATGAAAAGAGATGCTAAAATTGGAAGATTTATTAAATGAAGTTTTGAAAGAAGCAAGTAATGGGAATATAATTATCGATGGAGATCCATTTCCAATCGGGTTTAATTCAAAGATATATGAAGAAAATAAAGTAATATCGTATAAGAAAGATGATAACTTTCCGGTTTTAATTATCAAAAACAAAAAATTATTTTTTATAAAGTTAGCAAATTATCTTAGCATCGCTATGGATAAAGTTAAAAAATTTCCCAATTTTTCTAAAGATAAAGCAAGAAGTAAACTTAAAACTTTGATAACTTATCTTTTTGTTAATGCAACTTCCGAAGATTTCGTTAATCCTTTAGAATTAATTGATCGTAACATTTCCTTTTTAAAAGATGATACTTTTGATTATTTAAATCAAGGAATTAATATTCCTTTACAAAATTGTTTTGATGAAAGCTTTATTAGTATTAAAAATACTGATCAAAGTGTATTTATGGAAACTAATCATAAAATTAATATTTCTTTATTTAAGCAAATTAATGACGAATATTTTAAATATATCTTACCTGATATTTCTTATGGTATTAGGATTAATGCTAATAATGAAAAAGTATGTTATATTTATTCTATAATTAATCCTAAAACCAAATTAAAAGAAGAAAAAACGAGGTATGCTAAAAAAGTGGCTCGGGAATTATATAAATTAAATTATGGAGTATTTGAAGCCGAAAGTGAAGAATATAAAAATTATAAAATGGGTAAAGGAGACATCGGCTATTATCCGGAAAATATTTCTGATATATCTCCATCAGCGTTATTATCCTTATCAATATTTATTAGTTTATTAGAAACCGAAGATATTAAAAATATAAAAGTAGTATCATTTTTACCCGTTAGATATTTATCTAGAGAAATAATAGCTCAAAGACAAATTAATCAAGCTCAAGCTAGAACTTTACACGAAAGAAATAATGAATTACAAAGAAACATTACTGATAAATTTTTGAGGACTTTTGAAAGAGCAACTTTTCATATTAATGGTATAAAGATAAATTCTTATCCCTTTCTTAATACAGAATTTATGGAAATATCACTTAATGAAATAAATCATGATATAAAAAACATTATTTTAAATGATGTCTATAATTCAGTTTTAAATAAACTTCAATATTCGACTCTTAAAAATCATCATA
The DNA here is from genome assembly GCA_029004695.1 of Bacilli bacterium. Taxonomy (GTDB): domain Bacteria; phylum Bacillota_I; class Bacilli_A; order RF39; family UBA660; genus DUUS01. Next base: position 14,913 of record JAQVZB010000013.1, on the reverse strand, counting down.
CTTCTTTATAAGAATTTTTTTTACTTAAAATTAAATTTAAGTCTTGTTTATTTTTATTATCTAGCGTGTTATAATAAGCTAGGTGGTAAAGATGGGCAGTTTAATCCAAATCAAGCATAATAAAATATATGATGCTGATTCGAAAATAATTAATTATTTAAATCCTGACTTTATATATATTCCCTATGAAAAAGGTTTTAATCTTAATATTAAAACTAAAGAAAAAGTATTAAAAGATAGTATTCTTTTAATTAAAGATAATAAATATATTTATAGTCCTATTTCTGGCAATGTACTTGGTGCTACTAAAATGATTATTAATAAACAAATCGGACCTTGTATAGTAATTGAAAATGATTTTAAAGAAACAAACAATAAAATTATTTCCGCTAAAAAAAGCATTTATGATTATCAAAAAGATGAAGTAAATAAATTAATCAAAGAATATAATGCTTTTAATAAAAATTTAGATGGTAATACAATCTTAATAAATGGAATTGATTTAGAAATTTATGAAGGAACATATAAAAGTATTATTAATAAATATAGTAGTGAAATATTAGAAATAATCGATGCCATTAATGATATTTTCAAATGTCATAAATGTATTTTGGCAATTAAAAATAATGATAGTGAAATAATTGAAAAATTAGTTTATCAAATTGGAACATACCCAAATATCGAATTAAAATTAATGCCAGATTTATATCCATTAGGGCATAAAGATATTCTAATTGAAGAATTAAATTTATTAAAAAATAATTATAAAATAATTTATTTAACTATTGAAGATGTTTTAGCTATTTATAACGTCTTAAGAAGGAAAAAACCAATAACGGAAAAAATAATTACGATATCAGGAAATGCAATCGAAAAAGCCAAAATTATGAACGTTAAAATTGGAACATCATTAAAAGATATCTTAAATAATAATATTAAAATAATTAATGATAATTATAAAATAATTATTAATGGTTTATTAAGTGGTTATGAAGTTGAGTCTAAAGATTTTATAATAACTAAAAATATCAAAAGTATTTTTATAAATACATTAGATCAAGAAGGGGCCAAAGAATGTATAAATTGTGGCTTATGTCATCGAAAATGTCCAGTAGGATGTGATGTAAGAAATAATTTTAAATTAGAAAAATGTCTTAATTGTGGAATATGCACTTATATATGCCCATCTAAAATAAATTTTAAAGATAGGACGGTTAAATAATGAATAATTTATATTTAAGAAGTGATTATTCAATTAAAAAAATCTCTATATATCTTTTATTATCTCTTATTCCTTTAATTTTAGCGGGTTTTTATAAAAATGGCATAAAATTGTATACAAATGATTTAGTCAACATATATGGCTTATTTAAGCCCTTATTAATTACTATTAGTGGCTTTTTAATCGGAATAATAGTTAACTTAATATATGAAAATTTAATTAAAAAAAATAATGATAAATTAAGTAATAAGATCTTTTCTTCTTTTCATCCGATATATGGAATAATTGTAGGTTCAATTATTAGTATTAATACTAATATATTTTTATATATAGTTGTTACTTTTATAATATTTATGATCAGTAAGTTTATGAAAAATACGAAGATAAATATTATGGCGCTTACTTCATTAATTATTATCTTTATTATTAATATGACATCTACTTTTACATTTCTTAATATTTATGAAGCAACTAAAACTTTTAATTTAAGTTCTTTTGATTATTTAATTGGTCGTTGTAGTGGAGGAATTAATACGACATATGGATTATTATTACTTATAAGTTTAATAGTTTTAGTCAGTAAAAATTATTATAAAAAAATGATTCCTTTATTTAGTGCTTTAACATTTACAGCTCTAATATGTGGTTACGGAATATATAAAAATGAAATCGAATTAATCTTTAATAATCTTTTTTCTAATGGTATTTTATTTTGTTTTATTTATATTGCAACTGATCCATTATCTAGTTCATATACCATGTATGGAAAACTTATTTATAGTATATTATTAGGAATTCTTACCTTTATTTTCTTTTTAATTGAACCAACTCTTGCGGTTTTAGGAGCAGTATTAATAGTTAGTATTTTACATGATTTTATCGACAAATTATGTTTAAAATAAGCCAGAAATGGCTTTTTTTATTTAAAAAAGACCAAAAATTTAAAATTCGCCTAAAAAATAAAGGAAATTGTCATAAATAAGGGAATATATAATAAACAGAAGGTGATTTCTAAATGATACCAAATGAAGAAATAAATTTAATCAGAAACAAAGCTAATATTGTTGATATCATTTCTTCTTATATTAATTTAGAACCAAAAGGTAAAAATTATTTTGGCGTTTGTCCATTTCATGATGATCATAAACCATCTTTAAGTGTTTCTCCAGAAAAACAAATTTATACTTGTTTTGTATGTGGAGCATCAGGAAATGTTTTTTCTTTTGTTAAAGACTATGAAAATCTTACTTTTCCTGAAGCTGTAAAATTAGTAGGAATAAAAATAGGGCATAATGTTAATTATAAAATATCGGAAAATAAAATTAATAAAGAATATTATGAAATAATGAATCTTGCTAATAAATATTATTTAAATAATTTAAAAAGTAAAGAAGGTCTTCTAGCTAAAAAATACTTGAATAAAAGAAAAATATTTGATGAAACTATTAATGACTTTAATATTGGGGTAGCATTTAATGATAATAATTTATCTAAATTATTAATCAATAAAAAATATTCCGAAAAGCAAATTATCGAAATAGGTTTAGCTAATAAAAGTGATAATATTTATGATGTATTTAGAAATCGAATCATATTTCCCATCAATAATGAAAAAGGCGAAGTAGTAGCTTTTAGTGGCCGAATATATAATAATGAAGATACTAATAAATATCTAAATAGTAAAGAATCAATAATCTTTAAAAAAAGTAATATTTTATTTAATTATGATAAAGCTAAAAGTGAATCTAAAAAAAATAAAGAAATATTTATTGTTGAAGGCTTTTTAGATGTTATTAGAATGCACACTGTTGGAGTCAAAAATGTTGTTGCAACAATGGGAACAGCATTAACTAAAGAGCACGCTTTATTATTAAAAAGGTTAAATGTTAAAATTATATTATTAATGGATAATGATGAAGCGGGGGAGAAAAGCACTATAGCTGCTGGTGAAGAATTACTAAAGCATAACATTAATGTTGCGGTTGTAAGAATTAGTGGGGAGAAAGATCCTGATGATTATATTATCAAAAATGGGGAAAATAAATTTAAAGAAGTTATTAAAAATCCGATATCTTTTTTTGATTTTAAATTATTATATTTTAAAAAAAATAAAGATTTAAATAAAAGTAAAGATTTAGCTAATTATATAAATGCCATTATAAACGAACTAAATTATATAAATGATGATATTTTGAAAGAAGTTACAATTAATAATTTAAATAAAGAGTTTGGCATAGATAAAAGTTTATTATATAGTAAATTAATAAAAAAAGAAGTGAAATTGAATGAACCTAAAATAATCAAAAAATCTTTAAAACTGAATAAAAACAAAAAAATCAGTGAAGCTCTTATTTATATGATGATGAAAGATATCAAATATATTCGCAAATATGAAAAAGATTTAGGTTATATTCCTGATAAAGAATATGGTCAGATAGCAAATGATATTTTAGCGTTTTATAAAATAAATAAAGATTTTAATATTGCTGATTTTATTACCTTTGAATCTAATAATGAATATTATGAAACCGTATTAAGAATCATAAATTATTATGAAGAAAAGGAACCAATATATGAAGAATTTGATAATTATATTGCTTTTATCTATAAATGGATTAAAGAAGAACAAATAAATTCTTTATTAATTGAACTAAAAACCGAACCAGATATAAATCGAAAACAAGAAATCAATGATTTAATAATTAAATTAAAAAAAGAGAGGGAAAATAATGACTAAGAAAATTGTTGAAATAAAAACATTAGAAGAAAGAAAAGAAGCTTTATTAGAATCGGGACATACAAATGGGTATATTACCTTTGAAGAATTAGCTAATTCATTAAAAGGATTAGATGTCGATGTTGATTCATTAGATGAACTTTATAATTTTTTTATTGATAATGGTATAAATGTAATTTCTGCTGAAGATTTAAAAGCTCATAATAAAGGTGAAAAAATTAAAGAAACCGAAGTAAAAATTTTAAATGAATCGGATTTAACTAAAAATATTAATATTAATGATCCTGTAAGAATGTATTTAAAAGAAATAGGAAGAATTTCTTTATTAAGTCCTGACGAAGAAATGGCTTTATCCATTAGAGTTGAAGAAGGCGATGAAGAAGCCAAAAACATATTAGCTGAATCTAACTTACGATTAGTTGTATCAATAGCTAAAAGATATGTCGGTCGAGGATTATTATTCTTAGATTTAATTCAAGAAGGTAATATTGGCTTAATGAAAGCAGTTGAAAAATTTGATTATGGTAAAGGATATAAATTTAGTACTTATGCTACTTGGTGGATAAGACAAGCTATTACTAGAGCTTTAGCTGATCAAGCTAGAACAATTAGAGTACCGGTTCATATGGTTGAAACAATTAATAAAATGGCTCGTATTCAAAGACAATTAACCTTAGAATTAGACCGCGAACCTACTGAAGAAGAAATAGGTGCTAAAATGGGTATTTCAGTTGAAAAGGTGCGAGAAGTCATTAAAATTAGTCAAGATCCAGTAAGTTTAGAAACACCAATCGGGGAAGAAGAAGATTCAAGTCTTGGGGATTTTGTGCCTGATGATCGGGCTAGAACCCCAGAAGAATTTGCAACTAATACGATATTAAAAGAAGAAATTCAAGCAGTATTATCTACTTTACAACCAAGAGAACAACAAGTATTAGAACTTCGTTTTGGGCTTATTGATGGGACAAGCTATACTTTAGAAGAAGTTGGTAAAAGATTTAATGTTACTCGTGAAAGAATTAGACAAATAGAAGCAAAAGCCTTAAGAAAATTAAGACATCCATCACGAGCTAAAAAATTAAAAGACTTTATGGTGGATTAAAATGCTTAGTAATAGATTAAAATCCATTGCTGGTTTAATTAAAAAAGAAGATAAAGTAATGGACATCGGTTGTGATCATGCTTTATTAGGTATTTATTTAGTAAAAAATAAGAGCTTAGAAAAAATAGTTGTTAGTGATATAAATCAAAAAGCATTAAATAATGCTCTTAAAAATATTAAAAAATATAAATTACAAGATAAAATAGATGCTAGATTAAGTGATGGAATTAGTATCATTGATCAAAATATTAATACAGTAATAATATCAGGACTAGGCACAAATACAATTATAAAAATTTTAAGTCATCCTAATTTAACGCAAATAAATAAATTAATTATTCAATCAAATAATGATCATTATCTATTACGAAAATATTTAGTGTTAAAAGAATATTACATTACTCATGAGTCAATTGTATATGATAAAGGTCATTATTATATAAATATTGTTTTTGAAAAAGGCAACAGAAAATATACCTTTAAAGAATTAATGTATGGGCCATTTTTAATCTATGCTAATAAGGATTATTTTAAATTTTTATTAAAAAAGAAAAGAGCTGTATTAGAAAATATACCTAAATATAAAATAGCTACAATAATAAATCATAAGAAAGAAGAAATCTTTTTAAAAAGATTAAGTAAATAAGATGTATAAATATATAAAAAGAATATTAGATTTTATAATGGCATTAATTTTCTTAATTATATTATTTCCATTAATGATTATTATTTATTTAATTTTAAAAATCAATTTAAAAGGCAAAACAATATTTAAACAAGAAAGAATGGGCTTATATAAAAAACCATTTATAATGTATAAATTTAAATCAATGAAAGATGATTTAAAATTAAATCGAAATCAAAGAATTACTAAAGTATCTAAAGTAATAAGACAGTCTGGCTTAGATGAATTACCTCAATTATTTAATATCATAAAGGGAGATATGTCCTTTATCGGACCTAGACCATTTATGACTAATGATAAATTACCAAAGAACTCTTATAATCCCAAAAGATATTTGGTTAAACCTGGAGTATTGGGATATGCTCAAAGTGAAGGCCGAAGATATTCTACTCATGATGATAAAATAAAAAATGATTTAAAGTATGTTGATGAAATATCATTTAAAACTGATCTAAAATTATTTTTTAAATCAATATTAGTTGTTATCATTCAATTTTTTGATTTATTTACAAATAAAAACCTCAAAAATTGAGGCTTTTTAATATCTTACCATAAAGATAGAATTCCAATACTGCTAATAACCATAACTAATACGAGAATCCAAACAAATATTTTTGCACCGATATTTTTATTTTTTTTCTTTGCTTTATTTGCCATTTTTAATCACCTATAAACAATTATACAAAAAAATTCATAATATTGGAAGACTAAAATATAATTTAATGGTGATTACATGAAATTAAAGTGGACAAGCAATAATAAATTATTAATTAAATTTCTAGTATCACTTTTTACTTTAGGTTTTTTAATTGGATTATATATATATATTATTCAACCTGATATAACTAAAAGTAGCATTATAAATGAATTATCTAGTCTAAGTGATACATTAATAAATACTAAGCAAAATAATTTTATTTATCATTTAATTATTATATCTATCTTTACAATCTGCTCTTTATTTGTTCTTGGAATACCGTTAATGTTATTTTATTTATTTTATGAAGGAATAAGTATTGGTTTTTTAATTGCTGGTTTTTTTCATTATAAAAAAATAAAAGGCTTATTATATGGTTTTATCTTTATTATGATAAATAAATTAGTCTTTTATTTAATCCTAATTTATATGTTAATTATTGCCTTAAGATTTAGTAAAAAACTTTATACAGTAATTAAAAATAAAGATTATAAGATCTATGAACTAGTATTTTTACAATTAATAAAAAATGGTTTTGTATTGATTATTATAATAATATTTGATTTATTAATATACTTATTTGGTAATAAAATACTAGCTTACTTTCTTTTTTTACTATAAATTGATATAATTAAGATGTGATATTTATGAAAAAAGTTGTCATTGGAATGAGTGGGGGAGTAGACTCTTCAGTAGCTGCTTATTTATTATTAAAAGAAGGTTATGAAGTAATTGGCCTTTTCATGAGAAACTGGGATTCCCTAGTAAATAATGATACTGAAGGTAATCCTAATTTAAGTATGGAAATTTGCCCTCAAGAACAAGATTATAATGATGCTCTTAAAGTATGTGAAAAATTAAATATTCCTTTATATAGAGTGGATTTTATTAAAGAATATTGGGATTATGTGTTTAAATACTTTTTAGATGAACTAGAAAAAGGAAGAACACCTAATCCGGATTTAATGTGTAATAAATATATAAAATTCGATTTATTTATTAAAGAAGCCAATAAACTAGGCGCTGATTATGTAGCAACTGGTCACTATGCTAAAATTTCGGGAAATCGATTATGCCGTGCTAAAGATTTAAATAAAGATCAAACTTATTTTTTAGCTGGCGTGCCACTTAATAATTTAAAGAATGTTTTATTTCCTTTAGGAAATATTACAAAGCCTGAGGTAAGAAAAATAGCTACCGAATTAGATTTAGCAATTGCTGATAAAAAAGATTCAACTGGTATTTGCTTTATTGGTGAAAGAAACTATCAAAAATTTATTTCTAATTATTTAAAACCTAATCCAGGTAGAATTATTGATATTGATACCGGTAATGAAGTAGGAACTCATACTGGTTTAATGAATTATACTATTGGACAAAGAAGAAATGTTGGTTTAAGTGGCAATCCAGATAAACACTTCGTGGTAGGAAAAAATGTGAAAAATAATATTTTATATATCGCCTTTGGAGAAAATAATAAATATTTATATAGTGATGCTTGCTTAGTAGATCAAGTTAATATTATCAGCCCAACTAATCCAACCTTTTGTACGGCTAAATTTAGATATCGAGGGCCAGATGTTGAAGTAATACTTGAATACTTGGAAAATAATGAAATATTAGTTAAATATCCTTCTAAAGTAAAAGCTGTCACTCCTGGTCAAGCATGTGTCTTTTATTTAGGGGAACAATGTATTGGCTCAGGGATAATTAAAGAAATATATAATGATAATAAAAAATTAAATTATTTATAAAAAATTAAGAAAAAGCTTAAATCACTTGACAAGTAAGTGTTAACTAAGATAAAATTAATATGTAAACAGAGTAGAGGAGTATATAAAAAATGGAACAATTAAATAATATTTTACAAGAATTGGGGATATCCAAAGTAAGACTAGCAAAATACCTAGGAGTATCTAGACAAATGGTTTATAACTATTTAGAATTACAAAACTTAAGTAAATGGCCTAAAGAAAAAAAGATTTCTTTATTTAAACTGCTTGATATAGAAGATGGAGATAATGATACTTTAGAAAATATTAAAATAAATACCGAATATATGCTAGCTGTAACGGAAAGATTAAATAAAGGATTAAAAGATAATGTTCAAGGTGAATTTTTAGATTTAAAAGGCTTAAAAAAAGAAGAACAACAATTAATAGGGGATATCACCTATTTAATTAAAGATAAATTAGTTGATACTCAAGACCATGAAGAAAACTACTATGCTTTATTATACTTATATCATTTATTACAATCACTTGATAATGTACCTGAAATCAGATATTTATTAGCTTATATGTCTAAAGCAACGGGATTTACCAAACCACATGAATTTAAATTTAATGAAGATAAACAATTTATGTTTGAAGGAATAATTCACTCTGCTTTTTCGTTATATAGTAGTGGAGGAGCGAGTAAAAATAAAGTTGTTGAGTCTCACAGAAGATTTGTTCAAGAAATAGAAACTAGAACTGAAGAAAGATTATCTAGAACCCAACAACTTAATTCAGTAAAAATTCAAGCTTTAAGAGAACTTGGTTATAATGATATTAATCAAGATAATGCTACTGAAGTACTTGAAAAGATGGCAGAAATAGAAACAAGAAGAGCTTAATATTTAAGAAATATATAGCTTCCTATAATGTATGTTATGTTAACTTAATAATAATAGAAAGGAATAAAAATGGATAGTATTCTAACACTTATATTATTTTTGCTATTACTCTACTTTATTACTTATATCATAACTAAAATTAAAAATTCATTAAATAATATTAATTATAATTCTCGCTTAAATTCTCAAATTTATTACACAAACAAAAATTTTATGACACTTAATGAGTATGAATTCTATAATAAAATAATTGAATTAGAAACAAAATATAATATCGTACCACAAGTTAATTTAGCTTCTGTAATAAAAAAAAATAGCCCCTATCGCTATCAAAATGAATTATATCGAGTAATAGACTTTGGTATATTCACAAAAGATTATAAAAAACTATTATTATTAATTGAACTTAATGATAACACTCATAATTATAATGGTAGAAAAGATAGAGATTTAAAAGTTAAAAAAATTTGTAACGATGCAGATATTAAACTAATGACATTTTATTCTTGTTATCCTAATGAAAAAGATTATGTATTAAATAGAATAAATCAATCGATAAAAATGCAAAACCAGTAAATGTACTGGTTTTTTTAGTCTCTCCTACTCTATCAATTAAATATGAATGAATTTATCGTAAAAAATATACTTGCTAAGAATATTCCTACTAAAACACTTTTTCTTGAATATTTATTAGCTTCTTCAAAGATATCATTAATAGCGATACTAATCATTAAAGCTGCTACAAATAATAATATGATACTGATAATAAAATTATCTAAATATCGATATAAAAAGATCCATGCTAATAATGCTCCAATCGGTTCCGATAAACCACTTAAAAAGACATTTTTGACCGCTTTTTTCTTTGATTTAGTGGCATAATAGATAGGGATAGCAATTGCTATACCTTCGGGTATATTATGTAACATTATTGATGTTGCAATTGATAAACCAAAATTAATATCAATCATTGAGCCTAAAAAAGTTAATATACCTTCAGGGAAGTTATGAATCATTAATACTATCATACTTAAAATACCTACTTTATATAAATTACTACTAGTTTTAGTAATTTTATCGATTTTTTTATTTAAAGTACTTGATATAAGATTACCAATAAATAACATCCCTATTAAGATAAAAATAGCTAAAATAAAACTATATTTATATTTAATATAAATAAAACCTTCTGGTATTAATTCAGTTACTGATATTAATATCATAATAGTAGCTGAAAAAGCTAAACAAGACCCAATAAAATTATTTATATTTGCTGGTTTATAAAAAATAAATAAAGCCCCTACTACAGTTGATAAACCAGCTACAAGACTAATTGTTAACGCAATTAATATTTCCATATTTAATTAATATGAAAAATCATAAAAAAAAAGACTATTTAAACCAAATATTACCATGAAAAATAATTATGTTTAATGAATTATTACTTTAAAAAAAACCATAATATTAATAGGAGGTAATTAGTATGAACAGTAAAGCTAAAAATCAAGCAAGATCTAAATCATCATCAAGAAATAATAATAATGCAAGATCAAATTCTAGAGCTAGAAGCAATAGTTCAAATAGCAATAATAATTCTAACAATGCTAATAGTAGAAATAACTACAATTAATTTCTAGGATGAATATTATTATACTCAGATTGTAACTTATCTTTTGAAATATGAGTATATATCTGAGTAGTGGATAAATTTTCATGACCAAGTAGTTCTTGAATAATTCTTAAGTCAGCTCCATTTTTTAAAAGATGGGTTGCGAAAGTATGACGTAAGGTATGAGGAGAAATATTCTTCTTAATACCTTTTTTTAAGCATTCTTTTTTAATCATTTTAAAGATAAATTGACGACTTATTTTATTTCCACTTTTATTTATAAAAAGATAATTATTTTTTCTTTTATTTATTAAAGGACGATAATTTTTTACATAGTTATTTAATGCATCGATGGTATAATCTCCCATGGGAATAATTCTTTCTTTTCTCCCCTTCCCCATTACTCTAATAAGACAAGAATCAAAATCAATATTAGCATGCTCTAATTTAATTAATTCAGATATTCTTATCCCCGTAGAATATAATAATTCTAAAATAGCTTTATCTCGAGCATTATAAGGAGTATTAATATTAATATCAAGTAATAAGCTTACCTCTTCTAGATTAAGAACATCTGGAAGTTTTAAAGTGTTTTTAGGTCTTATTAAATAAGTAGCTGGATTATTTGTTATTATTTCTTCTCTTAATAAATAATTATAAAAAGCTTTTAAAGAACTTATTTTATGAGCTAAAGTTTTACTACTTAATTGATTATTTAATTCTAAATAATTTTTTAAATCTTTAGTATTAGCTTTACTTATGTCTTCTTTATAGAATAATGCAAATTTAGTTATTTCACTTTGATAAGAATTAATAGTATTTTCGGAATAATTTCTCTCAATTGCTAAATAATTAATAAATTTATCAATTAGTAAAAATGACTTATTTTCCATGTATACCACCTATTTTAAATTATACATACATATAGAAAAATTAGCAAATATATTATATAATTATAAATGGTGATTAGTAATGGAATTACTAGCAAATAAAATGCGACCTAAAAAATTAAAAGATATTATTGGCCAAGACCATTTAGTTGGAAATAATAAAATAATAAGTAATTTAATTAAAAATAATAAAATATATTCGATGATTTTATATGGTGCTCCTGGGACAGGTAAAACCTCTTTAGCCGAAGCTATTATTAATGAACTTAATAAAAATTATCGTTTACTTAACGCCGTAATTAATAATAAAAGAGATTTTGATATTGTCATTGAAGAAGCTAAAATGTTAGGTGAAATTATTTTAGTTATTGATGAAATACACCGGATGAATAAAGATAAACAAGATATCTTACTTCCCTATATTGAAAGTGGTTTAATAATTATTATTGGTCTGACAACTTCTAATCCTTATCATTCGATTAATCCCGCAATTAGAAGCAGATGTCAAATATTTAAAGTTAATCCTTTAACTGCTGAAGATATTAAAAAAGGTCTAAAAAAAGGTCTTAATTATTTAGATAATATTAAAGTAAAAACTGATGTTATTAATGCCATTGTCGAATTATCTTCAGGTGATTTAAGAACGGCTTTAAATCTATTAGAAATGGCTTATTATAGTACTGATGATGGTAATGTTACTGTTGAAGTTTTAAAAGCAATAAATTCTAAACCAGTTATTTATTTAGATAAAAATGATTCTAATTATTATGATATTATAAGTGCTTTTCAAAAATCAATTAGAGGTAGTGATGTTAATGCTTCTTTATATTATTTAGGTCTTTTACTTGAAGCAGAAGATTTAGATATAATTTTTAGAAGATTAACCGTTATAGCATATGAAGATATTGGTCTAGCTAATCCGGGAATTGGTCCTAAAGTAGCAGCTGCAATTGAAGCAGTTAATTTACTAGGGTTACCTGAAGGAAGAATTCCTTTATCAGTTGTGGTTATTGAAATGGCCTTATCCCCTAAAAGTAATAGTGCTATAATAGCAATAGACAGTGCAATAAATACGATAAGAAAAGGAAATAATGGTAATGTTCCAAATCATATCAAAACATCCAGTAAAGATTATAAATATCCCCATAATTATAAAAATTACTATGTTGATCAACAATATTTACCTAATGAAATAAAAGACCTAAAATTTTACAAAGCTAAATTAAATCATTATGAAAACAATTTAAATAAAATAAATAACGAAATGAGGAACAAAAATTGAATGTAACAGTAATAGGAACTGGAGTTTTTGGTTATGCCATAGCTAAAATGCTTCATAAAAATGGCAATAATATTACGATGTGGACCCATAGTCTAGAAGAAGTAAACTTACTTCGAAAAGGTAAAAAAGAAATCTTTCCGGGTGAAAAAACACCTAAAGACATTAAATTTACTAATAGTTATAAAGAAGCTTTAAGAAATACTGAAATAGTCTTTATCATGGTTGCAGCTAAATATGTTGGCGAAGTTGCTGCAAATATGAAACCTTATATTAATGATAAAATGCATTTTTGTATTGGTAGTAAAGGTATCGAACAAGAGAGTTGTAAATTTGTTCATCAAGTATTTAATGATTATATCAAAACTAAATATATTTCAGTTATCTCTGGTCCTTCTTTTGCAATTGATGTTATAAATAATGAACCTATTGGTTTTGCTATTGCTTCTAAATCATTTAAAACGAAAGCTAAAATTAAAAAAGTCTTAGCAAGTGATACGATAAAACTTAGAAATAGTTCAGATATTGTTGGGATTGAAATCTGTGGTTCAATTAAAAATATAATTGCGGTAGCATCTGGGATATTAAACGGTTTAGGATATAATGAATCAACGAGAAGTTTTTTAATAGTTGAATCGATGCACGATATTAAAGAATTAATTAATGGACTTGGGGGAAAGAAAAAAACAATTCTTTCTTTTGCCGGAATCGGAGATTTACTTTTAACTTGTACTAGTGAAAAAAGTCGTAATTATTCTTATGGAATTTTAATAGGTCAAGGAAAAAAAGAAAAAGCTAATAAATACTTAGAGATGAATACCGTTGAAGGATATTATACTTTAAAATCAATTTATACTCTTTTAAGAAGAAAAAAAATAAAAATGCCGGTTATTGATTTAATCTATAAAATTATCATGAAAGATGCTGATCCTAACCTTTTAGTAGATTTTTTAATCAAAAAAAAGTAGATTACTCTACTTTTTTGTTATATCATTAATAACATAGCTAGCACATAGCAAACCAGCAATTCCAGGTATATAACTATTAGTACCTAAATTTTTATTGGCTATCGGAGTTTCACTACTACTAACGACTGGTATTTTTTTATTTATTTTTAAATCTTTGACCTTTTTTCTTAATATTTTGGCAATGGGGTCATTATTAGTTTTAGATAATTCTGTAATTGATAATAATGCCGGGTTAGTCTTATTAGCTGTGCCCATACATGATATTAATTTATATTTATATTTAAGGAACTTTTTAATTAATAAAACTTTGGTATCAATTGTATCACAAGCATCGATTATATAATCATATTTATTTTCTAAAATGATATCAATATTATCTTTATTTAAATTTTCATTAAAGGTAAATATTTTTAAGTCGGGATTTATTTTTAATACCCTTTCCTTAGCTACATCTACTTTATTATGACCAATATTATCATTAGAAGATATTATTTGTCTATTTAAATTAGATATTTCAATTTTATCATAGTCAATTATGGATATATTCATAATCCCAGATCTAGCTAAAGCTTCTAAAGCATAACCACCTACTCCACCAATACCAACTACTAAAACACTAGTTGTTTGTAATTTAGAAAACTTATCTTTTCCAATTAAACTAATCATTCGTTCAAACATAAAAACCTCTTTAAAAAAAATACCTAAAGGAAGCTCAGTGATTAAACCTACTCTACCATAGGTGGGCATCACATAGAAAACATTAGGATCCTAATTTAAAATTAGTCTTCAACACTGTCTCCTAATTAGATTCCCAATTATCACCATATCTAGGTTTTATATTAGCCATCCTCTAGGTAATTATATTATAACATTTAATTATTAAAAATAAAAGAGAAGTATTAATTATTATATATTTAATTTAAATAATATACTTCAATTTTGTTAATTAAACTACTATATATGGATCAGTAGCTGTACCAGTACCAGTTACTCGTGTCTGAGAGTAAATTGAAATTACGGGTCTAACTCCAATTGAACTTTGAACCCAGCTTTGAAATAAATCTCCGGTGGAATTACCTTGGAACCCTCTAGCATACGACTCATATC